>CAYUXM010000054.1:0-14950 GCA_964448765.1 uncultured Rhodobacterales bacterium
ATTTCGTCGGCGGCGGCGTTGCGGTCTTCGACTGCGACGGCGACGCGCGGCCCGAGATCCTCGCCGCCGGCGGCGCCGGCCCGATGCGGCTGTTTCGCAACCGCACGCCCGCGCCGGGCGCGGCGCTGGAATTCGACCTTGCCGCGTTTCCGGCGATTACGGAAACGACCGGGGCCTATCCGCTGGACATCGACGGCGACGGCTGGCTCGACCTTGCGGTGCTGCGCGTCGGGCCGGACCTCGTGCTGACGGGCGGGCCGGACTGCGCCTTCACCGACGCGACCGAGGATTGGGGCCTTGCCCCGCGCGACGGCTGGACAACCGCCTTCACCGCGACATGGGAGGCCGGGCGGGCCCGGCCCACGCTGGTTTTCGGCCATTACGTCGACCGCGCCGATCCCGACGGCCCGTTCGAGGCCTGCGACAGCCATGACATCTACCGCCCCGAGGGCGCGGGCTACGGCACGGCGGAGGTGATCGAACCGGGCTATTGCGCCCTGTCGATGCTGATCTCCGACTGGCGGCGGCGGGGCGAGCCGGAACTGCGCGTCTCGAACGACCGGCACTATTACGTGCGCGGCGGCTACGAACAGATGTTCCGCCTGAGCCCCTTGCGCGAACGGGTGGAGGACTGGCCGCGCGTGTCGCTCTGGGGTATGGGGATCGCCAGCCAGGACATCACCGGCGACGGCCTGCCCGAGGTGATGATGACCTCGATGGGCGATCAGCTTCTGCAGATCAACACCGGCGAGGGCTTCGTCAACGCGCCCTACGCGATCGGCACCTATGCCCAGCGCCCGCATATCGGCGATGACGGCCGGCCGGCGACCGGCTGGCACGTCGCCTTCGGCGATACCGACAACGACGGGCGCGACGACATCTTCATCGCCAAGGGCAATGTCGACCAGATGCCGACGAACGCGATTCACGATCCGAACAACCTGCTGTGGCAGGCGCCGGACGGCACGTTCCGCGAGGTCTCCGTCGCCGCCGGGGTGGCGACGACGGAGCGCGCGCGCGGCGCGGCGCTGGCCGATCTGGATGGCGACGGGCGGCTCGATCTGGTCGTCGTGAACCGCCGCGCGGCGCTGGAACTGTGGCAGAACATGACCGACCCGGCAGGCCATTGGGCCGGGATAGAGCCGGTTCTGCCGCCGCCGAACACCCGCGCCGTGGGCGCCTGGGTGGAACTGCGGGCCGGCGGCCGCGTCACCGCGCGCGAGGTGACGGTGGGCGGCGGCCATGCCGGCGGCACGGCGCTGCCGCTGCATTTCGGCCTTGCCGATCACGCCGGGGCCGAGGCGCGGGTGATCTGGCCGGACGGCACGGAAACGGGGTGGCTGCCGGTTCCGGCCGGACGGGTGACGCGGATCGGGGCGGGTGGCGTGGTGGAGTAGCGGTCCCTTGGCGTGTGCCCCACCCACATCGACGCCGTCGCCCCGCGCGCCCGCAACCGGTCCTGACCGTCCTGCCGGAGTTGACGGGGCCTACCGCTCCACCGCCAGCCCCGAGGGCACGGCATCGGGCACCCCCAGACGGCCTTTCAGCGCCACCGGGTCCGACAGCGCGCCCAGAAACGCGACCAGCGCGTCGATCTCACCCCGGGTCAGCGCCACGGCCGGGGCATCGGCCGCCGCCGCCGCGATAAGGGCGCGTTCCGCGCTGTCATCGGCCACCGCCCAGTCGGGCTTGGTGCCCGGCAGGTCGGGCAGCACCGCCTGCGCGGGATCGTAGCGTTCCATCCCGGCGCGGGGATCGGCGTGGTGGCGCAGGAAGGCGCGGATGTCGGAAAACGCGCCGGCATGGCCCCAGGGGCCGGTGTGCAGCACGTTGCGCAGCGACGGGGTGCGGAAGGCATAGGCATCGGCGGGATCGTTCGTCACCCGCATCCGGCCGATATCGCGGCTGTGGGCCTCGAACCGCTCGGCCTTGCCGGGCCCAAGCTGCGGCTGGCCCATCGCGTGAAAGCCGTGATCGGTCTGGAACTTGCCGGAATGGCAACCGGCGCAGCCGGCGCGGCCGTAGAACAGCCCCATCCCCGTCGCCGCCGCGCCGGTCAGCGGGGCCTCGCCGCGCAGATGCCGGTCGAACGGGCTGTCGTCGGATCGCCACTCGAATTCCATGAAGGCGGCGACGGCGTTGGAAATGTCGGTGAAATCCAGCGGCCGGCCGGCGGCGACATCCGGGTAGACGGCCGCGAACGCCTCGGCGTAGGCCGGTATCCCCGCGACCCGCCGCGCGATGATGTCCCAGGCGCCGCCCGGCCCGGTGATCCGGCCGGTGCGCACCGCCTTGGAGACGTCGTTTTCGCCGTAATGCCCGGCCATCTCGTCGGGCGACAGCACCGGAAACATCGTCTGCGCCGACAGGATCGAGGCGAAGCCGCGCACCATCTCGTTTTCCAGCGGCGTGCGCAGGCCGGAGGGGCGCGACGGGTCCGCCGCGATCCGGCCGTCGTGAAACAGCACCGTGAACTCCCGCGCGCCGAGGTTGAACAGCGCCGGCGAGTTCCTTGGCACCCGCTGTTCGGGCAGGTTCGCCGGGTCGACCACCCGGTCGGGGCCCAGCCCCTTGCCGCCTTCGCCGAGACTCAGCGACAGCCCGTCGGAGGTGCCGAAGCGGGGATGGTGGCAGGTCGCGCAGGAGATGTTGCGATTGCCCGACAGCACCGGGTCGTAGAACAGCAACTGCCCCAGCCGCGCCTCGGCCTCGGACACCGGCAGGTAATCGGCATCCGTCACCGGCCCGGGCAGGTTTTCCGCCGGCGCGGCGCCGGCGCCGAATGCAGCAAGCCCGGCCGCAAGGATCATCCGTAGCATCGGCGCAGCCCTCCCCGCCACAAGGGTCAGTTTAGCCACCCGCCGCGCCCGCTCAAGCGATCAGTAGTCGCGCTGGTAAAAGACGCCGACGCCGGTTTCGCCCTCGGACCCGACGGAGCCGCGCAGCGTCACGCCCGGCCGGACATCGAGGTTGAGGTTGATCCGGCTCTTGCCGTCCGACCCGATCGTGACGTCTGTATAAAGGTTGTCGCTGATGTACTTGCCCAGCCGAAGCTCGGTGCCGCCGTCGGCCCCGGTCGCGATGTCCAGATCGTCGAGGCCGAAGCCCTGCCGGATCCGCCCGACGATCCCCTCGCCGCCGACACCGGCGAGGCTGGCGACCGCGCCGGCCAGTTGCGCGGCCTGCAGCGGCGACAGGCTGGTCAGGTCGCGGCCGAACAGCAATTGCGCGACGATCTCTTCCTCCGGCAGGGGCGGCGAGGAGGTGAACGACACCTCCGGCGCGCTGGCCGGGCCTTCAAGCCGCACCGTGGCGGTCACGTCGCCGGCCGGGGCCGTGGCGACGAACCGCAGGAAGGGATCGAGCGCGCCCTGCAGCCCGATCAGGCCCTCGTCGAGCGAGAACCGCTTGCCCAGCAGGTCAAGCCGGCCGCGGATCAGGTCGAAGCGCCCGGTCGCGGCGACGTCCTGCACCGTTCCGCCCAGCGCCACCTGCCCGCCCAGTTCCGCCTCCAGACCGCGGCCCCGCACGAAGATCCGCCGCGGTGCGCTGACCGTGACGTCGAGGCTGTGCGCCGGTCCGGCGCCGGTCGTCTCTTCCTGTTTCAGCAGCCCGGCCCGCGCCCGGGTTTGCCGCACGGTGGCCGGTTCGCCGCGATGGTCAAGGCCCGGCAGCAGCCCGGCGCTTCCGGGCAACGTTTCGGGCACCCGGATCTCCGCCCCCGGCAGGGTCAGCGCGCCGGCGATCCGCGCGCCGGTGGCGACCGGCCCGGTCACCGTCAGCCGGCCGTCGACCTGCGCGCGCAGAAGGTCGGGTTCGAACAGGGTGAAACCGTCCAGCGTGATGGCGAGGTCGGCGGGCAGGCCGGCGTCAAGGCCGAGCGTGCCGCCCGCCTCGATCCGCCCGCCCTCGGCCGCGGCGGCCGTCGCGTCAAGGCGCAGCCGCCCGTCGCCGAGGCCCAGCGTCGCCCGGATGCCTTCCAGCACGAGGTTCGCCGCCGGCGCGGCCAGCCGCCCCTCGGTGAACCGCACCTCGCCCGACAGCGCCGACAGGTCCGGCGGCCCGTCCAGCCGCAGCGCGAAGGCGATCGGCCCGGACACCGACTGCGGATCGAGGAACGGATCGGCCAGCGCGGCATTCGTCGTGCCATCGACGGCGAGCGACAGGGCCAGCGGATCGGTCGCGACATCGCCGGCGACCCGCGCCTCGGTGCCACCCGGCCCGGTTCCCGACAGGTCGAGCGTGACGCCCCCGGCCGTCTCCCGCGCTGTGCCCGACAGGCGCACGGGGCCCGGAAACTCCGGCACCAGCTGGCCAAGATCGGCCAGTTCCGCCTCGGCGGACAGGCGGCGCGCGCCGGTTTCGCCCGCCCCCGTCATCGTCAGGTCGAGACCGGGCGCATCGAGCAGCACACGCTCGACCCACAGCGCGTCGGCCGGGCCGGAGACCACGGCCGAAAAACGGCTCTCTCCCGCCAGAATCGTGTCGACCTCCGCGATGCCCATCGCGAAACCGTCCATCGTGCCCTCGGCCGTCAGGCGGGCCGCCCCGCCCTCCTGCCGCCAGTCCGCGCTGGCCCTTGCCGCGCCGCTCCACGCCGGGTCGATCCGCCCGAGATCGCTGAGCGCGAGCCGGGCCGATACGGCCGTGTCGCCGGTGGCGATCCGTCCGCCGGCCTCCAGCGCCAGCGGACCGGCCGAAACCGACAGGGACCGCAGGTCGAGACCGGCGGTGTCGCGCGCCGCCGACAGCATGATCTCCGACCGCCCCGCCAGCGCCCGGTCAAGCCGCGGATCGCCCGGCGCGACATCGGTGCCGATCAGCCGCGCATCGACCTCGCCGGCGCCCGACAACAGGTCGTAGCGGCCCGCAACCTCGCCTTCCAGCGCCCCGGCCAGCGACCGCCCGGCCAGGCCGGAGAACCGCGACAGGTCGCCGGCCTCGGCCTGCACCCGGCCCGCCACGGTCAGCGCCTGCGTGCCCTCGGCGGTCAGCGTCGCCCGGCCCGACAGGCCAAGGTCGCCCGCCGCCAGCCGCAGCCGCGGCAAGGACAGCGGATCCCCCTTGCGCCAGTGAAACATCGTCTCGGCATCGAGCGCCGGGCCCAGCGCCTCGGCCAGCGCCGGGTCGGCCCAGTCGAGCGCCTGCGCCGAAAGCCGGATGGTGCCGCCCGCCACCGGGCGGTCGCCGGCGGCGATCCGGCCCGAGCCGGAGGCGGTCAGCCGGCCGACAGCCAGGTCGGGATGGTCGAGCCCGGCGATGTCGGCCGAAAGGCTCCAGCCCTCGTCGGCCTTGGCATCGTAGGCCAGCGACAGCTGCCCCCGGTCCAGCGCCACCGCCGCGCCGGGAACCGGCAGCCGCAACGGCGCCTCGCCGCCGCCGGCGTCGATCCGCAGATCGAAGCGTTCGGGCAGGCCGCCCGGCGCCAGCGCCGCGGTGCCGTCGATCGCAAGGCCCGCGCTGGCGACGGACAGGCGCGACAGGTCCAGCCGGCCGGAGGCTTCGCGCCGGCCGCGCGCCTCGATCCCGGCCTCGGCCCCGAAGAAGCCGTGGAAGTCGGGCGACAGGAGCGGCGTGATATCGCCCGAAAGCGCCGCGTCGAACCCCTGCGCGCCCTCTTCGGCGAACAGCCGCACCGCGCCCGCCAGCCGCCGCTGGCCATCGGTCGACAGCACGATGTCGGTGGTCACGTCATCGACCGGGCCGACGCCGGAGACCGCCAGCGTCAGCGACGGGTCGCCGGGCAGGCCCAGAAGCCCCGCGGCGATGCCGCCGGCCTCTTCCTCGACCAGAAGGTCGAGCCTGAGACGCCGGGTTTCGGCGGTATAGCCGGCGTCGAGCCGCAGCTGCGCGGCCGGGCCCGCGTCCTGCCGGGTGACCGAAAGCTTCGCCGCGCCGGAGCCGCCGGCCAGGTCGAACCCGCCCTCGGCGGTGAGGTCCAGAGCGGTGCCGATCACCGGTTGGCCAAGTGTCACCCGCTCTGCCGCGATCCGGCCGATGTCGATCGACACCGGCAGGTCGGGCAGGGCGAAGGGCGTGGCCTCGGGGCTGGGCGCGGCCTCCTCGCCCTCGGGCAGGCGCGGCAGGTCGATCGACGCCGCGCTCATCTCCTCGATCTCGATCGCGCCGCGCAGAAGGGCCGAGCGGTTCCACTGGATCGCGCCGTCGCGGATCGTCAGCCAGACGCCCGCGTCATCGGCGATCGACAGTTCCGTGAAGGTCGCGCGCGACGACAGCGCGCCCGCGAACCCCTCCAGCCGCACCTCGCGGCCGGCATCCGACAACAGCCCCTCGATCTTGCCGGTCAGCCAGCCGCGATCGTCGTCGTCCTGCGCTGCGGCGGCGCAGGGCAGGACGGCGAGGGCAAGGACGGCAAGAACACGCATCAGAACGCCTGCCCGATTCCGATGTAAAGCTGCACATCGTCATCGGTATCGCCCGAGACCGGCATCGCGATATCCGCCCGGATCGGGCCGATCCCGGTCTGGTAGCGGATGCCCAGCCCGGCCCCGGCATGCCAGTCGCCGTCGCCGAGGAATTCCGTCGCCGTCACGTAGCCGGCATCGTAGAAGGCCACCGCGCCCCAGTTGCCGGTAACCGGCACGCGGATTTCGCCGGACAGGCCGAGGAAATGCTGGCCGCCGGTCTTCACCGTGCCGCCGCGCAGAACCTCGACGCCAAGCGACTGGTAGGGCTGGCCGCGCACGGTGCCGCCGCCGCCGGAATAGAACAGGTCGTCGCGCGGCGTGTCGGCCAGCGACGGGCCGAAGACACTGCCCATCTGCAGCCGCCCGGCCAGCACCGTTCCGCCGCCGCCCAGCGGCAGGTAGCCGCGCGCGTCGCCGGTCAGGCGGATGCCGTTGCCGGTGCCGGCGAACCCCACGAAGGGCGAGGCGGTGACATCGCCATAAAGCCCGCGCGTCGGGTTCAGATCGGAATCGCGGCCGTCCCATGTCAGCCGAACCGGCACCGACAGGCGCCGGAAAACGGTATCGTCATCATCCTCGTCGGCGCGCGAGGTATGCAGGGCGATGCCCGCCTCGCCGGTCAGCCGATCGGTGAACTCGCGCCGGAAGCCAAGGCCGAGATCGATGGAGTCGGAGGTGTAATCCTCGGTCTGTTCGCGCGCGATCTCGAAGGTCGCGAAACCGGTCGTGTCGGCCCTGAGCGTCGCGGGCCGGTCAAGCCGCAGCGCAAGACCGAAATCCACCCCGGTCTCGCCGCCGAGACCGGCCGCGGAAATCTCGGCCAGCAGGCGTTCGCCGCCGCCGGCGAGATTGCGGTTGAGCCAGGCGGCGGTCGTCGTGAGGCCCTCGCGGCTTTCCAGTTCGGCACCGAACGACAGCCGCCGCCGCGGCCCCTCGTCCACCGTCAGCGCGATGTCGAGCGTACCGTCGCGGTTGGGGGTTTCGGCCTCTTCGATCAGGACGGTCGAGAAGATCTCGGTTCGCCGCAGCCGGGTCGAGGCCCGGTCGAGCGCGGCGGGGTCGAAAACCTCGCCCTCCGGCAACCCGGCGATCCGCCGGATCGCGCCTTCGCGCATCCGCTCCTGCCCGGTGATCGTCAGCCGCCCGAAATCCAGCCGCGGGCCGGGGTCGAGCGTGAGCGCCGCGTCGAGCACGGCGCGGGGATGGTCGGCCACCACGTCCTGCGCGGCGACACGGGCCTTGGCATGGCCTGCCGCGCGCCAGCCCGCGACACCGGCCTCGGCCGCCGCCACGACGCTGCCCGACAGCGCCGGTTCGCCCCTGCGGAACGCCTCGGGCGGGGTCGTTTCCGCCGGCAGCGGCGACAGGTCGGCCCGGCCGAAGCGGAACACCGGGCCGGGGATGACGGCGATCTCGGCGCGGCCGATCCGCGCTGGCGGCGCCAGCAGGCTGATCGCGTCGGCCTCGCGCCCGTCGAGGCGGATGCTGATCCGGCCGGAATAATGCCCGCGGGCATAAAGCACGCCCAGAAGTCGCGCGTAGTCCGACCGGGCCGCCGACAGCAGATCCTGCGTGGCGGTGGTGCCCTGCGATTCGGCCCGCAGCAGCAGCGAGGCGCCGCGCAGCGCCTTCTCAAGCCCGTTCGGCGCGCCGGGCACCGTGAAGACCACCGGTTCCAGCGCCGCGGCGGGCAGCGCCGACATGACCGCGAGCACGACAGCGGCCGCCCGCGCCCGAAGGCGCGGCCCGGCGCCTGTCCGGCGCCCGGCTGCGGATCGTTCCTGCGTCACGTAACCCCCCCAGGCTGGCGCGCACCCTTGGAGTCGTTGCAGCATTCCGGCCGGATGAAAAGCCCCTTCGCGCGCTCTTAAGGCTGTAGCAGCGCCGCCGACCATTCCGCGATGAACCGCTGGCGCTGCAACGGGTCGAGAAACACCAGCAGACCGGGGTCGAGGCGAATCGCCCGGTGGTGCGGCGCGCGGGCCAGCGCCGCGCCATCGACCGGCGGCAGGCCGGCGCCGTCGCGCAGCGCCGCGCGGCCGGGATCCGACAGCAGGTAGTCGATGAAGGCCCCGGCAAGATCGGGCCGCGCCGCGCCGCGCGGGATCAGTGCCGTGCGCAGCAGCGTCAGCGTGTGGTCCTGCGGTTCGATCAGCAGGATGTCGGGCCGGTCGGCGACACGCGGCGCGGCGTAGCTGCCCAGCACGTTGTAGGCCAGCGCCAGCTCGCCCGCCGCAAGGTCCGCGATCATGTCCGAGGTGCTGGAATAGAGCCTTGGATGCAGCCCGCCCATCTGCTCGGCCAGTCGCCAGAACGTGTCCGACAGCCGCGCGTCCTGCGCCGCGAACAGGTAGCCCGCGCCCGAGGCGCGCGGATCGTAGGTGCCGATCTGCCGGTCGAACCGGTCGGGATGGTCGCGCAGCAGCGCGATCAGATCCTGCCGCGAGCGGGGCGGCGGCAGATCGCCCAGCGCCGAGCGGGACACGAGGATGCCCACCGGTTCCTGGGTGAAGGCGAACAGCCGGTCCTGCCAGCGCGCCCAGCGCGGCAGCGCGCCCGGCTGGGCCAGCGCATGCGGCAGCGCAAGCCCGTCATTGGCCAGTTTCATCTGCAGGTCCATCGCCGAGGAAATCGCAAGGTCGAACCCCGAAGGTCCGTCTTCGGCCAGCAGCGCGTAAAGATCGGCGCTGCCGGCGACCGTGTAGCGCAGCGCGACGCCGGGGTTCTCGGCCTGGAATCCCTTCAGCACCGGGGCGAAGACCTCGGTATCCGTGGTCGAGAGAATCGCCAGCCGGCCCAGTTCCGCCGCGGCGGCGGGGAACGGCCGGTCATCCTCGAAGACCTGCGCGCGCGCGATGCCGGGCGGCGCGGCCGCGAGCGCCGCGATCAGCCCAAGGGCAGCCAGAGCCTGGCGCATGTCCCGCCTCCTTCCCGTTCCTCCATGGCGAAACGGCCGCCATGCGCGGCGGCCACCTCGCCGACGATCGTCAGACCAAGGCCGGAGCCGATCACATCGCCCACGTTCGGCCCGCGGCGGAACCGGTCGGCCAGCCGCGCGGCATCGGCGCCCGACAGGCCGCGGCCGCGGTCGGTGATGGTGATCTCGGCCTCGCGGCCGGTCGCGCCCAGCGTCAGCGTGACCTCGCCCTCCGCCTCCGAGTATTTCACCGCGTTGTCGACGAGATTGCGCAGCGCGCTTTCCAGCAGCACCGCGTCGCCGCGCGTCACGAGGCCCGGCGCGACCGGCGCGGCGGCCAGCGTGACGTCGCGCAGTTCCGCCGTCGCCGCCATGGCGGTGGCGACTCGCCCGACAAGGGCGGACAGGTCGACGGGTTCGTCGACCCGGCGTTCGGAGCGGTGGATCACCGTCGCATGGTCAAGGATCTGGCTGGCCGAGCGCGCGCTTTCTTCCACCGCGCGGATCACCCGGCGCAGCGCCTCGCGCGCCTCTGGCGTTTCGGCCTGCCTCAGCGCGATCTCGGCGCGGGCGCGGACGGTGGCCAGCGGCGTGCGGATGTGATGCGCGGCCTCGGCGATCAGCGTCTCGGTCCGGTCGAGCGTGGTGCGCAGCCGGGTGATCAGCCCGTCGAGTGCCAGCACCAGCGGCCGCAACTCCCGCGGGGTGGGGTGATCGACCGGCCGCAGGTCGCGCGGGCCGCGGCGGCGCACGGCGGCGGCCAGACGGTCGACCGGGCGCAGCGCGCTGCCCGCGGTGAGCAGCGCCAGCGCCGCGGCCAGCGCGAAGAACCCAAGGCCCAGCGAGGCGGCGCGCGCCGCGGTGCGCGCCGCGATCACCTCCTGCCCCTGCCGGGTCTGTCCCAGCGCCACCACCACGGGAACCGCGCGGCGATCGACCAGAACGCTGCTGGCCAGCGCGGCGACGCGCAGATCGGTGTCGCGGAACGGCACGGTTTCGAAGACCGGCGCGGCGGCGCCGGCCGCGCCCCCGGGCATCGGCAGGTCGCCGTAGCCCGTCGCCGTTTCGCCGGAGACGTCGATGCGGTAGAACACCCGGTCCTGGCTGACCGAGCCGAGCATCGAGAACGCGTCGTAGGGCAGATCGATCTCGACGCCGTCGGGGCCGCCGCGCAGGTCTTCGACGATGGCGAAGACCGCCGCGCCCAGCACCGCGTCCTGCCCGGCCTCGGCCGCCTGCCGGGCCACCGCCCGGATCGACAGGTACATCACCAGCGACAGCACCGCGGCCAGCGCCAGAAGCTGCCAGATCAGACGACGGCGGAGCGAGCCGGGCGGGCGGCTCATTCCGCGGTCAGCCGGTAGCCGACGCCGCGCACCGTCTCGATCCGCGTGCCCGAGCCCTCCAGCTTCCGGCGCAGCCGCCCGACATAGACCTCGATCGCGTTGTCGGTGACGCTTTCGGCGTAGGAGAACAGCCGGTCGCACAGCTGGGTCTTGGAAAAGATCCGCCCCGGCGCGGAGATCAGGATTTCCAGAAGCCGCAGTTCCCGGTTGCGCAGGTCGCGGGTTTCCCCGGCGATCTCGATGGTGGCGGTGGTCGGGCTGAAGCTCAGCCCCGCGAGGGTCTGCACCGGCTGGCCGGCGCCGCCCCGGCGGCGCAGCACCGCGCGGCAGCGCGCCTCCAGTTCCGCGAAGTCGAACGGCTTGGTCACGTAGTCGTCGGCGCCAAGATCGAGCACGTCGATCCGGTCGGAGACCGCCGAACGGGCCGTCATCACGATCACCGGCGTGTCGGATCGCGCCCGCCGCTGGCCGGCGAGGAAATCGCGCCCGTCGCCGTCGGGCAGGGAAATATCCAGCAGGATCAGGTCATAGGGCGCGGCGGCCAGGCAATCGCCGGCCTCGCCCAGCGTCGCCGCGCGATCCACCGCATGGCCGTCCAGCCGCAGCCGGGCCGCGACGGATTGCGCGAGATCCTCGTTGTCCTCCACCAGCAGGAACCGCACCCGCCTCTCCCCCGTGACAGGTTCGTGTCAGCTTTCCCCCGAATCGTGACCGCTGCAAGGGAGGAGTGCGACGCAAGATCGCGCAGAGGGCCTGCATCACATTGTCTGGGAGGACAACATGACCATCAAACTCGTCCGGGCGCTGGGCACCAGCGCCGTCATTTCCGTTGTCGCGGCCACCTCGGCCTGGGCTACCGAATGCATCGCGCCGGCCAATGCCGGCGGTGGCTGGGATTTCACCTGCCGCCAGATCGGCAAGCTGCTGTACGACCTCGACCTCGTCGACAGCCCGGTGCAGGTCACCAACATGGCCGGCGCCGGCGGCGGGCTGGCCTTTGCCCATGTCGTGGCCGAGCGCAACAGTGACGAAGACCTGATCGTCGCGGCCTCGTCGGCGACCACCACGCGGCTGGCGCAGAACGCCTTCGGCGGCGCGACGGCCGACCAGGTGCGGTTCGTCGGCGCGATCGGCGCCGATCCCGGCGTGATCGTCGTCGCGGCCGACAGCCCGTTCCAGTCGCTGAACGAGCTGGTCGAGGCGATCAAGGCCGATCCCGGTTCGGTGGCCTTCGCCGGCGGTTCCGCCGCGGGCGGGTTCGACCACATGAAACCGTTGCAGGTGCTCAAGGCCGGCGGTTTCACCGACATCCGCAAGGTCAAGTACATCGCCGTCGACGGCGGCGCCGATGCGATCACGCAGACGATCGGCGGCTTCACCCAGGCGATGACCGGCGACATGTCGGAAATCGTGGGCTTCCTGAAATCCGGCGAGGTTCGCGCGCTGGCGGTGCTGACCGAGGAGCGGGTGCCGGGCTTCGAGGAGATCCCGACGGCCCGCGAACAGGGCTATGACGTGGTCGCGGTGAACTGGCGCGGGCTTTACGTGCCCAAGGACATCTCGGACGAGAAGTTCGAGGAATGGGGCCAGAAGCTTCAGGCCGTCGCCGACAGCGCCGAGTGGAAGGAAACCATGGTCGCCAACGGGCTGGCCCCGTTCACCAAGGTCGGCGGCGATTTCCAGGGCTGGATCGACGGCGTGATCGCCGACACCGTGGAACTCTCGAAAGAGATCGGGGTGATCCAGTGATCAAATCCGACCGGATCCTCGGTCTGGTCACGATCCTCGTGGCGCTGGCGTATATCGCCAGCGCCTTCCAGATCCAGGCCAGCTTCCTGACCGACCCGGTGGGGTCCAAGACCTTCCCGATCCTGATCGGGGCGGTCGCGGCGCTGTGTGGCCTCGTGATCTTCGCCCGGCCCGATCCCGATCCGGACTGGCCGGAGATGTCGGGCTGGCTGCGGCTGGCGCTCGCCACCGCGGTGATGGTGGGCTACGCCTATTCGCTCAAGCCCTTCGGCTTCGTGCTGACCACCGCGTTCGCCGCCGCGGCGCTGTCGTGGATGATCCAGCCGCGCATCGGGACCGCTGTGGTGACCGGGATCGGCCTGTCGGCCGGCCTGTACGCGCTTTTCAAGTTCGTGCTGGGCCTGGGGCTGAAGCCCTGGCCGGCGGCGTTCACGGGCTAGGGGGCGGGCATGGAGCTTTTGTCGAACCTCGCGGTCGGGTTTTCCGTCGCGCTGTCGCCCTACACGCTGATGCTGGCGGTGATCGGCTGTTTCGCCGGCACGATCGTCGGCGCGCTGCCGGGCCTTGGCCCGTCGAACGGCGTGGCGATCATGATCCCGCTCGCCTTCACGCTGGGCCTCGATGCGACGGCGTCGCTGGTCTTGCTGACCTCGGTCTATTACGGCGCGATGTACGGCGGGCGGATCTCGTCGATCCTGCTCAACATTCCCGGTGACGAACCGGCGCTGATGACCACGCTCGACGGCTACCCGATGGCCAAGCAGGGCCGGGCGGGCGATGCGCTGGTGATCTCGGGCGTCGCCTCGTTCGTGGGCGCGTTCTTTGCCACCATCGGGCTGATGCTGCTGGCGCCGGTGCTGGCGCGGGTGGCCTACCTGTTCGGCCCGGCGGAATACTTCGCGCTGTACCTGCTGGCCTTCGCCACGCTGGGCGGCATGGCCTCGAAGAACCAGGCGAAGGCGGCGCTGGCCTCGTGCCTGGGCCTTGGCATCGCGATGATCGGGCTCGACACCACGACGGGGATGCCGCGCTTCACCTTCGGCAACATGCACCTGATGGACGGGATCGATTTCCTCGTCGCGATCGTCGGGCTTTTCGCGGTGGCCGAGGTGTTCTTCTTCATCGAAAGCCACGGCAAGAGCAGCGCCATCGGCGTGAAACTGGGCAAGATCACGATCCCGCTGCGCGACCTGAAGAACTCGACCGTCGCGATGGCCCGGTCCACCGTGATCGGTTTCGTCGCCGGGGTGCTGCCGGGCGCCGGGGCCTCGCTGGGCTCGTTCCTGGCCTACATGAGCGAGAAGTCGATGGGCCGCGGCGGCGTGCCGATGGGCACCGGCAACCCGCGCGGGGTGGCAGCGCCGGAGGCCGGCAACAACGCCGCGGCGGGCGGCGCGCTGGTGCCGATGCTGACGCTGGGGGTGCCCGGATCGGGCACCACGGCGGTGCTGCTGGCGCTTCTGATGACGCTTAACATCACGCCCGGCCCGACGCTGTTCACCGACCGGCCCGAGGTGGTCTGGGGCCTCATCGCCTCGCTTCTGATCGCCAACATCGTGCTGCTGATCATGAACGTGCCGCTGGTGAAGGTCTTCGTGAAGGTGCTGATGGTGCCGCCCTGGGTGCTGCTGCCCGGCGTGATGATGGTGTCGTTCGTCGGCATCTACTCGCTCACCGGCAGCTACTTCGACCTGTTGCTGATGGTCGGTTTCGGGGTGCTGGGCTACGTGCTGCGCAAGCTCGACGTGCCGACGGTGCCGGTGATCCTTGGCATCCTGCTGGGCAATTCGATGGAAGAGGCGCTGCGCCGCGCGATGGTCCTGTCCGACGGGGACTGGACATACCTGTTCTCTTCGGGCATCGCGATCGGGTTGTGGACCGCGGCGGTGGCCGGGTTCGTCGCGCCGATCTTCCTGCGCAAGTTCCTCAGGAAACCGGTGATCGCGCCGGCCGACAAGATCATCGACTGACGCGCGGCCGGGGCCGCTCGGCCCCGGCCGCGCCATCTAAGGAAAGGACCATGGTGCGGATTCTCGTGCCCTCGGGCGCGCTGGGGCTGGGCTACGACCGCGCGGCGCTGGCCGCCGGCGTCGCGGCCGGGCCGGACCTGATCGCGATCGACGGCGGATCGACCGATTCCGGCCCGGCCTACCTGGGCCGTGGCGTGTCGAAATACTCGCGCGCCACGACCAAGGCGGAATGGGGCGAGCTGATGGCCGCGCAAGCCACCGCCCGGGTGCCGCTGGTGATCGGCACGGCGGGCACCTGCGGGGCGGATGCGGCGGTCGACTGGCTTTGCGAGATCACCGCCGAGATCGCCGCCGAACAGGGCCGGAAAATCCGCGTCGCACGGCTCTATTCCGGCCAGAACCCGGCCGTGATCGCCGAGGAACTGGCCGCCGGGCGCGTCACGCCGCTGCCCGGCGCGCCCGAGGTTTCGGCCGCGACGGTGGCGACCTGCACCAATGTCGTGGCGCTTGCGGGGGTGGAACAGATCGCCGCGGCGCTGG
>CAYUXM010000055.1:0-14871 GCA_964448765.1 uncultured Rhodobacterales bacterium
TCGGGGCCGCGGTGCAGGATGATGCCGGCGACGCGGCCGATCATGCCCGGCCCCCCGCGGCGGCGAGCGCGCGGGCGAAGCGGCCCGCACCCTGGATGTGATGGGCATGGCAGATCGCGATCGCCAACGCATCGGCCGCGTCGGCCCCGGCCAGCGCGATGCCGGGCAGCTGGTGGCGGACCATGTGCTCCACCTGCCGCTTGTCGGCATGGCCGACGCCGACGACCGCCTTCTTGACCGCGTTCGGCGCGTATTCGCCCACCTCCAGCCCCGCCTGCGCCAGCGCCAGCAGCGCCACGCCGCGGGCCTGGCCCAGCTTCAGCGTGCCGGCGCCGTCCTTGTTGACGAAGGTCTGTTCGATCGCGGCCTCGACGGGCGCGTGTTCGGCCAGCAGCGCGGCAAGGCCCCCGTGCAGCTCGCACAGCCGGCGCGGCAGGTCGCCGGGCCCGACGGTGCGCAGGATGCCGTTCGCGACATGCCGGATGCGCGGGCCGGCCACCTCGATCACGCCCCAGCCGAGGTTCGACAACCCCGGATCGATTCCCATCACCCGCATCTGCCGTCGTCCTGCCCTGGCCCCGTGAGGCGCGCACCGTTCTTGCCGCGGGCGCGCTGTGTCTTTCCTGCACCACTAGCACGAAAAGCGAACATCCGCCAGCGCGAATGCCCGGGTGCGCCGGCTCACGGCGGCATGTGTGGCGCGGCCCGAAATCGCCTTCGCATGTGCAAAAAACGACATCCGCAGACGCCGGTTAACCGCTTTTTATCAAACGGCTTTTCCGGATATCGCTGCCATGCGGAAAACGCATGGCGGGCCTGCTTTGGCGTGGCTTGCCCGCGAAAACCGCCCATCCTATGTGCGCGGTCATGATGCAGTGCCCGCGAACCGGGCAGTTTATGAAGGACAAGAACAATGACCGTGATGGACACCACCCGCGCCCTGCCCGCCGTCGGCACCGGCCTGTTCGGCCGCATCGTGGCCGCCGTCCAGGCATGGAACGACGCCCGCGTGACGCGCAACGCGCTCGCCGCCCTGTCGGATCGCGAACTCGACGACATCGGCCTGTGCCGGGGCGACATCGAGCGGATCGCCGCGCGCGCCTGAGCCGCCCGACGAAGCGGATGAAGGGCTGCGCCGGACACCCGGCGCAGCCCTTTTGCGTTGCCGCACCGGCCGGGGCCGGCGCGGCTCAGTTCGCGAATTCGTGGGCCAGCGCGCGCGTGACGTCCGACAGCTTGACGGTCAGCGGATCGGCCGCCAGCACCCAGGCGCCGAGCCGGTCGACGGCATCGCCCTCGGCCAGAAGCGAGATCTTGTGATCATAGCTTTCCGGGCCGACATTGGCATGCACCACGGCCTTCATCGCGAGGATCGCGGCCAGCACCATGCCGACCGGGGCGATCCAGCGACCGGTCGCGGCGCCGGCCTTGCGCCGCCGCGCGGCGGGCTCGCCCCCGCGTCCTCCTTCGATGCGCGAGACACGTCCGTAAAACTCTTCCCTTTGCAGATCCACGGCACACTCCCGAGACTTGTTCCATACCTATGGATGTCGAGAATTCGTTGGGAATGTGGCCAAAAGATGGCACGGTTCCGGGCCGGAAACACTAGCCGCGCAAGAGCGTCAATGTCGTCCATTCGCCGATCTCCCCGGCCTCGGACAGCGTGAACCCGGCAGACTCGTAGGCCGCGCGCACATCCGGCGATTGTGTCGTCAGCAGGCCCGAGAGAATCACCTGCCCGCCCGGCGCGACATGGGCGGCCATGTCCGGGGCGAGATCGATCAGCGGCCCCTTCAGGATATTGGCGAAAACAAGGCCGAGGGGCGCGGCGGCCCGCAGGCCGGGATGATCGAATCCGGCAGCTTCAAGGCAGTCGATCCGCCCCGAAAGCCCGTTCAGCGCGACATTCGCGGCCGCCGTCTCGACCGCGACGGCGTCGATGTCGGAGGCGAGGATCGGGATCCCCGGCCAGACCTTCGCCGCCGCCATCGCCAGCACGGCGGTGCCGCAGCCGATATCGGCGACCGAGGCCGGCCGAACGCCGGCTGCGAGCAGCCGGTCAAGCGCGCGCAGGCAGCCCTGCGTGGTCGCGTGGTGACCGGTGCCGAAGGCCATCGCCGCATCGATCATCAGCCCGATCCGGCCCTCGGGCAGCCGATCCGCGTCATGGCTGCCGTAGACGAAGAAGCGCCCGGCCTCCACCGGGTGCAACTCGCGCCGGACATGGGCGACCCAGTCGGTTTCGGGCAGTTCCGAAACGGTGAAGGGGGCCGCGCCATAGGCCGCGGCCAGAAGGGCGAGCGCGGTGGCGTCCGGCGCCGCGGCGAAATAGCCGCCAACCTCCCAGCGCCCCGATCCGTCCTCGATCTCGAACACGCCGACACCGTCGGGCGCGGGATCGAGCCGTTCCATGGCTTCGCCGAGCGCCTGGGCGGGCGCCTCGCCGGGCAGGGTGGTCAGGGCGGTGAAGGTCGGCATCGGTGATCCCCCGGCAGGCGCAACGCGCCGGGCCTAGGCCCGGTGGCCGCGCCCGTCAAGCGGGGATGGCGCGCGATCAGGCGGTCAGGCCGACCGGGCAGGTCACCCCGGTGCCGCCGACGCCGCAATAGCCGCCCGGGGTCTTCGCCAGATACTGCTGGTGATAATCCTCGGCGAAGTAGAAGACCGGCGCGGGGCGGATCTCCGTCGTGATCGCGCCGTAGCCCGCCGCCGTCAGCCGTTCCTGGTAGGCCGCGCGGCTGGCCTCGGCCGCGGCCTTCTGCGCCTCGGTGTAGGTGTAGATGCCCGAACGGTACTGCGTGCCCACGTCGTTGCCCTGCCGCATGCCCTGCGTCGGGTCGTGGTTTTCCCAGAACAGCCGCAGCAGTTCGTCGTAGGAGATCACGCCGGGATCGTGGATCAGCCGCACGACCTCGTTGTGGCCGGTCATGCCGCTGCACACCTCGCGGTAAGTGGGGTTCGGGGTCAGCCCGCCGGCATAACCCACCATCGTCAGCCACACGCCCTCGCGTTCCCAGAACTTGCGCTCCACGCCCCAGAAACAGCCCATGCCGAACATCGCCTCCGCCATGCCCTCGGGTACCGGCGACGCCAGCGGCCGGCCGGTCAGGAAATGGCTGTCGGCGGTGGGGATCGGGTCGCCCCGGCCGGGCAGGGCCTCGCCCGGTTCGGGGATCCGGGGCTTGCGGTTGAACAGACTGGACAGCATCGCGCGCTCCTGCTTCGGGGTCATTCGGCGGCGGCGGGCAGCGCCCTGTCGCGCCCCCGCCGCAATGCCTGGATATAGCGCCAGGCCAGCCATGCGGCCAGTGCGCCGGCGACCACGTTCACGAGAGCCTGCGCCCAGATCACCCCCGGCCCGGCGAAGGCCGCGCCGAGGACAAGCGCCGCGGGATACATCATCACCCCGTCGCGCAGCCAGTTCGCCGCGGTCGACCACAAGGGCCGGCCGAGGTTGTTGAAGCTGGCGTTCGCGACAAAGAGCGCGCCGGTGAAGATGAACGATCCGGCGGCGTAATGCGTGAAGGTTCGCACCACCGCCGCACCCGCGTCCGACAGGCCGAAGGACACGGCGATCCGGTCGCCCAGCAGCGCCATCGCCGCCCAGACCAGAAGCGTGTAGATCAGGCAGTAGAGCAGCGCCGCGCCAAAGGCCTTCGCCACACGGTCGTGGCGTTCGGCGCCGTGGTTCTGGCCGATGATCCCGCCGATCGCGCCCGACAGCGCGAAGATGCCGCCGAAGGCGAGGATCGTCAGCCGCATCACCACGCCCCAGCCGGCGACCGCGCTTTCGCCGTGCTCCGCCATCGCGCGGGTCAGCAGCCAGTTGCCGAACGGGGTGGACAGCTGCGTCGCGATCGCCGGCAGCACGATGCCGAAGAACGGCCGCGCCACCGCCGCCGCCTCGTCCAGCCGCGGCCGGGCCAGCATGTCATGCACCACGATGACGAAGCGCAACCCCGCAATCGTCATCGCCAGCCGCGCCACCGCCATCGAGATCGCCGCGCCCTCGATCCCCCAGCCGGCCCAGACGATCAGCACCGGGTCCAGCACCGCCGCCACCGCGCCCGCGACCATCGTCACCGACATCGACCGCCAGGCATCGCCCACCGCGCGCAGCACCGCCGAGGCGACCATGCCCAGCGCCAGCAGCGGCAGCGACGGCAGCGTGATCGCCAGGAACCGCGCGCCCTCCTCCAGCGCCGCGCCCTCGGCGCCGCCGAAGGCGAGAATCTCGTGGCGCCAGACGAAGACCGCGGCAGCGACCACGGCCTGCACCGCGAAGGTCATCACCAGCGCCGCCGAGGCGATCCGCCGCGCCCGCGCCCGGTCGCCCTGCCCCAGCGCCCGCGCCACCAGCGCCACCGCGCCGATCATCATCCCGATCGCGATCGAGATCACCGCGAATTGCAGGGTACCGGCGAAGCCGAGCGCGGCGATCAGCACCTCCTCGCCCAGCCGGCTGACCCACCACAGCGCGAGGAAATCGACAAGGAAGGTGAAGCCCAGCCCCGCCGTGCCCGACAGCGCCATCACCGTGACATGCCGCATCAGGCTGCCGTCGAGAAAGACCGCGTCGGGCCGGCGTGTCATTCCGCCGCCACCGGCAGCCGGCCGCGGGCCAGGATCGTCTCGTGCCCCGGTTCGGGATGGCGCGGGATCAGCAGCGCCAGCATCAGCGACACCAGCGCCATGCCCGCCGCCAGCGCGAATACAGATTGCGGCGCGGTCACCCACAGGTAGCCCAGCGCCGCGGGCAGGGCCACCGCGGCGATATGGTTGATCGTGAAGGCGACCGCCGCGGTCGGCGCGATGTCGCCGGGATCGGCGATCTTCTGGAAATAGGTCTTCAGCGCGAAGGCCAGCGCGAACAGCAGGTGGTCGATCACGTAAAGCGCGCTGGCCAGGATCACGCCCCAGCCGAACCAGTAAAGCCCGCCATAGGCCAGGAACACCAGGGCGAGACCGGTGTATTCGAAGATCAGCGCCCGGCGTTCGCCCCACCGCGCGACGGCCCGGCCCATGAACGGCGCGGCGATCATGTTGGCGACGAAGTTGATCATGAAAAGCGCGGTGACCTCGTGCACCTCGAAGCCGAACCGCTCGACCATCATGAAGGCCGCGAAGACGACGAAGATCTGCCGCCGCGCGCCCGACATGAACTGCAACGCGTAGTAAAGCCAGTAGCGCCGGCGCAGCACGAAGCGTTTGAGCTGCGGCTCCGGCGCCTCGAACTGCGGATAGGCCAGCATCGCGAAGACGGCGATCGCCAGCGTGGTGCCGCCGGCAATCCCGTAGACGAGGCCATAGGACAGCTCGAAGCTCTTCCAGGTGACCACCAGAAGACCGTAGGCCACCAGCGAGGCGCCCGACCCGATCGCGACCAGCCAGCCCAGAAGTTGCGGCGCGCGCGCCTTCTCGATCCACTGCAGTTGCAGCGACTGGTTGACCGTCTCGTAGTAGTGAAAGCCGATCGAGGCGATCATCGTCGTGGCCAGAAGCCCGCCGAAGGACGGGAACATCGCCGTCACCGCCGTCGCCGCGCCCAGCGTGGCCAGCATCACGAGGCCGAGCACCTGTTCGCGCATCAGCCACAGGATCGCGATCACGCCGACGGCGAGGAAGCCGGGAATCTCGCGCACCGTGTGCAGCCAGCCGATCTCCACCCCGGTGAAGCCCGCCGCCTCGATGACGAAGTTGTTCAGAAGCGCCGACCAGGTCGCGAAGGCGATCGGCATCCCCGCCGCCATCAGCACCAGAAGCGCCACCGGCCGGCGCCAGACCGGCAGGTGCCGGGCCTCGGCAAGCGGGACGGGATCGCGGCGAGACGTCATGCGTCTGCAATACGCCGGTTTCGCCGGCTTGGCGAGGGCCGTGCCGCAGGGCTGATCTGGATCAATGCACAGATCGAGCGCGCATGGCATCGGCAATGAACTGTTCCGGACGGAGGGCGCCATGGACATCCTGACCATCGTGGAGACGCTGGGCGAGGGCCCGACGGCGATCCTGTTCGGGCTTCTGACCGGCGTGATCTTCGGCGTCGCGGCGCAACGGTCGCGGTTCTGCCTGCGCGCGGCGACGGTGGAATTCGCCCGCGGCCAGCTGGGCACCCGCGTCGCGGTCTGGTTCCTGACGTTTTCCACCGCATTGGTCTGGGTGCAGGCGGCCGCGCTGTCGGGCCTGTTTCGCGCCGACGACGCGCGGATGATGGCGGTGACCGGATCGTGGTCCGGCGCGATCGTCGGCGGGCTGATGTTCGGCGTTGGCATGGTGCTGGCGCGCGGCTGTTCCGGCCGGCTTCTGGTGCTGGCGGCGACCGGCAACCTGCGCTCGCTGGTCTCCGGCCTGATCTTCGCGGTCGTCGCGCAGATGAGCCTGAAGGGTGCGCTGGCGCCCGCGCGCGACTGGATCGCCGGGCTGTGGCGCACCGAGGGCGGGCGCAACATGGACCTGCTCGACTCCCTGCGCCTGCCCGAGGAAACCGGCCTTGTGATGGGGCTGGCCTTCGCGGTGCTGGCACTGGTGCTGGCGCGGCGCAACCGGGTCGGGCCGCGGATCCTGTTCTTCGGCGCCGGCGTGGGCTTTGCCGTCGCCGTCGGCTGGGTGCTGACCTGGGGGCTTGCGCAGGTCAGCTTCGAACCGGTCACCGTGACCTCGGCCACCTTCACGGGCCCCTCGGCCAAGACGCTGATGGCCTTCCTCGAACCCGACCCCGGCTTCGATTTCGACATCGGGCTGGTGCCCGGCGTGTTCCTCGGCGCCTTCCTGGCCGCCGCCTGGGCGCGCGAGCTGAAGTTCCAGGGCTTCGAGGGCGAAGGCAGCATGCGCCGCGCGATGACCGGCGCGGTGCTGATGGGCTTCGGCGGGATGCTGGCCGGCGGCTGCGCGATCGGCGCCGGGGTGTCGGGCGGCTCGATCTTCGTCGGCACCGCCTGGCTGGCGCTGTTCTGCATGTGGATCGGCGCGATGATCACCGATGTCCTCGTCGACCAGGAGCGCGGCGGGGCGGTGACGGCCTGACCGATCGGCAGCGGCCGGAAAACCTTTCACACGAAAGGTTTTCCGGCGCCCGGGCAACCCACTTCGTTCCCGATCCGCCAAAATCCTTCGACCGAAGGATTTTGGCGCGCCCGGCGGCCCCAAGAACGTTCGTCCGAACGTTCTTGGGGCAGGCCGGCCAAGGTTTTTCGGACGAAAAACCTTGGCCTTGGTCGCACTCAGAAAAAGCTTTGCGGATCGATGTCGATCGTCAGCCGCAGGTTGGCCGGGGGCTTGACCTGCCCGACCCAGTCCGCCAGCGCGGCCTGCAGCGGCGCGGCCTTGTCGGCCTTGACCAGCAACCGCACCCGGTGGCGCCCCCGCACCCGCGCGATCGGCGCCGGCGCCGGACCGAAGACCTGCGCCCCGATCCGCCGGAGCGGCGCGTCGCCGCGGGCCAGCGCCTGGCCGAGGTCATAGGCGGCCTTCATGTCGGGCGAGGACAGGATGATCCCGGCCAGCCGGCCGTAGGGCGGCATCCCGGCCGCCCGCCGCTCCTCGGCCTCCGCCCGCCAGAACGCCTCTTCGTCGCCGCCGAGGATCGCGCGGATCACCGGGTGGTCGGGCTGGTAGGTCTGCAACAGCGCGAGTCCCGGTCGCTCCCCCCCCCGCCCGGCCCGGCCGGCGACCTGCCGCATCAGCTGAAAGGTCCGTTCCGCCGCGCGCAGGTCGGAGCCTTGCAGGCCGAGGTCGGCGTCGATCACGCCGACCAGCGTCAAGAGCGGAAAATTGTGCCCCTTGGCGACAAGCTGGGTGCCGATCACGATATCCGCCGCGCCCGCTGCAATCTCCTCGACCTTGGCCTTCAGCGCGCGGGCCGAGGCGAAGAGATCGGAGGACAGCACAGCCACCCGCGCCTCGGGGAACCGCGCCGCGACCTCTTCGCCCAGCCGTTCCACCCCCGGCCCCACGGGCGCCAGCCGGCCGGCCACGCCGCAGGAGGGGCAGACCTCCGGCATCGGCTTCGTCTCGCCGCACTGGTGGCAGACGAGGCGCTTTTGGAACCGGTGCTCGACCATCCGCGCGTCGCAATGCTCGCAGCCGATCTGGTGGCCGCAGGCCCGGCAGATCGTCACCGGCGCATAGCCGCGGCGGTTCAGAAACAGCAGCGACTGTTCGCCCCGCTCCAGACGCACGGCAACCTCGGCGGCCATCACCGTACCGATCCAGCGGTCGGCGGGCAGCCGTTCCTCGCGCATGTCGACGGCGCGCATCTGCGGCATCTCGGCGGCGCCGAACCGGGCGGGCAGGTCGATCCGGTCGTATTTGCCGGCCTCGGCATTGGCCCAGCTTTCCAGGCACGGCGTGGCCGAGGCCAGAACCACCCGCGCCCCGGCCATCGCGGCGCGCAGCACCGCCATGTCGCGGGCGTTGTAAAGCACCCCGTCCTCCTGCTTGTAGGAGGCGTCGTGTTCCTCGTCGACGACGATCAGGCCAAGGTCGCGAAACGGCAGGAACAGCGCCGAGCGCGCGCCCACGACCAGCCCCGCCGCGCCCTCGGCCACCATGTGCCACAGCCGCCGACGTTCGGTCTGGGTGATGCCGGAATGCCATTCCGCCGGCCGCGCGCCGAACCGCTGTTCCACCCGCGCGAGGAACTCCGCCGTCAGCGCGATCTCGGGCAGAAGCACCAGCGCCTGCCGGCCGCGGCGCAGGCATTCGGCCACCGCCTCGAGGTAGACCTCGGTCTTGCCCGATCCGGTAACGCCCTTCAGCAGCGTCGTGCCGTAGCCGTCGACCGCCAGGGCCGCGCACAGCCGCTCCGCCGCCGCGGCCTGGTCGGGCGACAGCGCCTTGCCCGGCCGGTCGGGATCGAGCGCGGGATAGGGCAGGTCGCGCGGGGCCTCGACCTCGTCCAGCGCACCCTGCGCGACCAGCCCCTTGACCACGCCGGTCGACACGCCCGCCGCCGCCGCCAGTTCGCCGAGCGTCAGGGCCGCGCCGCCGTACTCGGCCAGCGTGGCCAGCACCCGGCCGCGCGCCTCCGTCATCCGGTCGGGGTCGCGCGCGCCGCGGCGATAGATCTTGCGCAGGGCCGGTGGCGCGCCGATCCCCGGGGCACGCAGCGCCAGCCGGACCATCGCGGGCAGCGGCGTCAGCGTGTAGGCCGCGGCCCGGTCGAGGAACTGGCGCAATTCCTCGCGCAGCGGCGGCGCCTCCAGCACCCGGCCGAGAGACCTGATCTTCGCGGCATCGAACCCGCCCGCGCCCGGCCCCCAGACAACGCCCGTCATCCGGCGCGGGCCCAGCGGCACCTCGACCACGGCGCCGGTGGCGACGCCGCCCTCGGGCACGCGGTAATCCAGCAGCCGGTCGAGCGGGCCGGGCACCGCGACGGCGACCAGCGCGCCTTCCGCATGTTCCATCGGGCCGGTCACGCCATGCCCCGAAGGGGTTCCGGCGCGCGCGCGCTTGCGCTAGAAAGCCGCCGAACGCCGCCAGCCGGCCAGCACGGGACACGCGCCATGAAATTCTTCGTCGACACCGCCGATACCGCCGCCATCCGCGAGCTTGCCGATCTGGGCATGGTCGACGGGGTGACCACCAACCCCTCGCTGATCCTGAAATCGGGCCGCGACATCGTCGAGGTGACCAAGGAGATCTGCGACATGGTCTCTGGCCCCGTTTCCGCCGAAGTCGTCGCCACCGAGGCGAAGCAGATGATCGCCGAGGGCCTGAAGCTCGCGACGATCGCGCCGAACATCGCGATCAAGGTGCCGCTTACGTGGGACGGCCTGACCGCCTGCAAGGCTTTGACATCCGAAGGCCACATGGTCAACGTCACGCTGTGCTTCTCGGCGGCGCAGGCGATCCTGGCCGCGAAGGCCGGCGCAAGCTTCATCTCGCCCTTCATCGGACGGCTCGACGACATCCATATCGACGGGATGGAACTGATCGAGGACATCCGCACCATCTACGACAACTACGACTACGAGACCGAGATCCTCGCGGCCTCGATCCGTTCGGTCAACCACGTGGTCGAAGCGGGCCGGATCGGCGCGGACATCGTCACGGCGCCGCCGGCGGTGATCAAGGCGATGGCCGGCCATCCGCTTACCGACAAGGGCCTCGATCAGTTCCTCAAGGACTGGGCCAAGACCGGCCAGAGCATCGGCTAGGGCAAAACACCCTCGCGAAACGCGGGCGGGCATGGCATGATCGGCGAAAAATGACGCAAGGGGCAGGCATGGCGGAACCGGCACTCGTGGCGGCGCTGCGCGAGACGATCATCGCGCAGCCCGAGATGATCCTCGAAGATCGCGACCTGATGCGCGCGCTGATCGCCGCGAACGAACGCCGGATGGGCGACAATGTCGTCGATCTGCGCGGCATCGCGATGGAACGGCTGGAGGCGCGGCTCGACCGGCTGGAGGATACCCATCGCTCGGTCATCGCGGCGGCCTACGACAACCTCGCGGGGATGAACCAGATCCACCGCGCGATCCTCAGGCTGCTGGAGGCGGCGGAGTTCGAGGAGTTCCTGCACGATCTCGGCGGCCCTGTCGCCGACATCCTGCGGCTCGACGGCCTGAAGCTGGTCCTGGAAACCCACGAGACGGCCGAGGATCCGGCGCTGCGGCGGTTGGGCCAGGTGCTGTGCGTGGCCGAACCGGGGTTCGTCGACGCCTACATGCTGGGCGGGCGTGCCGGGGCCCGGCCGGTGGTGCTGCGCCCCTGCCCGCCCGAGGCCGAGGCGCTGTTCGGCGCCGAGGCCGGCATCCGCTCGGAGGCGCTGATGCGGCTCGACTTCGGGCCGGGGCGGCTGCCGGGCATGCTGGCGATGGGCGCGGCCGAGGCCGGGCAGTTCCAGCCGGCGCAGGGCACCGACCTTCTGGCCTTCTTCGCCGGCGTCTTCGAACGCGCGATGCGGCGCTGGCTGGCGTGAGCATCGGGCTGGCCCCCGCGCTGCGCGACGCGCTGGAACGCTGGGGCGACCATCTGCGCGCGATCGAGGGCCGCGCGCCCGCGACGCTCAGGGCCTACATCGCCGATGTGACCGGCTTCCTGGCCTTTCTTGCCGACCATCGCGGCGGCGGGCTGGCGACGCCCGCGGCGCTGGCCGATCTCGGCGCCTCCGACCTGCGCGCCTGGGCCGCCGCGGAACGCGCCGGCGGGCTGTCGGCCCGGTCGCTGGCGCGGCGGCTGTCGGCGGTGAAATCCTTCCTTCGCTGGGTGGCGGACCGGCAGGGTTTCGACGCGACCGCGGCGCTGTCGGCACGCGGGCCGAAGTACCGCCGCAAGCTGCCGCGCCCGCTGGCGAAGGATGCCGCGCGCGCGATGATCGGCGCGGTGGCCGACCAGGCGCGGGAAGACTGGATCGCGGCCCGCGACGCCGCCGTGGTGACGCTGCTTTACGGGTCGGGCCTGCGGATTTCCGAGGCACTGGGCCTGACCGGGCGGCAGGCGGAGCTGCCCGGGTCGCTGGTGATCCGCGGCAAGGGCGGCAAGGAACGCATCGTGCCGGTCTTGCCGGCGGCGCGCCGCGCGGTCGCCGACTATGTCGCGCTGTGTCCCTGGCCGGTGGCGGCGGAACCCGCAGGGCCGCTGTTTCGCGGCGCGCGCGGCGGCGCGCTGAACCCAAGGCAGGTCGCGCTGGCGATGGAAAAGGCGCGCGCGGGCCTTGGCCTGCCGGCCACGGCCACGCCGCATGCGATGCGCCATTCCTTCGCCACCCACCTGCTGGAAGCCGGCGGCGATCTGCGCGCGATCCAGGAACTGCTTGGTCATGCCTCGCTGTCGACCACCCAGGCCTACACGGCGGTGGACAGCGCGCGGCTGATGGAGGTCTACGAGGCCGCGCATCCACGCGCCTGACCGGCTTTGCCGTTGCGCGGCGGCGCGGGTTGCGGCAAGAGGGGCGAATGTCGTTGCGCTACAAGGCCCTCGGTGTCCACCTGCTGACCGCGACCGGCGCGGTCCTGTCGATGCTGGCGATGCTGGCCGCTGTCGAGGAACAGTGGAGCCTGATGTTCCTGTGGCTGGTGGTGGCGCTGGTGGTCGACGGGGTCGACGGGCCGCTGGCGCGGCGCTACGCCGTCAAGGTCAACTGGCCCGCCTATGACGGCGTGCTGATGGACCTGATCATCGACTATCTCACCTATGTCTTCATCCCGGCCTTCGCGCTGTTCAAGTCCGATCTGCTGACCGGCTGGACCGGCTGGATCGCGATCATCGTGATCGTCTACGGCAGCGTGATCTATTTCGCCGACACCCGAATGAAGACCGAGGACAATTCCTTCGCGGGCTTCCCCGGCTGCTGGAACATGGTGGTGCTGGTGCTGTTCGCGCTGAAGCCCTCGGAATGGGTGACGCTGGCGATCGTGGTGGCGCTGACGGCGGCGATGTTTTCCAACATCAAGTTCATCCACCCGGTCAGGACGGACCGCTGGCGGGCGCTGTCCCTGCCGATGGCGCTGGCCTGGACCTGGTTCGCCGGCTGGGCGGCCTGGGTCGATTTCGATCCGCAAAGCTGGGCGCACTGGGGGCTGATCGTGACCTCGGTCTACCTCCTGTTCGCCGGCGCGGTGCAGCAGCTCATGCCCCCCCGCGCAGCCTGAACCGGATCGGCCCGCGCGCGGCCGCGGGATCGACGGGCCGGCCGCGCTGCGTGACCTCGATCTCGGCCATGTCGGCGGCGACCCGGCGGACGACGGGCATCAACGCCCGCCAGCCGGGGCCGAAGCGCCGCGCGACCTCGGAGGGGCACAGGCTGGCCCGCGCCCCGCGCCTGAGCGCGAGGTCGAGAAGCGCGGCGCGGATCTCGGCCTCAGAGGGCTGCGTCACAGCGCTTGCAGGTCGCCGGATGCGCGTGGCTGCCGACGTCCGGCAGGATCTTCCAGCAGCGTTCGCATTTCGCGCCTTCCGCCTTCTCGAAGACGACGCCGACGCCCGGAACCTCCGGCAGGCGATAGGCCTCGTTCGGCGAGGGGTCGGCGGTGACGACCACGGCCGAGGTGATGCAGACATCCTCGAACGGCACGCTTTTCAGCGCCGCCAGAACCTCGGCATCCTCGACATGGACGACCGGCGCGGCCTCGAGGCTGGCGCCGATGACCTTGGCGCTGCGCTGCACCTCCAGCGCGGCGGTGACGACCCGGCGCACCCGGCGCACCGCCTCCCACTTCGCCGCCAGCGGCTCGTCCAGCCAGTCGGCCGGCGTTTCGGGCATGTCGTGCAGGTGCACGCTGTCGTCTTCGCCGGGGAAGCGCGACAGCCACACGTCCTCCATCGTGAAGACGAGAATCGGGGCGAGCCATGTCACCAGCCGATGGAACAACAGGTCGAGCACGGTGCGCGCGGCGCGCCGCCGCAGGCTGTCCTTCGGATCGCAATAGAGCGCGTCCTTGCGGATGTCGAAGTAGAAGGCCGACAGGTCGGTGGTCGCGAAGGCGAAGACCGCCTGCCAGACATCCTGGAAATCGTAGGCCGCGTAGCCCTTGCGCACCCGGTGGTCGAGTTCGGCCATCCGGTGCAGCACCCAGCGTTCCAGTTCCGGCATCTCGGCGGGATCGACGCGCTCGGCCGCGTCCCAGCCGGCAAGGTTGCCCAGCAGGAACCGCATGGTGTTCCTGAGCCGCCGGTAGCTGTCGGCGGTGCCCTTGAGGATTTCAGGCCCGATCCGAAGGTCCACCGTGTAGTCCGATTGGGCCACCCACAGCCGCAGGATATCGGCGCCGTACTGGTCGATCACCTCCTGCGGCGCGACGGTGTTGCCCAGCGACTTGGACATCTTCATGCCCTTCTCGTCGAGCGTGAAGCCGTGCGTCAGAACCCCGCGATAGGGCGCGCGGCCCTTGGTGCCGCAGGCCTGAAGCATCGAGGAATGGAACCAGCCGCGATGCTGATCGGTGCCTTCGAGGTAGAGGTCGGCCAGCCCGTCCTCGGACCCGTCGGGCCGGTCGCGCAGCACGAAGGCATGGGTCGACCCGCTGTCGAACCAGACATCGAGAATGTCGAAAACCTGTTCGTAATCCTGCGGATCGTACAGGCCTTCGAGGATTTTCTCCTTGAATCCTTGAACATACCACGCATCCGCGCCTTCGGCCTCGAACGCCGCCACGATCCGGGCGTTGACCTTCGGATCGCGCAGCAGGAACTCCGGGTCGTCGGGTTTCGCGCCGACCCTGGTGAAGCAGGTCAGCGGCACGCCCCAGGCGCGCTGGCGCGAAAGCACCCAGTCCGGCCGCGCCTCGATCATCGAGTAGAGCCGGTTGCGACCGGTCTGCGGCGTCCATTTCACCAGCCTGTCGATCGAGGCCAGCGCGCGGGCGCGGATCGTGTCGCCATAGTCGCCCATCCCGTCGTCAAGCTTGCGGTCGATGGCGACGAACCATTGCGGCGTGTTGCGGTAGATCAACGGCGCCTTCGACCGCCAGGAATGCGGGTAGGAATGGCGCAGCTTGGCCTTGGCGAACAGCGCCTCGGCCCAGGCGAGCTGCTTGATGACGGAGACGTTGGCGGGCCCCTCCTTGCCATCGGGCAGGATGATGTGCTGGCCGCCGAACAGCGGCAGATCGGGCCGGTAGCTGCCGTCCTCCAGCACGTTCCAGGTCATCGGCAGGCCGTATTTCTGGCCCAGCTGATAGTCATCGTCGCCGTGGCTGGGCGCGGTGTGGACGAAACCGGTGCCGGCCTCGTCGGTGACGTGATCGCCCGGCAGCATCGGCACGTCGTAGTCCCACTCGCCCGCGCCGCCCTCGACGCCGCGGAACGGGTGGGCCAGTACCAGCGCACCCAGTTCCTCGGCCGCGACGGCGCGCAGGCGGCGATACATCGAAGGCTCCAGCTTCGCGGCGGCGAAGACCTGTTCGGCCAGCGCATCGGCGACGAGGT
>CAYUXM010000056.1:0-14863 GCA_964448765.1 uncultured Rhodobacterales bacterium
TCGTCGAGACGGTCAAGACGGTCTTCTGGGCGCTGGTGATCGCCGGCGTGTTCCGAACCCTGTTCTTCCAGCCGTTCTGGATCCCGTCCGGGTCGATGAAGGACACGCTGCTGATCGGCGATTTCCTGTTCGTCAACAAGATGGCCTATGGCTATTCGCGCTATTCCTGCCCCTTCGCCGCCTGCCCGATCGAGGGGCGGATCTTCGCCTCGGAACCCGAGCGCGGCGATGTCGTGGTGTTCCGGCACCCGGCCAACGGGTCGGATTTCATCAAGCGGCTGGTCGGCCTGCCGGGCGACACGGTGCAGATGCGCGACGGCGTGCTGTGGCTGGACGGCCAGCCGGTGCGCACCGAACCCGCCGGCCTGTTCACCGAAACCTACGCGCGCCAGGGGCCCGAGGGCCGGCCGCCGCTGTGCTCGAACGGCCCCGTGGGCCTCGGCGGCACCTGCGAGAAGGAGCGTTTCACCGAAACGCTGCCGGGCGGGCGCACGCATGATATCCTCAACATCGGCAACGGCCCGCTGGACAACACCGCGGTCTTCACCGTGCCCGAAGGGCATTACTTCTTCATGGGCGACAACCGCGACAACAGCCAGGACAGCCGCGTGGCGCTGGCCGCCGGCGGCGTGGGCATGCTGCCGGCGGACTACCTGATCGGCCGGGCCGACCGGATCATGTTCTCCTCGGCCGGGCGATCGCTGTTCTACGTCTGGACCTGGCGGGGCGACCGGTTCTTCAAGGCGATCGAGTGAAACTGTCGGGCGAGTTGCAGGCCTTCGCGGCGCGGATCGGGCACGAGTTCTCCCGCCCCGAGCTTCTGATCCGCGCGCTGACCCATGGCTCCATCGCCACGCTGCAGCGGCCTGACAACCAGCGGCTGGAATTCCTGGGCGACCGGGTGCTGGGGCTGGTGATGGCCGAGGCGCTGCTGGCCGCCGATCCGGATGCGGCCGAGGGTCAGCTGGCCCCACGGTTCAACGCGCTGGTGCGCAAGGAAACCTGCGCCGATGTCGCCCGCTCCGTAGATCTCGGCACGGTGCTGAAACTCGGCCGGTCCGAGATGATGACCGGCGGCCGGCGCAAGCAGGCGCTGCTGGGCGACGGCATGGAGGCGGTGATCGCCGCCGTCTATCTCGATGCCGGCTTCGAGGCCGCGCGCGACCTTGTCCTGCGGCTCTGGGGCGACCGGATCGGCCGCGTCGAGGCCGATGCCCGCGACGCCAAGACCGCGTTGCAGGAATGGGCGCAGGCCCGTGGCCAGCCGCCCCCCGCCTATGCCGAGATCGGCCGCGAAGGCCCCGATCACCAGCCGGTCTTCACCGTCGAGGCGCGGCTGGACAGCGGCGAGGCGGCCCGGGCCACGGCCCGCGCCAAGCGCGCGGCCGAACAGGCCGCGGCGGCGGCGCTGCTGGCACGGATGGAGGCCGGGCATGGCTAACCCGCAGACACCCCCGCAGGCACCGACGCGCGCGGGTTTCGTGGCGCTGATCGGCGAGCCGAACGCCGGAAAGTCCACGCTTCTGAACCGGATGGTCGGGGCCAAGGTCTCGATCGTCACGCACAAGGTGCAGACCACACGCGCCCGGATCCGCGGCGTGGCGATGGAAGGCGCCGCGCAGATCGTCTTCGTCGACACGCCCGGCCTGTTCCGCCCGCGCCGGCGGCTTGACCGGGCGATGGTGGCCGCGGCCTGGGGCGGGGCCTCGGACGCCGATATCGTGGTCCTGCTGATCGAGGCGCATCGCGGTGTGACCGAGGGGGTGCGCACGATCCTCGCCGCGCTGCAGGAGCGGACCACGCCGGCGCAGAAGGTGGCGCTGGCGATCAACAAGATCGACCGGGTCAAGGCCGAAACCCTGCTGGCGCTCTCGGCCGAGATGAACCAGGCCTATCCGTTCGAACGGACCTTCATGATTTCCGCCGAGAAGGGCCACGGGGTCGACGACCTGCGCCGCTGGCTGGCGGGCGAACTGCCCGAAGGGCCCTGGCTTTACCCCGAAGACCAGCTGGCCGACCTGCCGATGCGGATGATCGCCGCCGAGATCACCCGCGAGAAGCTGACGCTGCGGCTGCACCAGGAACTGCCCTACCAGCTGACGGTCGAGACCGAGGGCTGGGTGGAACGGGCCGACGGCTCGGCCCGGATCGACCAGGTGATCTATGTCGCCCGCGAGGGCCACAAGGGCATCGTGCTGGGCCGGCGCGGCGAGACGATCAAGGCGATCAGCCAGTCCGCGCGGGCGGAGATCGAGGACTTCCTCGGCCGGCCCGTGCACCTGTTCCTGCAGGTCAAGCTGCGCGAGAACTGGCTCGACGAGGCCGAGCGCTATACCGAGATGGGCCTCGATTTCCGCGACGGCGACTGAACGGGCATGGCGGCGCGGCTTGCCTCCGGCTTCTGGGTGCGGGCCTACCTGGCCCGGCTGGAGGCGGCGCATATCCCGGCCTACGTGATCGCGCGGGGCGACGACACCGCCGGCGCGGTGGCGGTGAAATGCGCTACGCTCGACGGAAGGGCCACGGCCTACGAACGCAGCCTCGACCTGATGACCGGCGCGCGCGCCTGGGTGATGACCGCCGAGGGGCCGGAGGCCGAGGTCGATGCGGTGCTGGCTCGGGCCCGGTCGCGCGATCCCGACCTGTGGGTGATCGAGATCGAAAGCCGCGAGGGGCGCACCCTGCTGGACGAACCCGGGCTGGCCGACTGACAAGGCGACAGGCCCCGAAAATCCTTCGCCGAAGGATTTTCGGGGTGCCGAGGCAAGACCTTTCGCCGAAAGGTCTTGCCCCTCCGGCGCGCCGCTTGCCAAGGTCTTTCGGACGAAAGACCTTGGCAGGGCCGGCAAAATCCTTCGGCGAAGGATTTTGCCGCCGGAACCGGGCAGGCGGGCGGGAATGATGGACTGGCGCGAGGAAGGCACGCTCTTGGCGGTCAGGCCGCATGGCGAACACGCGGCGATCATCGAGGTCTTCACCCGCGATCACGGGCGCCACGCCGGGGTGGTGCGCGGCGGCGCGTCGCGCCGGATGGCGCCGATCCTGCAACCCGGCGCCGAGCTTGACCTCGCCTGGCGCGCGCGGCTGGAGGACCATATCGGCACGTTCGATGTGGAACCGCTGCGCTCGCGCAGCGCGATCCTGTCGGACGCCGATGCGCTGGCCGGTCTTGCCGCGGTCTGCGCGCTGGTCTGCCGCTGCCTGCCCGAGCGCGACCCGCATCCGCAGCTTCACGCCGCGACGCGCGCGCTCCTTGACGCGATGGCGACCGGGGCGGGGGACTGGCCGCTGGCCTACCTGCGCTGGGAACTGGGGCTTTTGGAGGATCTGGGTTACGGGCTCGACCTGTCGGCCTGCGCGGTGACCGGCAGCGCCGACGATCTCGCCTTCGTCAGCCCGCGCAGCGGCCGCGCCGTCAGTCGCGCCGGCGCGGGCGACTGGGCCGACCGGCTGCTGCCGCTGCCGCCCTGCCTTCTGGGCCAGGGGCCGGCAACGGCGGCCGAGATCGTGGCCGGGCTCGCCACGACGGGCCATTTCCTCGCGCGCCTCGCCGCCGATCTCGCCGACCGCCCCCTGCCCGAGGCCAGAAACCGACTCCTCGCGCGGCTTTCGCGTCGTATTTGAGCGCTCCGTCCCCGACCTGGCCCTGTCGGGAAGCGGCGCGACGGCGCGCGGCCCGGCTGCGAGCATTCCCGCGACATCGGTATTCCGCGCGCGGCGGTCATGGGCCTTCACGTCGTCCCAGAATGGATCAGGCATGCGCCGAAACCCGGCGTGCAGGGCTTTGCCCTGCTCACCGGGCTCGATGCGGCGGTCCGCGGCAGCCTGATCTCGGTCTGGCCGGTCGTCGCCTATGACGCGCTGGGCAGCGCCGCGGCGGTCAGCCGGCTTTACTTCCTCGTCGGCCTCGTCGCGCTGGCCGCGGCGCTGGCCACCCCCTGGCTGGGCCGCGCGATGCCGCGGCGCTGGGTCTACACGCTGGGCACGGCGCTCTACCTCGCCGGGCCGGCGCTGGCCGTTCACGGCTCCGACCGGGCGATCGCGGCGGGGCTGGGGCTGACCACGATCGGCACGGTGCTGACCTTCGTCAGCCTCAACGCCTACGTGATGGACTACATCGCCCGGCACGAGCTTGGCCGCGGCGAGTCGCTCAAGCTCGTCTACGGCGCGCTGCCCTGGGCGGTGGGGCCGGTGGCCGGGGTCTGGCTGTGGAAACTGTGGGCGCCGGCGCCGTTCCTTCTGGCGATGGCGTTCGGCGCGGCGCTGGCGGCGGTGTTCTGGGCGATGCGGCTGGGCAACGGCAAGCTGATCCAGCGCGCCCGCGGCCGGCCGCCGAACCCCTTGTCCTACCTTGGCCGGTTCGTGGCGCAACCGCGGCTGGTGGCGGGCTGGCTGTTCGCGGTGGTCCGATCCTGCGGCTGGTGGGTCTATGTCGTCTACCTGCCGATCTTCTGCATCGAGGCGGGGCTGGGCGATCGGGTCGGCGGCATGGCGCTGTCGCTGTCGAACACGCTGTTGCTGCTTGCCCCGTTCATGCTGCGCTGGATGAACGCGCACAGCGTTCGCCACGCGGTGCGCGCCGGCTTCTTCGGCTCGGCCGCGTTCTTCTGCCTGTCGAGTTTCGGCGAGGTGGTGCCGGCCGCTGCGGTGGCGGCCCTTTTCGCCGGATCGTTCTTCCTTGTGCTGCTGGACATGTGCGGCGGCCTGCCGTTCCTGATGGCGGTCAAGCCCTCGGAACGCAGCGAGATGTCGGCGGTCTATTCCAGCTTCCGCGACGTGTCGGGCATCGCGACGCCGGGCGTGGCGTGGCTGGTGTTGCAGGCCGCGCCGGTGACCGGCATCTTCGTGGCCTGCGGGCTGGCGCTGTTCGCGGCCTGGGGCGTGGCCGGGCGGATCAACCCGCGGCTGGGCGGCGCGCGGCGTCCCGGTTCAGCCCAGCAGCCGCCGCGCGATCACCTGGGCCTGGATCTCGGCCGCGCCCTCGAAGATGTTGAGGATCCGCGCGTCGCACAGGATCCGGCTGATCCCGTATTCCAGCGCGAAGCCGTTGCCGCCGTGAATCTGCAGCGCGTTGTCGGCCGCGGCCCAGGCGACGCGGGCGCCTAGCAGCTTGGCCATCCCGGCCTCGAGGTCGCAGCGCCGGTCGTGATCCTTCTGCCAGGCCGAGAAATAGGTCAGCTGCCGGGCGATCATGATCTCGACCGCCATCATCGCCAGCTTGCCGGACACACGGGGGAAGGCGATCAGCGGCTTGCCGAACTGCTTGCGGTCGAGCGCGTAGCGCATGCCGGTTTCCAGCGCGGCCTGCGCCACGCCCACGGCGCGCGCGGCGGTCTGGATGCGGGCGCTTTCGAAGGTCTGCATCAGTTGCTTGAAGCCCTGGCCCTCGACACCGCCCAGCAGGTTCTCGCCCTTGACCCGGAAATCGTCGAAGTTGACGGTGTATTCCTTCATCCCGCGATAGCCCAGCACCTCGATCTCGCCGCCCGACAGGCCGGCGTCGACGAAGGGCGTTTCATCCGTGCCCGGCGTCTTCTCGGCCAGGAACATCGACAGGCCGCGGTAATCGGTGGTGTCCGGTACGCTGCGGGCCAGCACGGTCATCACATGGGTGCGGGCGGCATGGGTGATCCAGGTCTTGTTGCCGGTGATCACCCAGTCGTCGCCGTCGGGCACCGCGCGGGTGCGCAGGGCGCCGAGGTCGGACCCGGTGTTGGGTTCGGTGAAGACGGCGGTGGGCAGGATTTCCCCGCTGGCAAGCTTGGGCAGCCAGTGGGCCTTCTGCGCGTCGGTGCCGCCGCACAGGATCAGTTCGGCCGCGATCTCCGTCCGGGTGCCGAGCGATCCGACGCCGATATAGCCGCGGCTGAGTTCCTCGGACACGACAACCATCGAGGCCTTCGACATCCCCAGTCCGCCGAATTCCTCGGGGATCGTCAGGCCGAAAACGCCCATCTCGGCCAGTTCCCCGATGATCTCCATCGGGATCAGCTCGTCCTTGAGGTGCCAGTCATGCGCATGCGGCACGACGCGATCCTCGGCATAGCGGCGGAACTGGTCGCGGATCATCTCCAGTTCCTCGTCAAGCCCGGTGGCACCGTGGGTGGCGCGGCCCGCGTTGTCCTGCATCAGCTGCGCCAGCCGGCTGCGCGCGGCCTGGCTGTTGCCCTCGGCGGCGAGCGTGGCGGCGGCGCCCTCGGCAAGCGCGCCGGCCTCGGCCGGGCTCAGCCCCATGTCGACGGGCCGCGCGATCTCGCCCTGGCTCATCGGGATGCCGCCGCGGATCTGCGCGAGGTATTCGCCGAAGCCGATCTGCAGGATCAACTGCTCCATCTCGCCGAAGCTGCCGGCGGCCTCCAGCCGGTCGGCCCAGGCCTTGAGCTGGCGCAGCGATTCGACATAGGTGGCCAGCCAGGCCAGCGCATGCGCGGCATGCTGGTTGTCCTCGATCGCCGCGCCCGAGATCCGGCCATCCCGGGTCAGCGCGGCGCGGGCATGGCCCATGGCGGCGGACAGAACCGCCTCCGCGGCCGGCAGGGCGGCGGCGGCCAGCGACGTCAGGTCGGGCAGGACGATGGTCTGCGGCATGTCGGCGTCGTCGCGGGGCATGGCTGTCTCCTTCGGTCGGCTCGGCCCCCCTGCTAGCCATTTCGCAGGTGCAGCGCAACATTAATTCCCGTGAACGAGACGCGGCGAATGAAAATGTCGCAGGCATTTTCACGTTGCAGCCGGCGCGCCGGACGGCGATGACAGGCACGCGACCGGGAGAGCGCGATGTTCGGAACCGAGATCTGGGCGGTGGCCGTGGCGGCGGTGGTGACGCTGTTCGCGGGGTTCGTGAAAGGGGCCGTCGGCTTCGCGATGCCGATGATCATGATGTCGGCCTTCGGCTCGTTCCTGCCGGCCGAGACGGCGCTGGCGCTGCTGATCCTGCCGACGCTGGTGACCAATGTCGCGCAGGCCTCGCGGCAGGGCTGGGGCGCGGCCTGGGCGAGCACGGTGAAGTACCGCCGCCATATCGCGATGGTGGTGATCTTCCTGGTCCTGTCGGCGCAATTCGTGCGCGCGATCCCGCAGCCTGTGATGTTCGCCCTGCTGGGCGTTCCGATCGCGGTTTTCGCGGTGTGGCAACTGGCCGGCCGCAGCCTGCGCTTCCGGCTGGAGCACCGCGCCCGCGCCGAGGTGCTGCTCGGTGTCGTCGGCGGGCTTTACGGCGGCATCTCGGGCATCTGGGGGCCGCCGCTGATCGTCTACCTGCTGTCGATCGGCGCCGAGAAAGCCGAACAGATCCGGGTTCAGGGTGTCGTGTTCATGATCGGGGCGGTGGTGCTGACCGCGGCGCATCTGGCCTCGGGCATCCTGAACGCGCAGACCCTGCCGTTCTCGGCGCTGATGGTGGTGCCGGCGCTGGCCGGGCTGTGGATCGGCTTCGCCGTGCAGGACCGGCTGGATGCCGAAAGGTTCCGGCGCTGGACGCTGGTCCTGCTGGCGATCACCGGGCTGAACCTGGTGCGCCGCGCGGTCATGATCTGACAACTGCGCCCGCCCGCGGCGCGGCGCCGCGGGCGGTGACGATCCCGGCGCGCCTCAGCCGATGGCGGCGGCGCGGATGTCGTCGTCGATATGGGCGACGTATTGCGCGAAATTGTCGGCGAACATCTTCACCAGCTTGGCGGCCTGCACGTCATAGGCGGCCTCGTCCTCCCAGGTCCGGCGCGGATCGAGCAGGACATCGGCCACGTCGGGCACCGACACCGGCACTTCGAAGCCGAAGTTCGGATCCTTGCGGAACCGCGCCTGGTTGAGCGATCCGTCGAGCGCGGCGGTCAGCAGCGCGCGGGTCGACCGGATCGGCATCCGCGAGCCGGTGCCATAGGCGCCGCCGGTCCAGCCGGTGTTGACCAGCCAGCAGGTCGCCCCAGTCTGGCGGATCTTTTCCTGCAACAGCTTGCCGTAGACCTCGGGCCGGCGCGGCATGAACGGCGCGCCGAAACAGGTGGAGAAGGTGGGCTGCGGTTCGGTCACGCCGCGCTCGGTGCCGGCGACCTTGGCGGTGAAGCCCGACAGGAAGTGATACATCGCCTGCGCCGGGGTCAGCCGCGCGATCGGCGGCAGCACGCCGAAGGCGTCGCAGGTCAGCATGATGATGTTGCGCGGCTTGCCGCCAAGCCCGGTGGCCGAGGCGTTGGAAATGTAGTCCAGCGGATAGGCGCAGCGGGTGTTCGCCGTCAGGCTGTCATCCTCGAAATCCAGTTCCTTGGTCTCGGGATCGAAGACCATGTTCTCGACCACGGTCGCGAATTTCTCGGTCGTGGCGTAGATTTCCGGCTCCGCCTCGCGCGACAGGTTGATGGTCTTGGCGTAGCAGCCGCCCTCGAAGTTGAAGGTGCCCTTGTCCGACCAGCCGTGTTCGTCGTCGCCGATCAGCACCCGGCCCGGATCGGCCGACAGCGTGGTCTTGCCGGTGCCGGACAGGCCGAAGAAGACGGCCACGTCCTCTTCGTCGCCGATCGCATGGTTGGCCGAGCAATGCATCGGCATCACGCCCTTGCCGGGCAGGATGTAGTTCAGCAGCGTGAAGACCGATTTCTTGTTCTCGCCGGCATAGGCGGTGTTGGCGATCAGGATCAGCTTCTTGTCGAAGTTCAGCGCGATCACGGTTTCCGACCGGCAGCCGTGGCGGGCCGGATCGGCCTTGAACGAGGGGCAGTTGACGATCGTGAACTCGGCGATGAAATCGTCCAGCTCGGCCCGCTCGGGCCGGCGCAGCAGGTGGCGGATGAACAGGTTGTGCCAGGCCAGTTCGGTGACGACCCGCACGTCGAGCCGGTGTTCGGCCTCGGCGCCGGCGTAGAGATCCTGCACGAAGACCTCGCGGCCCTTCAGATGGTCGAGCATGTCGGCATGCAGCCGGTCGAAGGCCTCGGGCGCCATCGGCGCGTTGTTGTCCCACCAGATCGTGTCTTCGACCGCGGCCGAGCGGACCACGAACTTGTCCTTCGGCGACCGGCCGGTATGCGAACCGGTGGCGCAAAGGAACGACCCGCCCTTGCCCAGCGTGCCCTCGCCGCGCTTCAGCGCCTGTTCGACAAGCGCCGGTTCCAGAAGGTTGTAATGCACCGCGCCGAGCCCGGTAATCCCTTGATCTTCAAGCCGGAATTCTGGGTTCACGCGTCCGGTTGTCATCTGCAAGCTCCCGATGCCATCGTGTGGCGGTTCGCAATAATGTTTCGTGGACCCCGGTTCTCCGGGAAAAGACCGGGCGGCTGGCCCTGCTTTCGGTCGTATAACATGACGTCTGGGTGAAGAAACCGCTTCCATGCGGCAGTTAGCGCAACCATGCCCCCAAGGGGCAGGAGTTAGCGCAACCAGACTTCGGCGGGGTTGAGGCAAATTAGTCAATCGTTGGTTTTTTTCGCGTTTGTTCTTCGGCAGCGCCGGTTTGATTCGCCGGTCCCCGCCCGCGCGGGGCCGGTGGCACGGCCGGGGCGATGGCCGCTCAGGGCACAGGGGAACAGCACATGTCGCGCATCGCGCTGGTCGACGACGACCGCAACATCCTCACCTCCGTCTCGATGACGCTCGAAGCCGAAGGTTTCGAGGTGGAAACCTACAACGACGGCCAGTCGGCGTTCGACGCCTTCAGCAAGCGGATGCCGGACATGGCCGTGCTGGACATCAAGATGCCGCGGATGGACGGCATGGACCTGTTGCAGCGGCTGCGCCAGAAAACCACGATGCCGGTGATCTTCCTGACCTCGAAGGACGACGAGATCGACGAGGTGCTGGGCCTGCGGATGGGCGCCGACGACTACGTGAAAAAGCCGTTCTCGCAGCGGCTGCTCGTGGAACGGATCCGCGCGCTCCTGCGTCGCCAGGATGTCATCGCGACGGGCGAGACCGGCACGACGGACGAAAGCAAGGTGATGGTGCGCGGCAGCCTGACGATGGATCCGCTGCGCCATTCGGTAAGCTGGAAGGGCCGCGAGGTGTCGCTGACGGTGACGGAATTCCTGCTGCTGCAGGCGCTCGCCCAGCGCCCGGGCTTCGTCAAGAGCCGCGACCAGTTGATGGACGTGGCCTATGATGACCAGGTCTATGTCGACGATCGCACGATCGACAGCCACATCAAGCGGCTGCGCAAGAAGATGCGGTCGGTCGACGAGGCGTTTTCGGCGATCGAGACCCTGTACGGGATCGGCTATCGCTACAACGAGGAATAGAATCCTCGCAGGGGGCGAAACACAGCATGTCCACACCGGGCGCAGAAGCGCCGAGCCACGAGGTTATGCCGCGCACAGCGAGCTTGCCGCCCAAGCCGCGTCCGGCGCGGTTCATCGCGCTCAACCGTTCGCCGCTGGCGCGCAAGATCATCACCTTCAACCTGCTCGCCATGGCGATCCTGATCGCCGGGGTGCTGTTTCTGAACCCGTTCCGCGACAGCCTCGTGTTCCAGCGCGAAACCGGCCTCGTGGCCGAGGCGCAGCTTGTCGCCGACGTCTTCGAGGCGCAGCTTGCGCCGGGTGACGCCGCCGCGCTGGGCGCGCCGGGCGGGATCGACGTGGCCGCCACGATCGCCGGGCTCGAATTGCCCAAGGACGTCGACCTGTTCGTCTTCGATCCCGCGCAACGGCTCGTCGCCGCGACCGAAGGCCAGCGCCGCGATGCCGCGGAAACCGTCGAGGGGCTTGACCATGGCACCCGGTCGACGATCATCACCGATGCGCTCAACACCGTGTGGGAGGCGACGCTGGGGCTGATCCCGTCGCGGCAACTGGCCGACGGGCCGCCGATGGCGCCGCGCGATGTCGTCGCCGGGCTTGTCCCCGGCGCGCTGGAGGGCAAGACCCGGATCCGCACGGCCCGCGATGCGACGGGCGATTCCGTCTTCACCGTCGCCACGCCGATCGTGCAGGGCGCGCGCGTCGTCGGTGTCGTCGGGATCAGTTCGGCGGCGGGCGAGATCGACCTGCTGGTGCGGGTGGAGCGTGAACAGGTGCTGCAGATGTTCGTGATCGCGATCATCGTCTCGATCGGGCTGAGCCTCGTTCTGGCCTCGACCATCGCCAACCCGATTTCCGATCTCGCCGCGGCCGCCGAACTGGGCCGCGACCGCAACGCGCGCAAGATGTCGCCGGCGCGGGTGCGGATCCCCGACCTGTCGGCGCGCCCCGACGAGATCGGCAGGCTGTCGGCGGCGATGCGGGGCATGGTCTCGGCGCTTTACGAGCGGATCGAGGCGAACGAACAGTTCGCCGCCGATGTCGCGCACGAGATCAAGAACCCGCTGGCCTCGCTGCGCTCCGCCGTCGGCACGATGCGGGTGGCGCGGCGCGAGGATCAGCGCGAGAAACTGCTGGCGGTCATCGAGCATGACGTGCGCCGGCTCGACCGGCTGGTCAGCGACATTTCCAACGCCTCCCGGCTCGACAGCGAATTGGTCAAGGAGGAGGAGGCCCGCTTCGACCTGCTGACGACGATCTCGAACCTCGCCGCCTATCTCGGCGCCGAGGCCGAGGAGAAGGGGGTGGAGTTCATCTCGGACCTGCCCGACAGGCCGATCTTCGTGCACGGGCTGGAGGCCCGGCTGGCGCAGGTCTTCGTCAACCTGATCGGCAACGCGATCTCGTTTTGCGAGGACGGCGACGCGGTGCGGGTCTGGGTGCGGCGGCGCGAGGACCGGGTTCTGGTCGTCGTCGAGGATACCGGGCCGGGCATCCCCGAACAGGCGCTGACCAAGATCTTCAAGCGGTTCTATTCCGAACGCCCGCCGGGCGACTTCGGCAACCATTCCGGCCTCGGGCTGGCGATTTCCAAGCAGATCGTCGAGGCGCATGGCGGGGTGATCTGGGCCGAGAACATCCGCCCGACCGATGCCGATCCGACATCGGAGGCGCTGGGCGCGCGGTTCGTGGTCGGGTTGCCGGTGTGACCGGCGCGGGCGCGGCGCGGGGCGGGGCGGTGATCCTGCATGCGTCCGCCGTCGCCTGGCAAGGTCGCGCGGTGCTGATCCTCGGCCCCTCGGGTTCCGGCAAGTCGGCGCTGGCGCTGAACCTGATGGCGCTGGGCGCGGTGCTGGTGGCCGATGACCGGGTGCGCATCACCGAAGCGGGCGGCCGGCTGCTGGCCGCCAGCCCCGAGGCGATCGCCGGGCGGATCGAGGCGCGCGGCATCGGCATCCTGAATGCCGAGACGGTCGATCGTGCCGAACTCGCGCTGGTCGTGGACCTTTCCGTGACGGAGACGGAGCGTTTGCCGCCGTGGCGCGAATTCCGCCTGTTCGAAAGGGTGGTGCCGCTTGTTCACAGGGTCGAGAGCGGGCATTTTCCCGCTGCGATCCTGCAATACCTGAGGGCCGGGAGAAACGCGTGACGGATCAGGCGATGGCGCCAGCCGAAGGCCAGGACGGCCAGCGTTTGGTGCTGGTGACCGGACCGTCAGGGGCCGGCCGGTCCACCGCGATCAACGCGCTGGAGGATCTGGGCTACGAGGCGATCGACAACCTGCCGCTCAGCCTCGTGCCGCGGCTGCTGGACGGGCCGCCGCTCGACCATCCGCTGGCGCTGGGCATCGACGTGCGCAACCGCGACTTTTCCGCCCAGGCGCTGATCGAGACGATCGACCGGCTGACCCGGCTGCCCGAGGTGGCGCCCGAGGTGCTGTATCTCGACTGCGCGCCCGAGGAACTGCAGCGCCGCTTCGGCGAAACCCGCCGCCGCCATCCGCTGGCCCCGGCCGAGCCGCCGGAGGCCGGGATCGCGCGCGAAATCGACCTGCTGGCCCCGATCCGGGTGCGTGCCGACGTGCTGATCGACACAACCGGGATGACGCCGCACGACCTGAAGGCCGAGGTGGCGCGCACCTTCGGCGGGCGCCGGGCCGACGGGCTGGTCGTGTCCGTGCATTCGTTTTCCTACAAGCGCGGGGTGCCGCGCGGGCTCGACCTGATGTTCGACTGCCGGTTCCTCAGGAACCCGCATTGGGTGGCGGAGTTGCGGGCCCGCGACGGCCGCGACGCGGAGGTCGCGGAGTATGTCGCCGGCGACCCGCGCCACGCCGAGTTCCTGGCCCGCGTCACCGATCTGCTGCTGCTGATGCTGCCGGCCCAGATCGACGAGGGCAAAAGCCACCTGGCGATCGGGTTCGGCTGCACCGGCGGGCAGCACCGGTCCGTGGCGCTGGCCGAGGCGGTGGCCAAAGCGCTTGCGGAGGCCGGATGGCAGGTGTCTAAAAGGCATCGGGAACTGGAACGGCGCGGGCTGGTGGCGGCCGCGCAAAGACGGGGTGAGGGGGCGTGATCGGGATCGTGATCGTCGCGCATGGCGGGCTGGCGCGGGAATACCTCGCCGCCGTCGAGCATGTCGTCGGCAAGCAGACCGGTATCCGCGCCATCTCGATCGAAGAGGATCACGACCGCGGCGCCAAGCAGCAGGAAATCTGCCAGGCTGCCGATGCGGTCGACGACGGGTCGGGCGTGGTCGTGGTGACCGACATGTTCGGCGGCTCGCCCTCGAACCTGTCCTTGATGGCCTGCGTGCCCGAGGATCGCCAGATCATCTACGGCGCCAACCTTCCGATGCTGATCAAGCTGGCGAAGTCGCGCCGGCTGGGCCTTGCCGATGCGGTGGCCGGCGCGCTTGACGCGGGGCGCAAATATATTGACTGCTATGATGGCCGCGGCGCCCAGGCAGGGAAGTGAGCCATTTGCGACAGCTGAAGATCGTCAACGAGAAGGGGCTGCACGCACGTGCCTCGGCCCGGTTCGTCGAGGTGGTGGAGGCGCATGACGCCTCGGCAGAGGTCCGCAAGGACGGGATGACCGTTTCGGGCGACTCGATCATGGGGCTTTTGATGTTGGCAGCCTCGAAGGGAACCACTATTGAGGTCGAAACGTCAGGCCCGGAGGCCGGGCGGCTCGCCGATGCGTTGCAGGCGCTGGTGGCCGACCGGTTCGGGGAGGACGACTGACCACGGGTCAGTTCCGCGGGGGAAGGTCCGAAGTGGTGGACGGCACGCAGGACATACCGGGCACCGAACGCGGCGCGGAGCATCCGCCCGTCGCACGGCCCTATGACAAGCGCCGCCTGTCCTATGCCGGCACCTTCACCAACCCCTACAAGGCCGGCACGATCCGCGCCATCGAATGGCTGACCGCCAAGCTCAGGCTGCTGCGCCTGATCCGCAAGTTCGAACGCCAGGGCGCGCCCTTCGGCCAGCCGTTCTGGCCGCAGGCGCTGGAGGTCATGGGCATCGACGTGACCACGCCCGCCGAACAGGTCGCGCGGATTCCGCGGACCGGGCCGCTGGTCGTGGTCGCCAACCATCCGCATGGGCTGGTCGACGGTATGGTGATGGCCGAACTGATCGGCCGGGTCCGCACCGACTACAAGATCCTCACCCGGTCGCTGCTGACAGGGGTGCCGGAGATCGAGGAATTCATGATCCCGGTGCCCTTCCCGCACGAGGAGGACGCGCGCGAACGCGGGCTGCAGATGCGCGCGGCCTGCATGGATCATCTCAAGCGCGATGGCGTGATCATCCTGTTCCCCGCCGGCAAGGTGGCCGCGTCGGACAGCTTCTTCGGCCCCGCCGTCGAGGCCGAGTGGAACCCGTTCACCGCCAAGATGGTGATGCGGTCGGGTGCCACCGTGCTGCCGATCCGCTTCCCGGGCCAGAACACCCGCGCCTACCAGATCGCCAACCAGCTTTCCGCGACGCTGCGCCAGGGCCTGTTGCTGTACGAGATCAAATCCTCGCTGAACAAGCCGCAGGCGCCGATCATCGGCCATCCGGTCGGGCCCGAGGAAAGCCGGAAATGGGCCTCGAACCCGCGCGGCTACCTCGCCTGGCTGCGCGAGACGAC
>CAYUXM010000057.1:0-14719 GCA_964448765.1 uncultured Rhodobacterales bacterium
GTGCGGATCCTGAACGCCGCGCGCAAGGGCACGAAATCGGCCTACGGGCCGACCTTCGACGAGATCGGGCTTCTGGCGACGCTGGAGGCCGCGAAGGCGCATCCGCATTACACCGCGCCGCTCGGCCCGAACCAGGGCCGCGGGCTGTCGTGCGGGTTCTGGTTCAACTTCGGCGGCAATACCTGCGTGACGATGAACCTGGCCTTCGACGGCACCGTGACGATCACCGAGGGCAACCCCGATATCGGCGGCTCGCGCGCCTCGATCAGCCTGATGGCGGCGGAGGAACTGGGCATCCCCTACGACAAGGTGCGCACCATCGTCGCCGATACCGCCTCGATCGGGCACAACGACATCACCGACGGCAGCCGCGTGACCTTCGCGGTCGGCCTCGCCACGATCGAGGCGGCGCGCGACGCGATCGCCAGGATGTGCGCGCGGGTGGCGAAGATCTGGGGGATCGAGCCGGACGCGGTGGAATGGAAGGACGGCGCGGTGCATCCCGCCGGCCCCAATGCCGGGAAATTCCCGCCGATGTCGCTGGCCGAGATCGCCGAGACCTCGCCCAATACCGGCGGGCCGATCGCCGGGCATCACGAGGTCAATGCCGATGGCGCGGGCGTCAGCTTCGGCGTCCATCTCGTCGATGTCGAGGTCGACCCGGAGACCGGGGCCACCAAGGTCTTGCGCTACACGGTGTTCCAGGACGCCGGCAAGGCCGTGCATCCCGACTATGTCGAGGGCCAGATGCAGGGCGGCGCGGTGCAGGGCATCGGCTGGGCGCTGAACGAGGAATACATCTATGGCGAGGACGGGCGGCTTCAGAACCCCGGCTTCCTGGACTACCGCGTGCCCGTCGCCTCGGACCTGCCGGATATCGAGACCGTGATCCTCGAGATCCCGAACCCCGGCCATCCCTACGGCGTGCGCGGCGTGGGCGAAACGCCGATCGTGCCGCCGCTGGCCGCGATTGCCAACGCGGTGTCGCGGGCGGCCGGCGTGCGGCTGACGGAACTGCCGATGTCGCCGCCGCGGATCCTCAAGGCGCTGTCGGCGCAGGGCTGATGGTCAAGGTTCTGCTCTGGGGGTCGCTGCGCTCGGCCACCGGCGGGCAGGCGGAGGTCGAGGTCGAGGCATCGACCTTCAAGGAACTGCTCGACCGGCTGAGCGAGGACTATCCGGGCCTCAAGCCGCAGATCGAACGCGGCGTCTCGCTCGCGCTCGACGGGGTGATCTACCGCGAGGCGTGGTTCACCCCGATCGGGCCGGACAACGAGGTCGTGCTGATGCCCTACATGACCGGGGGCTAGGCGCGGCCGCCGCCGCAGGAGGCAATCCGGCGATGAAACGCCTCGTCCTCGTCACCCTCGGGCTTCTCGCCACGCTTCTGGCCGCGGCGGTGATCTGGCGCGAGGCGGCGGTGGAGCGGCTGGCGAGTGCGGCGATCACGGCGCAGGGGCTGGGGCCCGCGCGGCTGGAGGTGACCCGGCTCACCGCCCGGTCGCTGGTGATCGAGGATGCGGTGCTGGCCGATGGCGCGGTCGACCTGCCGCGGGTCGAGATCGGTTACACGCCCGCCGGCCTTTTCGCGGGGCGGATCGACGAGGTCGTGCTGCGCGGCCCGCGGCTGGACGCGGGCCGGCTGGGCGGCCTGCCGCTGCCCGCCCCTGGCGGCGGCGAGGGCGGCGCCGCGCTGGGCCGGCTGGTGATCGAGGCCGGGCGGATCGATCCGGGCACGGTGCCCGCCGCGACGGTAGCGATTGATGCCGTGATCGATTTCGCGGCGGAAACCGCCGAGGCCGATGTCGATATCGAAAGCGGCGGATCGCGCGCCAGCCTTGCGCTGCACAGCCGCGGCCTTGCCGCCGACGCCGCCGTCGCGGTGACCGGCAAGGGCGACCTGCGGCTTGCGGACCTGCCGGGCCTGTCCGCCCTGCCCGGCACGGGGCCGGACGGCCGGATCGGCTTCGACCTTGCCGGGGAGGGCCGGTTTCCCGACCCCGGTGCGATACCGGCCTGGCTGCCCGCCGGGCTCGATATCTCCGGCACCGTCGCTCTCGCGGGTCTGAACCTGCCACAGGGGCCGCAAGAGGTTTCCGCCGCCGTCGGGTGGCGCCTGACGGGCGACGGGGCCGGGCTTGCGCTGGCACTGACGGAGCCGGCGACGGTAACGGGCCGGATGCCCGCCGCGGCGCTGGCGCCGCTGGTGACGGCAGGCGGCGAGACGGTGGACCTGTCGCTCGCCGTCGCCGGGGACGGCCCGATCCTTGCATGGCGGCCCGACGGCGCGGGCGGGCGCGCGGACCTGTCGGGCCGGGTCGGGCTGGCGCTCGACGGCGCGGCGGCCGCGACGGCGGACATCGACGTCGCGTTGCGCCATGGCGAAGCCTTCGGGATGACCGGCCTCGCGGCCTTCGGCCTTGCCGTGACGGCGGAGCCATTCGCGATCGCCGCGCAAGACATCGGCGCACAGGTCGCGGCGCTGTCGGGCCGGTTCGGCGGCAGCCTGTCGCCCGATGGCGCGCTGGCGCTGGCCGGGCCTGTCGATCTGCAGGCCGAAGACATCGCCGGGCCCGGCTTCGCCGCCGATACCCTCGCCCTCGCCCCGGTCTTGGACATCGCCGCTGGCCCGGCCGGCTGGTCGCTGCGGCTGGAGGAACCGGCCCCGGCCCGGATCGGGGCCGCGCGCCTGCCCGGCGTCCTGGACCTTGACGGGCCGGTGGCGCTGGCGCTCGACCGGCTGGAGGTCGGCGACGCGGGCGCGGGGCTGCGGGTCGCGGCCGAGGCCGGGGTGGCAAAGGTGGCGGGCCAGCTGACCGGCCCCGATCCGCCGCGCGCCTTCCGCGAGGCCGGCGGGCGGGTCACGCTCGATCTCGCCGGGACGGACCCGGTGCGGGGCAGCCTCGCCCTCTCGGGCGGCCGCCTGCTGTGGCCGGCGGAGCGGCTGCGGATCGACGCGGCCGACCTCGTGCTGCCGCTGGGCACCGGACCGGACGCCGGGCCGGTTTCCCTGTCGGTCAGCCTCGCCGATGCCGACCGGCCCGCGCGGCATGCGCCGCTTCGGTTGGCGGCAGAGGGAACGCGCACCGGCGACGCCCTTGCGCTGGCGGGCAGCCTGTCGGCGATCGGGCCGGGCGTGTCCGTGCCGATCGCGGCGCAGGCCCGACTTGACGACATCTCGCTGGATCTCGACATCGGCCCGGCGACCATCGCCTTCGCCCCCGATGGCCGGCAGCCGGGCGACCTTGCCGCGATCCTCGGCGGGCTGGAGGATGTCGCCGGCGCGGTGAACCTGGCGGCGACCGCCCGGCTGGGCGGGGATGCCCCGCCACGGATCGCCGCCAGCCTCGGGTTTCAGGACGTTTCGGCCGCGCAGGGCGATCTGGCGGTGACCGGCCTGTCGGGCAGCCTGCGGATGGCGGACCTGCTGGCCCCGGCCAGCGACGGGCGCCAGCGGCTGACGGCGCGGGCGGCGATCGCCGGGGTTCCGGTGGCCGCGCCGGAGGCGGAGTTCAGCATCGCCACGCGCGCCGGCGCGCCGGTCGTCACGCTGCATCGCGGCTCCGGCCGGGTTGCCGGCGGCACCGTGACGCTGGACGAAACGCCGTGGGATTTCGGCGCGGAGACGAACGAGTTGCGCGTCCGTGTCCGGCAGGTCGAGATCGGGCAGTTGCTGCGCGACTGGCAGGTCGAGGGCGTATCGGGCACCGGGCGACTGTCCGGCGCGATCCCGGTCCGGCTGGCCGCGAACGGGCTGTCGATCCGGCGCGCGCGGCTGGCATCCGACGGCCCCGGCGCGATCCGGGTGGATTGGGGCGAGGCGCGCGAGCGGCTGATGCGCTCGGGCGAACAGGTCGCGCTGGCGGCGACGGCGCTGGAGGATTTCCGCTACGAGGCGATGGCGATCGATATCGACAAGCCCGCCGGCGGCGAACTGAGCTTCGCGATCGGGCTCGACGGCGCGAATCCCGCCGTGCTGAACGGCTACCCGATGCGCTTCAACGTCACCCTTCAGGGCCGGCTGGAGCCGATCCTCGCCGCGGTGCGCGAGGGCCGCCGGCTGGGCGGCGAGATGTTCTGGGGCGGTCTGGGCGGCACGCCGCCGCGATGACATCTCGACGCCGGCCCACGCTGTGATAGTCTGGCCGCGTTCGGGTGCGGTTCCACCGGGTTGGGAAGGACGACGATGCAGACGATGAGACCGGCCTCCCTGCTCGCCGCGCTGGCGGTTCTGGCGGCCTGCCAGCCGACCGTCCGGGTCGAGGCGCCGCAGGAACCGATCACGATCAACCTCAACGTCCGGATCGACGCCGAGGTGAAGGTCAAGCTGGAAGAACAGGCCGAGAAGGATATTGCCAATGCGCCAGATATCTTCTGATCGCCGGGCGTTCCTGGCCTTGGCCGGCCGCCTCGGCCTCGCCGCGGCGCTGGGGCTGGCCGGGATGCTCTCGTCACCGTCGCCGGCGCGGGCCAGCACGCTCGACAGCTACCGCGCCGACGGAACGATCGCCGAACGCTTCGACGGTTACGTGGAACTGCGCGGTTCCGGCGCCCCCGCGGCGGCGCGGGCGCTGGTGGCCGATGTCAACGCCCAGCGGCGCGACCTTTACGAAAAGCGCGGGGCCGAGATGAACGTTCCGGCCAGCGAGGTCGGCAAGATCTTCGCCCCGAAGATCTTCGACTCCGCGCCCTCGGGCACCTATTTCCTGCAACCCGGCGGCGGCTACGTGCGGAAATAGCCGCCGCCGGCCGCCGGCGGCGGCGGTTGATGTTGATCCCGGTCAATGCCCGCCGTGCGTGTTCGGGGCAGGCTGGCTCTCGTTCAGTCCAGAATGGCATTGGAGCGAGACATGAGCCCTTCCCCCGCAGACACCGCCGACAAGACCACGGTCATCGACCTGCCCGAGGCGGTCGGCGTGTTCGACAGCCACGAGGCCCTGCAGGCCGCCTATTACGACCTGCATATCGCCGGTTTTTCCCGCTACGACATGAGCCTTCTGGGCGACGAGGCGGTGCTGCGCGAGAAGCTGGGCAAGAGCTACTGGCGCGCCGAAGACCTCGAGGACGATCCCCGCGCCCCGCGCGCCGCCTTCGTGTCCGAGGAGGCGATCGGCGAGTTGGAGGGGGGCATCATCGGCGGTTTCCTGTTCCTCGGATCCTACATCGCGATGGCGGCGATGCTGACGCCGGCCAGCACGCTGGCGGCCTCGATCGCCGCGGTGGCGATCGGCGGCACGCCGGCCGCGGCCATCGGCGCGATCCTGGCGCGGCGGGTGGGCAAGCATCACAAGGATTACTACGCCGACCAGATCCGGCACGGCGGCATCCTGCTGTGGGTCCGGGTCGCCGACAAGGACCGCGAGGAACTGGCCGTCAAGATCATGAAGGGTCATTCGGGGCGCGACGTGCATGTGCATGACTGGAGCGAATGACAGGCCGCGGCCGACGGCGACGGAGGGCGGCGGATGAGCGGGCTGACACGCACCGGCGTCGAGGCGATCCTCGGGGCCGTGGACGAACGGACCCTGGCCGACATCCGCGCCACCGGCGCCAGTCTGGAAGACCTGCGCGAGGCGCGGGCGATCGTGGCGGGCCGCAGCGACATCACCGGCCAGGGCGAACGGGCGATCTCGGGCCCGCTGGCCGAACTGCTGGTGATCCTCGGCGACCGGGGGGCATGACCGTTCGGCCCGGCCGGCGCCGGGCCGGCGCTTGATTTCGATCAATACCATCCCTTCGGCATGCTTTAGCCTGATGGATGTTGTTCCAGGTGCCCGGACTCGCCCAGGGATTGCGGAGGCGGGCGGCGCCGGGTTTTCGGGCCGGTCCCGCGGGACCGGCCGCACAGCGGGAGGAAAGACCGTGACCAAGCATGCAAGGAAGATTATCGGACCGGCGGTTGCCACCGCCCTGGCCTTCGGCGCCGCCGCCCCGGCACAGGCCTTCACCGCCTGCCAGGTGACCGATACCGGCGGGATCGACGACAACAGCTTCAACCAGACGGCGTGGAAGGGTGTGCAGGACGCGCAGGACGCGCTGGGAATCGAGGGCCGGTTCCTCGAATCGCAGGCCGAGACGGATTACGAGGCCAACATCAACTCGCTGCTGGGCGGCCAGTGCGACGTGATCATCACCGTGGGCTTCCTGCTGGGCGACGCGACCAGGGTCGCGGCCGAGGCGAACCCCGACCAGAAGTTCTCGATCGTCGATTTCGCCTACGACCCGCCGATCCCGAACGTGATGGGCCAGGTCTACGCGACCGACCAGGCGGCGTTCCTTGCCGGCTACCTCGCGGCCGGGATGAGCGAGACCGGCATCCTCGGCACCTTCGGCGGCATCAACATCCCGCCGGTGACGATCTTCATGGACGGCTTCGTCGCCGGGGCGAACCACTACAATGCGCAGAAGGGCGCCGACGTGCAGGTGCTGGGCTGGAACCCGGACACCCGCGAGGGCCTGTTCACCAACAACTTCGACTCGCTCGACGACGGCCGCGCCTTTGCGCAGAACCTTTACGACGAGGGCGCCGACATCGTGCTGCCGGTGGCCGGGCCGGTCGGGCTCGGGTCCGCCGCGCTGGCGGACGAACTGGGCGTCAACAGCCTCAAGATCATCGGGGTGGACGCCGATCTCTACCTGACCGACCCGGAAAAGGGCCATGTCTACCTGACCTCGATCATGAAGAACATGGATGCCACGGTCCTGGGGGTGATCGAGGCGGCGATGGCGGGCACGTTCGAGGGCGGCGTGATCGTCGGCACGCTGGAAAACGACGGCGTCGGCCTGGCCCCCTATCACGACATGGACGCGCGCGTGCCCGACGATCTCAAGGCCGAGGTCGAGGCGATCCGGCAGGGCATCATCGACGGCACGATCAAGGTCGGCATGTGACGCCGGCGGCGGGCGCGGCGTCCGCGCCGCGCCCCGAACCGCTTCGGGGGGGCCGGAGGATGGATGTCGAACTGCGCGGGATCACCAAGCGCTTCGGGCCGGTGACCGCCAATGCGGATGTCGACCTGACGATCCGGGGCGGCGAGGTGCTGGGCCTTCTGGGCGAGAACGGCGCGGGCAAGTCGACGCTGATGAACGTGCTGTGCGGCCTTTACCGGCCCGATGCGGGCCATATCCTGATCGACGGGCGCGAGATGTCCTTCGCCGGGCCCGGCGACTCGATCGCCGCCGGGATCGGCATGGTGCACCAGCATTTCATGCTCGTCCCGGTCTTCACCGTGGCGGAAAACGTCGTGCTGGGCGTCGAGCCGACGGGCCGGCTGGACCATCTCGACCTGGCCACCGCCCGCGCGCAGGTGCGCGAGATCAACGACCGCTACGGGCTTCAGGTGGACCCCGACGCGGTGATCGAGGATCTGCCGGTCGGACTGCAGCAGCGTGTCGAGATCCTCAAGGTGCTGTTCCGCTCCGCAGACCTGCTGATCCTCGACGAACCCACCGCCGTGCTGACCCCGCAGGAGGTCGAGGATTTCTTCGCGATCGTGAAAGCGCTGCGCGACGCGGGCAAGGCGATCGTCTTCATCACCCACAAGCTGCACGAGATCCTCGCCATCGCCGACCGGATCAGCGTGCTGCGCGGCGGCCGGATCGTCGGCCAGGGCGACCCGGCGGTGGTGACCGAGGCGGACCTGGCCGAGATGATGGTGGGCCGGCCGGTCAGCTTCACCGTCGACAAGGCGCCCGCGACGCCGGGCGCGGCGATCCTCGAGGTCGCCGATCTGGTGGTGCTGCGCGAGAATGACGAGATCGCCGTCGACCACCTGTCGCTTTCCGTCCGGTCGGGCGAGATCGTCGGCATCGCCGGGGTGCAGGGCAACGGCCAGACGGCGCTGGTGCAGGCGATCACCGGGCTGGCGCGGCCCGCGCATGGCGCGGTGCGGTTCGAGGGCCGCGACATCACCCATGCCTCGGTGCGCGCCCGGCACGCGATGGGCATGGCCCATATCCCCGAGGACCGGCACCGCAGCGGCATGATCGCGAACTTCACCATCGCCGAGAACATGGTGCTGAACAGCTATTACGATCCGGCCTATGCCAGCGGCCTGCAGGTCGACTGGGACCGGGTGAACCTTGCCGCGGCGCGGTTCTGCGTGGATTTCGACGTGCGCACCCCCAGCGTCTTCCTGCCCGCCGGCGCATTGTCGGGCGGCAACCAGCAAAAGATGGTGGTGGCGCGGGAACTGGAACGCGAAACCAAGCTGGTGATCGCCGCGCAGCCCACCCGCGGTCTGGACATCGGGTCGATCGAATACATCCACGACCGGCTGGTGGGCGCGCGCGACGAGGGCGACGGGGTGCTGATCGTCTCGTCGGAACTGGACGAGATCATGGGGCTCGCCGACCGTATCCTCGTGATGTTCAAGGGCCGGATCGTGGCCGAGGTCGACAACCGCGAGGGCCGGGCGGATCGCAACGCCATCGGCCTCGCCATGGCGGGGGCGGCGGCATGAGCGAACGGATCCGGGTCAACGAGGAGATGCGCGCGCTTCTGGCGCGCACCACGCGCGGCCGGGCGGGGTTCGAGGATCTGGTCGTCGTGCCGGTCTTCGCGGTGATCGTGGCGCTGATCCTCGGCGCGCTGACGATGCTGGCCACCAACGTCGATCTGGCGACGATCGGCAAGTCCTACGTCGCGCTGCTCCACGGCTCCGTCGGGTCGCTCAACGCGCTGTCGGAGACGCTGACGGCGGCGGCGCCGCTGGTGCTGGCCGGGCTGGGGCTGGCGCTGGGGTTCCGCACCGGGCTGTTCAACATCGGCGCGGAGGGCCAGTTGCTGATGGGCGGCATGGCCGCGGTGATGGTCGGCTTCAGCCTGCCGGAGCTGCCGGCGGTGATCCTGCTGCCGCTGTGCCTGCTGGCCGGGGCGGCGATGGGCGCCTTCTACGCCGCGATCGCGGGCTACCTGCGGGCGGCGACCGGGGCGCATGAGGTGATCTCCACCATCATGCTCAACCTCACGTCCTACCGGATCCTCGACTACATGCTGCGCCAGCCCTGGGTGCAGAAGGAGGGGCGGGCGGACCCGATCTCCAAATCCGTGCCCGAGGCGGCGGAACTGCCGCGGCTTCTGGAATGGCTCGATCCGAACCTGCGGGTGCATGCCGGCCTGTTCCTGATGCTGATCGCCACCGCCTTCGTCTACTGGCTTTTGTTTCGCACCAAGGTCGGGTTCGAGTTCCGCGCCAGCGGCGAGAACCCGGATGCCGCGCGCTATGCCGGGATGCGCTCGAAGCTGATCATCGTGCTGGCGATGGCGACGGCCGGCGCCTTCGCCGGGCTGGCCGGCGCCAACCAGGTGCTGGGCGTGCTGGGCCGGGCCACGCCGGGCTTTTCCGCCGGGATCGGCTTCGACGCGATCGCGGTGGCGCTTCTGGGCCGGTCGCACCCGGTCGGGGTGCTGTTCGCCGGCCTGCTGTTCGGCGCGCTGGAGGCCGGCGGCCGGCAGATGCAGGTCGACGCCGGCGTGAGCATCGACCTGATCGGCATCATCCAGGCGCTGATCATCGTCTTCATCGCCGCGCCGCTGCTGGTCAGGGCGATCTTTCCCTGGGGCTTCCGCCGGTCCCGCGACAAGGCCGGAGGCCAGCCATGACAGCCCGCGCCGCACCCGCCCCGGCGGACCGGATCGACACCGGCAAGCAGCGCCAGGCCCGGATCGTCGGGTTCCTGCTGATCGGGCTGGCGATCTTCACCGCCTTCGTCTTCGGCCTCGACGCCGCGGGCGACGCGACGTTCCGGCTGTCGCGGCCGCGCGATCCCTTCGCGCTGCCCGATCTGGTCGTGCCGGCGGCGCCGTTCCTGCACATCGCGGCGGCGCTGCTGGCGTTTCTTGGCGCGCGGCAGTTCCTGCGCGGCGGCATCCGCTGGACGGCGCTGTCGCTGGGGATCGGGCTGGCGATCCTGGTCGCGGCCTTCCTCGTCTGGGCGACGGCGGGCAAGGCGTTTTCGCTGACCGGGATGTTGCAGGCCACGGTGGTGCGCGCGGTGCCGATCGCGCTGGGGGCGCTGGCCGGGGTGCTGTGCGAACGCGTCGCGGTGGTCAACATCGCGATCGAGGGGATGCTGCTGGCCGGGGCCTTCACCGGCGCGCTGGCCGGATCGGTGATCGGCGGCTGGGGCGGGCTGGTTTCGGCGGTGGCGATCGGCGGGCTGTTCGGCTTCATCCTCGCCGCGCTGGTCGTCACCTACCGGATGGACCAGATCATCGCCGGCGTGGTGATCAACCTGTTCGTCCTGGGGCTGACAAGCTACGTCAGTTCGCAGGTCTTCGCGGAATACCGGGCGCTGAACAACGCGCCGGTGTTCCGGTCGTGGAAGGTGCCGGTGCTGGGCGACCTGCCGGTGATCGGGCCGGTGCTGTTCAACCAGAACATCTTCGTCTACGGCGCGATGGTGCTGGTCGTCACCGCGACCTACTACCTGTTTCACACCCGCAGCGGGCTGCGCGCCCGCGCGGTGGGCGAACATCCGCGCGCCGCCGACACGCTGGGGATCAACGTCTACCGCACCCGCTACATCCACGTCACGCTGGGCGGCATGGTGGCGGGCTTCGGCGGGGCGTGGTTCACCCTCGGCTCGGTCGGCCGGTTCGACGAGAACATGACCGGCGGGCGCGGCTTCATCGGTCTGGCGGCGATGATCTTCGGCCGCTGGCACCCGGTCGGGGCGCTTATGGCGGCGCTGGTCTTCGGCTTCGCGGATTCGCTGCAACAGAAACTGGCGCTGCTCAACACACCGATCCCGTCGGAATTCCTGGCGATGGCGCCCTACATCGCCACGATCATCGTGGTCGCCGGGCTGATCGGCCGGGCGCGACCGCCGGCGGCGGACGGCAAGCCCTATGTCAAGGAATGAGCGCCCCGCCACCGGCGATCGCCCCCCGGCACGGCGGCCGATTTCGACCCGCGCTGTCGCTTTCGGCACGATCCGCGGCGCAGCCGGTTGATTTCACGACAGGCCGGCCCTTAGGCTGTGCGGCGGCGGACGTTTCGCGGACCAGCCGTGGAACCCCCGAAACCAAGAATGGCGGGCCTTGCCCAGCCGTCACCGCGCGCAACGCCGCGCAACAGGAGGGAGAGACATGTTCCAAAAGATCATGTGCCCGGTCGACCTCGCCCATCGCGACACCCTGGACAGGGCGCTGACCTGCGCCGCGGACCTCGGGCGGCATTACGGCTGCCCGGTGGTCTATGTCGGGGTGACCTCGACCGCGCCGGGCAAGGTGGCCCACACACCCGAGGAGTTCGGACGGAAACTCGAGGCCTTCGTGGAGGACGAGGCCCGGCGCCGCGGCGTCAGCGGCGAGGTGCATGTCGCCATCGCGCATGACCCGACGACCGAGGTGGACGACGCGCTGATGCGCGCGATCGCCGACACCGGCGCCGATCTCGTCGTGATGGCGAGCCATGTGCCCAATGTTCTCGACTACATCTGGCCGTCGAACGGCGGCAAGCTTGCCGAGCATGCGAAATGCTCGGTCATGGTGGTGCGCGGCTGACCGGCCGGCGCGACCCGAACGCAATCCAGAACACCAAGGGAGGCCGGCGACATGGCCGACGAATCCGTGAACCAGGGCATACCCGCGCCCGAAGGGGCGGCCCATATCATCGAGACCGATTACGAGATCGGTCAGGACAACATCGAAACGAAGATCGGGCCCTTCGGGCTCGACATCCACAACCCCGTGTTCCTGATCTCGGGGCTCAGCATCGTGGCCTTCGTGGCCTATGCGCTGACCGCGCCGACCCAGGCGGCCGACTTCTTCGGCTGGCTCAGGCCGACGCTGACCTCGACCTTCGACTGGTTCTTCCTGCTGGCCGCGAATGTCTTCGTGATCTTCTGCCTCGTCCTGATCGTGTCGCCCTATGGCTCGGTCAGGCTGGGCGGCAGGGACGCGCGGCCCGACTACGGCTATCCCGGCTGGTTCGCGATGCTGTTCGCCGCCGGCATGGGCATCGGGCTGATGTTCTTCGGGGTGCTGGAACCGGCCTATTACTTCGGCACGCCCTGGGGCGACGAGCCGCTGGGCGCCGCCCGGCCGTTCACCGAGGATGGCGCGCTGATCCCCGAAAACGTCGAGGCGGCGCGGCGCATGGCGCTGGCCGCCACGTCCTATCACTGGGCGCTGCATCCCTGGGCGATCTACGCGGTGGTCGCGCTGGCGCTGGCGCTGTTTTCCTACAACAAGGGCCTGCCGCTTTCGATCCGCTCGGCCTTCTACCCGATCCTCGGCGAGCGGGTCTGGGGCTGGTGGGGCCACGTGATCGACACGCTGGCGGTGTTCGCCACGCTGTTCGGGCTGGCGACCTCGCTTGGCGTCGGCGCGCAGCAGGCCAATGCCGGGCTGAACTACATCTACGGCATTCCCAACAACATCACCGTGCAGGTGATCCTGATCGTCGGCATCACCCTGGTGGCGCTGGTCTCGGTGCTGCGCGGCCTCGACGGCGGCGTGAAGGTGCTGTCGGAGATCAACATGATGGTCGCGGCGCTTCTGCTGGTCTTCGTGCTGTTCGCCGCCGGCGCGGGCACGATCCTGTCGGACTTCGTCGCGGGGCTGGGCGCCTATGCGCAGGAGGTCATCCCGCTGTCGAACCCGTTCGGGCGCGAGGACACCGGCTACATGCAGGGCTGGACGGCGTTCTACTGGGCCTGGTGGATTTCCTGGTCGCCCTTCGTGGGCATGTTCATCGCCCGCGTCAGCCGCGGCCGCACGGTGCGCGAGTTCATCACCTGCGTGCTGATCATCCCCAGCCTCGTGTGCATCCTGTGGATGGCGGTCTTCGGCGGCACCGCGATCAACGACATGATCGCCGATCCCGCCGGCTCGGCGGTGAAGGCCAACGTGATCGACAGTTACGCGCCGGAACTGTCGCTGTTCGCGATGCTCGAAAGCCTGCCGCTGGCGGGCATCACCTCGACCATCGGGATCGTGCTGGTGATCGTGTTCTTCGTCACCTCGTCGGATTCCGGCAGCCTCGTGATCGACACGATCACCGCGGGCGGCAAGGTCGACGCGCCGGTGCCGCAGCGGGTGTTCTGGTGCACCTTCGAGGGGCTCGTCGCGATCGCGCTGCTGATCGGCGGGGGCCTTGGATCGCTGCAGGCGATGGTGATCTCGACCGGCCTGCCCTTCACGGTGGTCCTGCTGCTGATCTGCTGGGCGATCCTCAAGGGCCTGGCGCAGGAACGCCAGGTCTAGCCTGACCCGTCCTCCCGCCGGTTCCTGCCGGCGGGAGGGCCCCGGCGCACCGCCGCCGGTCTTTTCGAGGGCGCTGCAAAACTGCTAGACCCACGGGGCGGCAGCGACGCCGCGCCGGAAAGCAGCTGGCATGGCCGACCCCGAGTTGCCCGAACACGAATACCTGACCGTCCGCGAACTCGCGGCGCTGCTGCGCCTCAAGGAGCGGAAGGTCTACGACCTCGCCGCCTCCGGCAAGGTGCCGTGTTCGCGGGCGACGGGGAAGCTGCTGTTCCCCGCCGCCGAGATCCGCGCCTGGATCGAAACCTCCCGCTCCGGCGGCCTTGGGGCCGAGCGGCAGGCCCGTCCGCCGATCGTGCTGGGCAGCCACGATCCGCTGCTGGACTGGGCGATCCGGCAGTCCCGCTGCGGGCTGGCGACCTATTTCGACGGCTCGCATGACGGGCTCGACCGCTTCGCCCGCGGCGACGGCGTGGCCGCGGGCCTGCATGTCCACGATCCCGACGGCGGCGGCTGGAACGTGCCGGCGGTGGCGCGGGCGGTATCCGACCGGAACGCGGTGCTGGTCGCCTTCGCGACGCGCCGGCGCGGGCTGGTGCATCGCAAGGACGGGCCGGCACCGGCCTGCATGGCCGATCTCGCCGGGTTGCGGATCGTGCCGCGGCAGCCGGAATCGGGCACCGACGGGCTGTTTCGCGAACTTGCGGCGGCGGCCGGGCTCGACCTCGCCAGCCTCGCCTACGCCGCGGTGGCGCGGACCGAGGACGAGGCGGTGGAGCGGGTGCGCCGCGGCGAGGCCGACGCGGCCTTCGGCCTGGCCGCGGCCGCCGGGGGCTACGGGCTGGAATTCAGGCCCGTGATCGACGAGGAATTCGCGCTTCTGGTCGACCGCAAGGCCTGGTTCGATCCGCCATTGCAGGCGCTTTGGGCGTTCTGCCGCACGGCGGAGTTCCGCGACCGCGCGGCGGGCTACGGCGGCTACGACGTCGCGCGGCTCGGCGCGGTGCTGTGGAACGCGTGACCGTGGCCGCCGCCCGGCCCCGACCGGGCGATGAAACCTCCGGCATGCCGGGCCGGGCGGGCCGCCGGATCGCGGGCTTTCGGCCTTCCGCCGTTGCGCCGCCCGAGGATTGCGCCCTATTCTGAACCCGTTGACGCGAAAATGCGCCGGACGAAGCGCGCCGCACGGGGAGATCGATGATCAAGTCACGCCGCAACGGGCCGTACTGGCGCGCGACCGGGCCCGCGCGCCGGCCGCCGCAGGCCCCTGTTCGCAACCGGGCACGGGGCCGGACGGAATGACGCGATTCCTGCGGGGCTACGTGCGGGCGGTGGACCGCTGCAACTACTGGATCGGCCGCGTCGTGATGTACGGCATCTTCGTGATGATGGGCATCCTGCTGTGGTCCTCGATCTCGAAAACCTTCTTTCTGCCGTCGCTGTGGACGCTGGAGATGGCGCAGTTCGCGATGGTCGCCTACTACATCCTCGGCGGGCCCTACGCGA
>CAYUXM010000058.1:0-14583 GCA_964448765.1 uncultured Rhodobacterales bacterium
GCCCGGTATTCTCGGCGTTGATCCGGAAATAGGTGCTGAGTTCCATCGGGCAGCGCGTGTTCGGCGGCACGTAGACGAACGAGCCGTCCGAGAACACGGCCGAGTTCAGCGTCGCGAAGAAATTGTCCGACGCCGGCACGACCGAGCCGAGGTATTTCTGCACCAGCTCCGGGTAGTCGCGGATCGCCTCTGAGATCGAGCAGAAGATCACCCCGGCCTTCATCAGCTCGTCCTTGAAGGTCGTGCCGAGAGAGACGGAATCGAACACCGCATCGACCGCGACGCGGCGTTCGTCGGCCTGTTCGGCGCCCTCCACCCCGGCGAGGATCATCTGTTCCTTCAGCGGGATACCCAGCTTTTCGTAGGTGGCCAGCAGCTTCGGATCGACCTCGTCGAGCGACTTGGGCTTTTCCGCCATGCTCTTGGGCTTGGCGTAGTAATACTGGTCCTGGTAGTCGATCGCCGGGTAGTTCAGCATCGCCCAGCGGGGTTCGGCCATCTTCTGCCAGCGCCGGAAGGCCGCAAGCCGCCAGTCCGTCATCCATTCCGGCTCGCCGTTCTTTTCCGAGATCAGGCGCACGATGTCCTCGTTCACGCCCTTCGGCGCGAATTCCATCTCGATATCCGTCTCCCAGCCGTATTTGTAGCTGCCCATGCTCTGCACGGTTTCGACCGTCTCGCGGTCGACGCCTTCGCGGACTTCGAGGTTCTCTTCCAGGGCCATCGTCAACCTTCCCTTCCTGTCGGGCCCTTTCGGACCCTTGTTCACCCGTCTTGTCAGGCCGCGCGGGCCATCTGCCGCTTGCGCGCCCGGCCCCAGGCCTCGGCGAAGCGCTCCAGCGCCTCGCGGCCGATGCCCGGCCCCAGCGAGACCCGCATCGCCCCGGCCGCGGCCTCGGGCGCGAACCCCATCGCCGCCAGAACCCGGCTCGCCCGGACCTTGCCGGACGAACAGGCCGAACCGGCGGACACGGAAAACCCCGCCAGGTCCATCTGCATCACCTGCGTCTCGCCCTTCCAGCCGGGGCTGATCACGCAGGTCGTGTTGGGAAGCCGTCGCGCGCCCCTCGCGGCAAAGATAACATCCGGCGCGGCGGCTTCCAGAGATGAATCTAGAATATTTCTAAATTCCTCGACCTCCTCCCAGACACCGCTCGCAAGGTCGCGCGCGGCGGCCTCGGCCGCGGCACCGAAACCGGCGATGCCGATCACGTTCTCGGTCCCGGCCCGGCGGCCCATCTCCTGCCCGCCGCCGCGGATCCGCGCGGCCAGTTCCGTGCCGGGCCGCAGCACCAGCGCGCCCACGCCCTTCGGCCCGCCCAGCTTGTGCGCCGAGACAAGGCCCATCGTCACCCCCAGCCAGTTGAAGGCGAAGGGGATCTTGCCGAAGGCCTGGGTCAGGTCCGACACCGCCAGCCCCTCGGGCAGGTCCTGGATCACGCCGGTCTCGGAATTGGCGAGTTGCAGGGTGCTGCCCCCCGGATCGTCGATGCGCACCCGGCCCGTGGCATCGACCGGAAGGCCGGGATCGGCCCAGGCCAGCACCGCGTCATGCTCGACCCCGGCCGCGGCCAGCCCACGGCCGGCCAGCGCCAGCGCCGCGGCCTCCGTCGCGCCGGAGGTGAAGACGATATCGGCGCCCTCCGCCCCCAGCGCCGCGGCCACCTGCGCGCGCGCCCGTTCCACCAGCGCCGTCGCCGCCCGGCCCTCGGCATGCACCGAGGACGGGTTGCCGACGACATCCATCGCCGCGATCATCGCCGCCCGCGCCTCTGCGCGCAGCGGCGCGGTGGCGTTCCAGTCGAGATATGTGCGCGGCCCGCTCACTCGTCGACGATCCGGAACAGGCCGGGCACCGCCGGGCACGGCTTCAGCCGGTTGCCGATCACGTCGGCCAGCGTGGTTTGATGCAGGAAAACATAGACCTGCGCCGAAAAACTCTCCCAAAGCCGGTTCGTGAAGGACTGCGCCCGCGTGCCCGACAGCCCGCCCGAGACGGCGGCCCCGGTATGCAGCGCGCTCACCGTCTCGTCGACCGCCTCCAGCACCGCGCTGACCCGGATCTCCGCCGGGTCCATCGCAAGCCGGTAGCCGCCACCGGGGCCGCGGACGCTTTCCACCAGCCCGGCCCGGCGCAGCTTGACGAACAGCTGTTCGAGATAGGGCAGCGAGATGTCCTGCCGCTCCGCGATCTCGGACAGTGTCGACAGAGTCTCGGGCCCGGCCATCGCGAGATCGGCCAGCGCGACCATCGCGTAGCGCCCCTTGGTGGAGAGTTTCATCGGCCGTTCCTGCCAAAGACGTTGACGCGCGCGGCGGCGGCGCTTAACTCACCTGCACCGAAAGGCGCGCCCGCGCTTTAGAAACATTCTAGGTTGCCCGATCAAATTCGTCAAGAATGGCCGGGGGCCCGGAGAGGGAACAGGCGAACTGATGCCCGAAGTGATATTCCCCGGCCCCGAGGGCCGCCTGGAAGGCCGCTACCACCCCCAGAAGACCGCCGACGCCCCGATCGCGATCGTGTTGCATCCGCATCCGCTGTATGGCGGCTCGATGAACAACCGGGTCGTGCACCGGTTGCACTATGCCTTCTACGAGCTTGGATTCACGGTGCTTCGCTTCAACTTCCGCGGCGTCGGCCGCAGCCAGGGCGAATACGACCAGGGCGTGGGCGAGCTTAGCGATGCCGCCTCGGCGCTGGACTACCTGCAGGCGCTGAACCCGAATTCCAAACACTGTTGGGTCGCGGGCTTTTCCTTCGGCGCGTGGATCGGCATGCAGCTTCTGATGCGGCGGCCGGAGATCACCGGCTTCGTCTCGGTCGCGCCGCCGGCGAACATGTACGATTTCTCGTTCCTCGCGCCCTGCCCGTCCTCGGGCCTGATCATCAACGGCACGGCCGACAAGGTCGCGCCGCCGAAGGACACGCATGCGCTGGTGAACAAGCTGCACGAACAGCGCGGCATCACCATCACCCATTGCGAGATCGAGGGCGCGGGGCATTTCTTCGAGGATGACGAGGCGCACATGTCGCCGATGATCGCCACGGTGCAGGACTACGTGCGCCGCCGGCTGGGAGAGGCATCGCGCTGACATGGCCGATTTCATCCAGGACCTGGCCGACAAGCTGGCCCGCGACGCGCTTCAGGCATCGCAGGACCTGGACGACCCGTTCTTCTACGAACAGGTCTCGAAGATCGTCGGCGCCTCGTCCACCACCTTGCAGGAGGCGTTCCTGACCTCGATCCGGATCCGTCAGGCCGAGGCGCGCGGCCGGCGGTTCATGGAACAGGCGCTGGCCGCCAGGAAGACCGGCGCGGCGATGCCCGCGCCGCCGCCGGACCCGGACGCGGGCGGGCATTGACCGCCCGGCTGGCGGCGCAACTGGCCTTCCTGGCCGAGGCCGACCGGCTGAAATCCGTCCTGCGCGCCACGCCCGTCGATGGCGGCCGGAAGGAAAATGCGGGCGAGCATTCCTGGCACCTGGCGCTTTACGCGCTTGTGCTGGCCGATCAGGCCGCTCCGGGCGTCTCGGTCGACCGGGTGATCCGGATGCTTGTGCTGCACGATCTCGTCGAGATCGATACCGGCGACGTGCCGATCCATGCCGCGGGCGGCACGGCGCATGGCTCGGCCGAACGGCAGGCCGCGGAAACCCGTGCGGCCGACCGGATTTTCGGATTGCTTCCCAAAGATATCGGCGCCGAACTTCGGGCGCTGTGGGAGGAATTCGAGGCGGCCGAAACCCCCGACGCGGTCTTCGCCCGCGCGCTCGACCGGGTGCAACCTGTGATGCAGAACATCGCCGCCGGCGGCGGATCGTGGCACGCGTTCGACGTGACCTTCGATGACCTCGAATCCCGGGTCGGCCGCAAGGTCGCGCGCGGCGCGCCGCGGCTGTGGGACCATGTGCGCGCCCTCGCCCGGCCGTTCCTCGGCTGACGGGGGCGGGCACCGGGTTGCGCCGGAATTTTTGTATACCACCGCATACCATCTTTCCTTGATGCCGGATTTCGGTTAGAGACGCCGCAGCGAGAAACCAGCGAGAGGATGGCCGATGGCGCCCCCGCATGCCCCGGCCGGCCACGGCCCGCCGGCATCCGGCGCCCCGGCCTCCGATCGCACCGCCTTCCCCGCCCGCGCGCCCGACGGCGGCCGCGCGGGATGCTTCTGGACGTGATCGAAAGGGCTCGACGATGGCTGACAGCGAAAACCCGGATATCATCTACACCAAGGTCGACGAGGCGCCGGAGCTTGCCTCCGCCTCGCTCCTGCCGATCATCCGCAAGTTCGCGGCCGCCGCCGGGGTCACGGTGGGCACGAAGGACATCTCGCTCGCCGGGCGGATCCTCGCCGCCTTCCCCGAGGCGCTGACGCCGGAGCAGCGAATCCCCGACGACCTCGCCGAGCTGGGCGAGCTGGTGAAGACGCCGGGGGCCAATGTCATCAAGCTGCCCAACATCTCGGCCTCGGTCCCGCAGCTCGTCGCCGCGGTGCGCGAGTTGCAGGGCCAGGGCTACGCCCTGCCCGACTATCCCGAGACCCCGCAGACCGAGGCCGAGAAGGCCGCCCGCGCGACATATGACACGATCAAGGGTTCGGCCGTGAACCCGGTGCTGCGCGAGGGCAATTCCGACCGCCGCGCCGCGACGGCGGTGAAGCGCTACGCGCAGGCCAATCCGCACCGGATGGGCGACTGGACGGCCGACAGCAAGACCCGCGTCGCGGCGATGGCGGGCGGCGATTTCCGCTCCAACGAGGTGTCGGCCACGCTCGACCGCGCCGCCACCGCGCGGATCGTTCTGGAAACCGCCGGCGGCGAGACGGTGCTGAAGGAGAGCGTCAGCTACCCCGCCGGCACCGTGGTCGACGCCACCTTCATGTCGGCCCGCGCGCTCGATGCCTTCCTTGCCGAAGAGATCGAGAAAACAAGGGCCGAGGGTGTGCTGTTCTCGCTGCACATGAAGGCGACGATGATGAAGGTCTCCGACCCGATCATCTTCGGCCATGCCGTCCGCGCCTGGCTCGCGCCGGTGTTCGAGCAGTTCGGCGACCGGATGGCCGAACTCGGCGTGAACCCCAATTCCGGGCTTGGCGACCTGCTGGAGCGGGTCAAGGACGACGCCGGGATCATGGCGGCGATCGAGGCGGTGCGCGCAGAGCGCCCGCCGATGTACATGGTCAATTCCGACAGGGGCATCACCAACCTGCACGTGCCGTCGGACGTGATCATCGATGCCTCGATGCCCGCGCTGATCCGCGCCGGCGGCAAGGGCTGGGGCCCGGACGGCGCCGAACATGACTGCGTCTGCGTGATCCCCGACAATTCCTACGCGCCGGTCTATGACGAGACGATCAGGTTCTTCAAGGAAAACGGCAAGCTGGATCCCGCCACCGCCGGCACGGTGCAGAACATCGGGCTGATGGCGCAGAAGGCCGAGGAATACGGCAGCCACCCGACGACCTTCGAGATACCGGAAGGCGGCGTGGTGAAGATGATCCTCGACGACGGAACGGTGCTGCACGAACACCGCGTCGAAACCGGCGACATCTGGCGCTCCGCCTCCGCCCGCAAGGCGCCGATCGAGGATTGGGTGAAACTGGCCATCGACCGCCAGCGGCTGACCGGCTATCGCGCGATCTTCTGGCTGGACGAAACCCGCGCCCATGACGCGGAACTCATTTCCTACGTCAAGCCGATCCTCGAAGCGCATGGGGTTGCCGAGAAATTCGAGATCATGGCCCCGCGCGCGGCGACCCGCGCCAGCCTCGAGACGATCACGAAGGGCGAGAACACCATCGCGATCACCGGCAACGTGCTGCGCGACTACCTGACCGACCTGTTCCCGATCCTGGAACTCGCGACCTCGGCCAAGATGCTGTCGATCGTGAAGCTGATGCAGGGCGGCGGCCTGTTCGAAACCGGCGCGGGCGGCTCGGCGCCCAAGCACGTGCAACAGCTGGTCGAGGAAAACCACCTGCGCTGGGATTCCCTGGGCGAGTTCTGCGCGCTGGGCGAAAGCTTCCGCTTCCTTGCCGAGGCGACGGACAACGCCCGCGCGAAGGTGCTGGGCGACGCCGTGGATGCCGCGACGCAGGGCATCCTCGACCATGACCGCTCGCCCGGCCGCAAGGTCGGCCAGCCCGACAACCGCGACAGCCACTACTGGTTCGCCCGCTACTGGGCCGAGGCGCTGGCCGCCCAGACCGAGGATCCCGGCCTCGCTGCCGAATTCGCCCCCGTGGCGCAGGCATTAGCCGAGGGCGAGGCGGCGATCACCGGCGAACTGGCCGCCGCGCAGGGCCGGCCCGCCGATATCGGCGGCTACTACCACCCCGATCCGGCCAAGCTTGCCACCGTCATGCGGCCGAGCGCCACGCTGAACGCGATCATCGGCTGAGACGCCGCCGGGCGGCCGCCCCCCGGCCGGTCGCCCCGTATCCCCGCAAGGAGGCACGACCATGTCGCGGATCAAGGTCCAGAACCCGGTCGTCGAGATGGACGGGGACGAGATGACCCGGATCATCTGGGACTTCATCAAGCAAAAGCTGATCCTGCCCTATCTCGACATCGATCTGCTCTATTACGACCTGTCGATCCAGGAACGCGACCGCACCGAGGATCGCGTCACCGTCGCGGCCGCCGAGAAGACGAAAGAGGTCGGCGTCGCCGTCAAATGCGCCACGATCACACCGGACGAGGCGCGGGTGGAGGAATTCGGCCTGAAGCGGATGTGGCGCTCGCCGAACGGGACGATCCGCAACATCCTCGGCGGGGTGATCTTTCGCCAGCCGATCCTGTGCCGCAACGTGCCGCGGCTGGTGCCGGGCTGGACCCGGCCGATCGTGGTGGGCCGGCACGCCTATGGCGACCAGTACCGCGCCACCGATTTCCGCTTCCCCGGCGCGGGGAAACTGACGCTGAAGTTCGAGGGCGCCGACGGCACCGTGATCGAGCGCGAGGTGTTCGACGCGCCCGGCGCCGGCGTCACGATGGCGATGTTCAATCTCGACGCCTCGATCATCGACTTCGCGCGGGCCTCGCTGAACTACGGGCTCAACCTCGGCTGGCCGGTCTACCTGTCGACGAAGAACACCATCCTCAAGGCCTATGACGGCCGCTTCAAGGATCTGTTCCAGAAGGTCTACGAAGAGGAATTCGAAGCGGCGTTCAAGGCGAAGGGCATCCATTACGAACACCGGCTGATCGACGACATGGTCGCCGCCTCGCTGAAATGGTCGGGCGGCTATGTCTGGGCCTGCAAGAACTACGACGGTGACGTGCAGTCGGACACGGTGGCGCAGGGCTTCGGCAGCCTCGGGCTGATGACCTCGGTGCTGATGACCCCCGATGGCGGCATCGTCGAGGCCGAGGCCGCGCATGGCACCGTCACCCGGCACTACCGCCAGCACCAGCAGGGCAAGGCGACCTCTACCAATTCCATCGCCTCGATCTACGCCTGGACGGGCGGGCTGAAGCATCGCGCCAAGCTTGACGGCAATGCCGACCTCGCGCGCTTCGCCGAAACGCTGGAACGCGTCACCGTGCAGTGCGTGGAAGACGGGCACATGACCAAGGATCTCGCGCTGCTTGTCGGGCCGGATCAGAAATGGCTCACCACGATGGGCTTTCTCGAACGGGTCGACGCCTATCTGGGCCACGCGCTGGCGGGCTGACGCACGGCGCCAAGCCCGACATCCGGTTATCCCGCAGGGGCGCGCGGCCCCGGCGGCGCTGGACAGGCGCGCCGCGGCGCGGCATGAGGGGCCATGACAAACGCCGCGCGCCACAGCCCGATCGAGGATGCCCAGGGCCTTGCCTTCGGGGCCGGCGTCGCGGCCTTCGCGATCACGATCCTCACCCATCTCGGCCTTGTCACCGGCCAGACCGCCGGACTTGCGGTGCTGATCTCCTACGCCACCGGCTGGGGCTTCGGCCCGGTGTTCTTCGCCATCAACCTGCCGTTCTACTGGCTCGGCTGGCGGCGGATGGGCCCGGCCTTCGTGGCCAAGACCTTCGCGGCGGTGGCCGGGTTGTCGATCCTGTCGGCGGCGATGCCGGGCTGGGTGCGGTTCGCGCATCTCGATCCGCTGGCCGGCGCGCTTCTCTTCGGCGCGCTGTCGGGCGCGGCGCTTCTGGCGCTGTTTCGCCACGGCGCCAGCCTTGGCGGGATCGGCATCCTCGCGCTGGTCCTTCAGGATCGCACCGGGTTTCGCGCCGGCTGGACGCAGCTTGGCTTCGATGCGATCCTGTTTTCCGTCGCATTCTGGGTGATCGAGCCGCGCCTGGTGCTCTATTCCGCGCTCGGCGCGCTCGTCACCAATCTCACCATCGCGATCAACCACCGCCGCGACCGTTACGTCGCCACCTGAGGGAAGCGCCATGTCCGCCCAGGTCTACCTGTATCTCGTCATTGCCGTGGCCTTCGAAACCTTCGGCACCGCCTGCCTGCAGGCCAGCCAGCAGTTCACCCGGCTCTGGCCCTCGCTGGGCGTGGTCCTGGGCTTCGCCGGGGCGTTCTTCTTCTTCGTCAAGGTGCTGAAATTCCTGCCGCTTGGCCTGACCTACGCGCTGTGGTCGGGGCTGGGCATCACGCTGATCACCTTCGTCGGCTGGACCCTGTTCGGCCAGCGGATCGACCTGCCGGGGCTTCTGGGGATCGCGCTGATCATCGCCGGGATCCTGGTGATCCATCTGTTCTCGCAGACCGCGGCGCATTAGGCTGGCCAATATCCCCGGTTTCGTCTATCGCGGCACCGCAGCATCCAGGACGGGACCAATGGACCTTCGCAATATCGCGATCATCGCCCATGTCGACCACGGCAAGACCACGCTGGTGGACGAGCTTCTGCGCCAGTCCGGCGCGTTCCGCGAGAACCAGGCGGTGGCCGAACGCGCGATGGACAGCAACGACATCGAGCGCGAGCGCGGCATCACGATCCTTGCCAAGGCGACGAGCGTGGAGTGGCAGGGCACGCGGATCAACATCGTCGACACCCCCGGCCATGCCGATTTCGGCGGCGAGGTGGAGCGGATTCTCAGCATGGTCGACGGGGTCTGCCTGCTGGTCGATGCCGCCGAAGGCCCGATGCCGCAAACGAAATTCGTCACCTCCAAGGCGCTGGCGCTGGGGCTGCGGCCGATCGTGGTGCTGAACAAGGTCGACAAGCCCGATGCCGAGCCCGACCGCGCGCTGAACGAGGTCTTCGACCTGTTCGCCAATCTCGGCGCCGATGACGACCAGCTGGATTTCCCGCATCTCTACGCCTCGGGGCGCGCCGGCTGGGCCGATGCCGAACTGGACGGGCCGCGCAGCGACCTGTCGGCGCTGTTCGACCTGATCGTGCGCCACGTGCCGAAGCCCGCCCAGATCGCGCGCGAGGCCGAGCCGTTCCGGATGCTCGCCACCACGCTGTCGGCCGATCCGTTCATCGGCCGGATCCTGACCGGCCGCGTCGAATCCGGGCGGGTGAAGACCGGCGAGACGATCAAGGCCCTCAGCCGCACCGGCGAGCGGATCGAACAGTTCCGCGTCACCCGGATCATGGCGTTCCGCGGCCTCAGCCAGACCCCGATCGACGAGGCGGTGGCGGGCGACATCGTCACGCTGGGCGGCATGTCGAAGGCCACCGTGGCCGACACGCTCTGCGCGCTCGAGGTCGATACCGCCCTGCCCGCACAGCCGATCGATCCGCCGACGATCTCGGTCACCTTCGGGATCAACGACAGCCCGCTGGCGGGCAAGGACGGCAGCAAGGTGCAAAGCCGGGTGATCCGCGAACGGCTGATGAAAGAGGCGGAATCGAACGTCGCGATCCGGGTCGCGGACACGCCGGGCGGCGAGGCCTTCGTCGTGTCCGGCCGCGGCGAATTGCAGATGGGCGTGCTGATCGAGAACATGCGCCGCGAAGGGTTCGAACTGTCGATCTCGCGGCCCCGGGTGATCCTGCGCGAGGACGACGGCGAGAAGCTCGAACCGATCGAAGAGGCGATCATCGATGTCGATGATGAATTCACCGGCGCGGTGATCGACAAGCTCACCGGCGAGCGCAAGGGCGACCTGATGGAAATGAAGCCCGCCGGGGCCGGCAAGACCCGGATCGTCGCCCATGTGCCTTCGCGCGGGCTGATCGGCTATCACGGCCAGTTCCTGACCGACACCCGCGGCACCGGCGTCCTGAACCGCATCTTCCACGGCTGGGCGCCGCACAAGGGCCCGATCCAGGGCCGACGGCAGGGGGTCTTGATCTCGATGGAGAACGGCGTTTCCGTCGCCTACGCGCTGTGGAACCTCGAGGAACGCGGCAAGCTGTTCATCGGCGCGCAGGAACAGGTCTACGAGGGGATGATCATCGGCGAACACAGCCGCGACAACGATCTCGAGGTCAATCCGCTGAAGGGCAAGAAGCTGACGAACGTCCGCGCCTCCGGTTCGGACGAGGCGGTGCGGCTGACACCGCCGGTGAGGATGAGCCTGGAGGAGGCGATCGCCTATATCGACGATGACGAACTGGTCGAGGTCACGCCGAAGAACATCCGCCTGCGCAAGCGTTTCCTCGACCCGCACGAACGCAAGCGCCAGGCGAAAGCGGCGGGCTGAGCGCTTGCCGCTCCGCCCCGGCCTGCTGTGCCTTGCGCTGGCCGCGCCCGTCGGCGCGGCGGACCTGGCCTGCGAGGGCGTGCCGGTGACGCTGCGGGCCGGGGATGCCGCCACCGCCCGGCAGGTCTGCGACATGGCGCGCGCGGCGGCCGACGAGCTGGCAAGCTGCAACCTTCCGCTGACGGAACCGGTGACGCTTGCCCTTGTCGACGAGGTTCATGACGGCTGTCTGGGGCTGTTTCACTGCGGCGAGGGCCTGATCGACCTGGTCGCGCCCGACCGGATCGCCGGGAACCGCAGCCGTGCCGGCCTGTTCGCCCCGTTGCCCGACGATGTGCTGTTCCGGGCCGTCCTGACCCATGAACTGACCCATGCCGCCTACGAGGCCACCGGCGCCTGCCCCTTTGCCGCCTGCCCGGCAACCGACGAATACCTCGCCTATGCGATGACGTTCCGCACCCTGCCCGACACCCTGCGCGGCGCGGTGCTGGGCAAGAGCGACGTCAGCGCCCCGGTGGGCCGCGACCAGATCAGCCCGGTCATGGCGCTTTTCGCGCCCGACTCCTTCGCACGCACCGCATGGCTGCATTTCTCGCAGCGCCCGGATCCCTGCGGCTATGTCGGACAGATCGCCGCCGGCGCGATCGTGCTGGACCGCGAACGACCCTGACCTACTCGGTGGTTTCGACCACCAGCAGTTCGCGCTCCGCCGCGCCGCGGGCGTGGCTCAGCGCCTCCTGGTATTCGGGGCTGTGGTAGCAGGCGACGGCAGCCTCCAGCGTCGGGAACCGCGCCACCACGTTGCGCGGCCGGTCGGTCCCCTCCAGTTGCACGTAGCGCGCGGCGCGGGCGATGAACCGGCCGCCGTGCTTCTCGATCGCGGGGCCCGCGAGCGCGGCGTAGCGGCCATAGGCCTCGGCATCGTGCACGGTGACATGGGCAATCCAGAGTGCGGGCATCCTATCCTCCGATCACGGCTTCGGCCGCGGCCACGGCGGCCTCGGCCTGCGAGGGGTCCGCGCCGCCGGCCTGGGCGAGGTCCGGCCGGCCGCCGCCGCCCTTGCCCCCCAGCGCCGCCGCCGCGGCCTTGACGATATCCACGGCCGACAGCCGGCCGGTCAGGTCGGCCGTCACGCCGGCGGCCACCGCCGCCTTGCCGCCGGTATCGGCCACCACCAGAACCGCGCCCGACCCGACACGTTCCTTCAGCGCATCGACCATCGCGGGCAGGTCCTTGCCCGACACGCCGCTGACGGTCTGCGCGATGAAGGAGATGCCGGCGATGTCCTTCGCCTCCGGCCCGCCGGTTGCGCCGCCGCCCATCGCGAGATCGCGGCGCAGCTGCGCCACCTCGTTGTGCAGCGCCCGGCGCTCTTCGGCGAGGGCGCGCACCCGCTCCACCACCTCGGCGGGCTGCGCCTTGAGAAGCGCCGCGATCTCGCCAAGCCGCCGGTCCTGCGCGCGCAGATGGTCGAGCGCCGCGGCGCCGGTCAGCGCCTCGATCCGGCGCACCCCGGCCGAGGACGCGCTGTCGCCCAAGAGCGCGAAGGCGCCGATATCGCCGGTGCGGGCGACATGGGTGCCGCCGCACAGCTCGATCGAATAGGTCTTGCCGTCGGACCCCTTGCCCGAGCCCTTCAGCGTGCCCATCGACACCACCCGCACCTCGTCGCCGTATTTCTCGCCGAACAGCGCCTGCGCCCCCAGCCCGCGGGCGTCATCGGGTGTCATCACCCGGGTCTCGACCGGGGCATTCTGGCGGATATAGGCGTTGACCTCATGTTCGACCGTCTCCATTTCCTGGCCGCTGAGCGCCTTGGCATGCGAAAAGTCGAAGCGCAACCGGTCGGCGGCGTTGAGAGAGCCGCGCTGCGCGACATGGTCGCCAAGCGCGCGGCGCAGCGCCTCGTGCAGCAGGTGGGTGGCCGAGTGGTTCGCCCGGATCGCGCCGCGGCGGCGGTGGTCGACCTCCAGCTTCGCGGGCTGGCCGCGGTCGATCCGGCCCTCGGTGACCGTCGCGATATGGATGGAAACACCCGCCGATCTTTGCGTGTCCGTCACCTCGGCCAGCCCGGTTTCGGTGCGGATCCAGCCGCGGTCGCCGACCTGGCCGCCGGCCTCGGCATAGAACGGGGTCTGGTTGACCATGATCTGCAGGCTGTCGCCCGCGTCGGCGGCCGCGATCTCCGCGCCGTCACGGACCAGCGCGAGAACCTGCCCCTCCGCCGTCTCGGTGTCATAGCCCAGAAACTCCGTCGGCCCGTGCCGGTCGCCGAGATCGAACCAGATCGCGGCATCCTTCGTCTCGCCCGACCCGGCCCAGGCGGCGCGGGCCTTGGCCTTCTGTTCGGCCATCGCCGCGTCGAACCCCTCGGTATCGACCTCCCGGCCCTTCTCGCGCAGCGCATCCTGCGTGAGGTCCAGCGGAAAGCCGTAGGTGTCGTAAAGCCGGAAGGCGGCGGCGCCCGGCAGCGGCTCGCCCTCGCCCAGCCGCCCGAGTTCCTCGTCCAGCAGCTTCAGCCCCCGGTCCAGCGTTTGTTTGAACCGCGTTTCCTCCAGCTTCAGCGTTTCCTCGATCAGCGCCTGCGCGCGGGTCAGTTCCGGATAGGCCGCCGCCATCTGCCGCACCAGCGCCGGCACCAGCCGGTACATCACCGGATCGTCGGCGCCGGCAAGGTGGGCATGACGCATCGCGCGGCGCATGATCCGGCGCAGAACGTAGCCGCGGCCCTCGTTCGAGGGCATCACGCCGTCGGCGATCAGGAAGGCGGTGGAGCGCAGGTGATCGGCGATCACCCGGTGGTGCACCTTGCCCGGCCCGTCGGGATCGGTGGCGGTGGCATTGGCGCTCGCCTCGATCAGCGCGCGCATCAGGTCGGTATCGTAGTTGTCGTGCTTGCCCTGCAGCAGCGCGCCGATCCGCTCCAGTCCCATGCCGGTGTCGATCGACTGCATGTCGAGCGCCCGCATCGATCCGTCCTCGAACTGCTCGTTCTGCATGAAGACGAGGTTCCAGATCTCGATGAACCGGTCGCCGTCCTCCTCGGGGCTGCCGGGCGGGCCGCCCCAGATCGACGGGCCGTGATCGAAGAAGACTTCCGTGCAGGGGCCGCAGGGGCCGGTCGGGCCCATCTGCCAGAAATTGTCATGCGTCGGGATCCGGATGATCCGCTCGTCGGGCAGGCCGGCGACCTTCTTCCAGATCCCGGCCGCCTCGTCGTCGGTATGGTAGACGGTGACCAGCAGCCGGTCGGCCGGGATGTCGAAATCCTTCGTCAGAAGCTCCCAGGCATAGGCGATGGCGGCGTCCTTGAAATAGTCGCCGAAGCTGAAATTCCCCAGCATCTCGAAGAAGGTATGGTGCCGGGCGGTGTAGCCGACATTGTCGAGGTCGTTGTGCTTGCCGCCGGCGCGGACGCATTTCTGCGAGGTCGTGGCGCGCGTGTAGTCGCGATGTTCGAGCCCGGTGAACAGGTTCTTGAACTGCACCATGCCGGAATTGGTGAACATCAGCGTGGGATCGTTGCGCGGCACCAGGGGCGAGCTGTCGACGACCCGATGGCCGTTGCGTTCGAAATAGCTCAGGAAGGTGGAGCGGATGTCGTTCAGGCTGGGCATCTGGGCTGGCCTTTCGGGCGGAATTCCGGCGGTTCGGACCCGTGTATAACCATGCCGCCGCCGGTGTCCACACGCGAAGGGCCGGGCGATTCCCGCCCGGCCCCAACCGTCCGTCGCGCGCTCCGCCGCCCGGCGTCCCCGCCGTGGCGCCGCGATGCCGCGGTTCAGCCCTCCATCACCGTCTCGTCCTCGCCGGTCGCGGTGAAGTCGAGCCCGTGGCTGGCGCGGATCTTGTCCTCGATCGCGTTCGAGATCTCGGGATTGTCCCTGAGGAACTGCTTGGCGTTCTCGCGGCCCTGGCCGATCCGCTCGTCGCCGTAGGAATACCAGGCGCCGGATTTCTCCACCACGCCGGCCTTGACGC
>CAYUXM010000059.1:0-14200 GCA_964448765.1 uncultured Rhodobacterales bacterium
ACGCCGAATCGATCGCGGCGAAGCGGAAGAATCCCTGCGCCGACATGTACATGCCTGTCAGGAACGACCCGGCCAGAAACAGTTCGAACGAGGCGTGGTAGAGCCCCAGCGCGCCCAGCACCGCGCCCGCCGTGCCCCCCGCCGTGCCGGTCCAGAACCCGGCGCGGCGACCATGGCGCTGCATCAGCGCCGACAGCGGCGTGGCCGACAGCATCGAGCCCAGGACGATCAGCGAGATCGGCAGCGTCGCCCAGCACGGGTTCGGCGCCAGCGTCTGGCCGGCCAGCCCGCCGATGGTGAAGATCATCGGCAGTTGCGCCCCGGCGATGCCCTGGGTGAGAACCAGCACGGCGACGTTGCGGATCGCGCGGCGGTCGTCGGACTGGGTGTCGGGCTGGTCGGGCGTGGCGGGGCTCTGACGCGTCATGGCGAGTGTGATAGCCGGGCGGCGCGGGAACCGGAAGGGGGCTGGCGCGCCGCGCCGCCGTGTCGCAGGCTGGCCGGCATGGCGGGGCGGATCATCGAGACCATGGCGGATGTGGCGGAGGCGGCCGCGTGGCTGGCGCGCAGCGATTCCGGCATGGCGCGGGCGCTGGACCTGGCCGGCCTGCCGCCGCTGCGTCGTCGGCCCGAGGGTTTCGTCGCGCTGCGCGACGCGATCTGCGGGCAGATGGTCTCGACCGCCGCGGCGCGGGCGCTGATCGCGCGGCTGGACGCGGCCGGGCTGGGCGACGAGGCGGCGGTGGCGGCGGCCGACGAGACGGCACTGCTCGCCTGCGGCCTGTCACGGGCGAAGGCGCGGCACTTGCGCGCGGTCGCGGAAAGCGGGATGAATTTCAGCGCCTTGCGCGACCTTCCGGATGCAGAGGTTCAGGCCCGCCTGGTGGCGCTGCCCGGCGTCGGGCGCTGGACGGCGGAGATCTACGCGATAACCGCGCTCGGCCGCGCCGATGTCTTCGCGCCGGGCGACCTGGCGCTGCGCGAGGCGGCGCGGCAGCTCTACGACCTGCCCGACCGTCCGGCGGTGGCCGAACTGGCCGCCCGCGCCACCGCCTGGTCGCCCTGGCGGGCGGTTGCGGCGCGGCTGCTGTGGGCCTATTACCGGGTCGCGAGGGAACGCGAGGGGCTGGCATGATCCGCAAGTTGCGCTTTGGCCGCCGGGCCGCCCGGTTCGGCAATGCCCGGTCGCTTGTCGTGTTCCTGCATGGCTACGGCGCCGACGGGGCCGACCTTCTGGGGCTGGCCGACCTGCTGGCCCCGCATCTGCCGCATACCGCCTTCGTCGCGCCCGACGCGCCGGAACCCTCGCGCGCCTCGCCGTTCGGGCGGCAGTGGTTCCCGATTCCCTGGATCGACGGCTCGTCCGAGGCCGAGGCGATCGACGGGCTGCTGCGCGCCCATGCCGATCTCGACGCGTTTCTGGACGCGCGGCTGGACGAAGAGGGGCTGGCGCCGGCGCAGCTTGCGGTCTTCGGCTTCTCGCAGGGCGCGATGATGGCGCTGCACGTGCTGCCGCGCCGCGCCGAGGCGGTCGCGGCGATCGTCGCCTGTTCCGGCCGCCTGCTGGCGCCCGAACGGCTTGCGGCGGAGGCACGGGTGCGCCCGCCGGTGCTGCTGATGCATGGCGACCGGGACGAGGTGGTGCCCTTCGCCGACATGGGGCTGGCCGGCGACGCGCTGGTCGATGCCGGGTTCGACACCTTCGCCCATGTGATGGAGGGCACCGGCCACGGCATCGCGCCCGATGGCATCGCGGCGGCGCTGGCCTTCCTGGCCGATCGTTTGCCGGGCTGACCGCCGAGGCGGCCGCGCGCGTGGCCGCCGTGCCGCGCTGCGGCGGCACTGTGGATAACGTCACATCCCTGTCACCGACTCGGGCTAGCCATGCGGCCAAGACACGCAGATCGCGGGGGTTGCCTGGCCACAACCGCGATATATAGTGGGTCTTGGCTGGGGCGGGGCTCCCGCCCTGGAACCGGGACGGTCAGCCAGGGCGAAGACGGAGTCACGCATGGACGGCGATTTCAGGACGAGTTTCGTGCGCGAGCCGGCGGCGCTGCGGCAGTTTCCGGCCCTTGTCCTCAACGCCGATTACCGCCCGCTGAGCTATTATCCGCTGTCGCTGTGGCCCTGGCAGGAGGCGATCAAGTCGGTGTTCCTCGACCGGGTCAACATCCTCGCCGAATACGACGAGGTGGTGCGCAGCCAGCAGATGGCGATGCGGATCCCCTCGGTCGTGGTGCTGAAGGAATTCGTGCAGCCGCAGAAACGCGTCGCCTTCACCCGGTTCAACCTGTTCCTGCGCGACGGATTCTGCTGCCAGTATTGCGGCGCGAAGGGCGATCTGACCTTCGATCACGTGGTGCCGCGCGCCCGCGGCGGGGTGACGAGCTGGGAAAACGTCGTCGCCGCCTGTTCGCCCTGCAACCTGCGCAAGGGGTCGAAATCGCTGCGCCAGGTCAACATGCGCCTGCGCCGTGCGCCGCGCCGGCCCTCGGCGGAAGAGATGCGGCAGATCGGCCGGCGCTTCCCGCCGGGCTACCTGCACGACAGCTGGCTCGATTTCCTTTACTGGGACGCCGAGCTGGAGGCCTGAGCGGGCCCTTGCGCGCCCCGCGCCCCGGCGACACTGTGGCGGCAGCCAGAACCGGAGCCGCCCGATGACCGCCGATCCCTTCTTCCAGCCGATTCCCGGAATGACCCTGCCGCGCTTCGCCGGCGTGCCCACCTTCATGCGCCTGCCGCTGGTCGAGCCCGGCCATGCCCGGCGCGACGACGTGCAGATCGGCCTTGTCGGCCTGCCGTGGGATGGCGGCACCTCGAACCGGCCGGGCGCCCGGCACGGGCCGCGGGCGCTGCGCGACACCTCGACGATGGTGCGCGCCCAGCATCCGGTGACCGGGCTGCGGCCGTTCGAGGCCGCGCGCTGCGCCGATCTGGGCGACATCGGCCCGAACCCGGTGGACCTGGCCGATACGCTGGCGCGGATCGAGGCGGCGGCGGCGGTGCTGAAGGCCGAGGGCATCCGGCCGCTTTCGGTGGGCGGCGATCACCTGTGCACCCTGCCGATGCTGCGCGGGCTGGCGCGGGGCGGCGCGCCGCTGGGGCTGGTGCATTTCGACAGCCATACCGATCTGTTCCCGGCCTATTTCGGCGGCACCGCGCTGACCCATGGCAACCCGTTCCGGGTGGCGGTGGAGGAGGGGCTGATCGACCCGGCGCGCACGATCCAGATCGGCATCCGCGGCACCGCCTACGACAGCGCCGACCGCGATTTCGCGAAGGCCCACGGCATCCGCATCGTGACGATCGAGGAATTCTTTGCCCGCGGCACGGCGGATGTGATGGCCGAGGCGCGCGACCTGCTGGGCGACCGGCCGGCCTATTGTTCCTACGACATCGATTTCGTCGATCCGGCCTTCGCGCCGGGCACCGGCACGCCCGAGGTCGGCGGGCCGAATTCCTTCCAGGCGCTGGAGGTGGTGCGCGGCATCGCCGGGCTGAACATCGTGGCCGCCGACCTGGTGGAGGTTTCGCCGCCCTTCGACCTCGGCGGCGGCACCGCCTGGCTGGGGGCCTCGATCCTGTTCGAACTGCTGTGCGTGATGGCCGAGGCGCTGTGACGGGTCGGCGACGCCCGGTCCGGTGCGGGCGCCGCCTCTATTGTTGACTTCTTGACTCGGGTACCGCTAGTGTTCCGACTGAAATAGTCGGGAAATGCGCCGGCGGGACGGCCCGTCGCCGCCGCCCGGCGCGGAAGCGAGGGCGCAGCGATGATCGTCTGCCACTGCCAACAGATCGCCGATCACGAGATCCGCGCCGCGGTCGACTGGATGCGCGCCGCCGATCCCGACACGCTGATCACCGCCGGAAAGGTCTATCACGCGCTCGGCAAGCGGGCCGATTGCGGCGGCTGCATGCCGCTGTTTCTCGACACGATGCGCGGCTGCGACAGCTTTCGGGTTCCAAAGGTGTCGGGGCAGGCAGCGCTGCGCGGCTCCGGCGTCCCGATCCTGCGCAGCGTGAAAGGACTACGCCATGAAGGGTGATCCCAAGGTCATCGAGTATCTCAACGCGGCGCTCCGGTCGGAACTGACGGCGGTCAGCCAGTACTGGCTGCACTACCGGCTGCAGGAGGATTGGGGCTTTGGCCATCTCGCCGACAAGTCGCGCGCCGAAAGCATCGAGGAGATGCATCACGCCGACAGGCTGATCGCGCGGATCATCTTCCTAGAGGGCCATCCGAACCTGCAAAAACTCGATCCGCTCCGGATCGGCCAGACCCTGCGCGAGACGCTGGAGTGCGATCTTGCCGGCGAGCATGACGCCCGCGCTCTCTACATCGAGGCGCGGCGGCATTGCGACGAGGTCGGCGACTACGTCAGCCGCGCGCTGTTCGACGAGCTGATCGCCGACGAGGAGGGCCATATCGACTTCCTCGAAACCCAGATCGACCTTTACGACAAGCTGGGCGAGGAGCGGTACGGCCTGTTGAACGCCAAGCCGGCCAGCCAGGCGGAGTGATCGCGGCGGGGCGGCGGCGGCCGATGCTCAGGGGATGAGCACCGTCGATCCGGTCGTCCGGCGCGCCTCCAGCGCCTCGTGCGCCTTTGCCACCTCGGCCAGCGGGAACCGCTGGTCGATCCGGATCTTCACCGCCCCCGATGTCACCTTGTCGAACAACTCGCGCGCCATCTGCTGGCAGGTGGCGTGATCGGCGATATGGGTGAACAGCGTCGGCCGGGTGATCTTGAGCGAGCCCTTGGCGCCGAGCAGGCCGATGTTGAACGGCGGCACCGGGCCCGAGGCATTGCCGAAGGAGATCATCATCCCCAGCGGGCGCAGGCAGTCGAGCGAGCCCTCGAACGTGTCCTTGCCGACCGAATCCATCACCGCGTCGACGCCGCGACCGCCGGTCAGCTCCCTGACGCGGGCCACGAAATCCTCGCTGCGGTAGTTGATCGCCGCCTCGGCCCCGTGATCGCGGGCGAGCTGGCACTTCTCCTCCGAACCGGCGGTGGCGATCAGCCGGATGCCTTCCGACCGCGCCCATTGACAGGCGATCAGGCCGACGCCGCCGGCCGCGGCGTGAAACAGCACCGTGTCGCCGCGCGCGATCGGCACCGTTCGGCGAAACAGGTAATGCACCGTGAGCCCCTTGAGCATCATCGCCGCGGCGTCCTCGAAGGAAATGGCCTCGGGCAGCGGGCAGACCTGCGCGGCGGGCATCACGCGGGCATCGCAATAGGCGCCCGGCGGCTGCGCGGCATAGGCGGCCCGGTTGCCGGGCTTGAGATGGGTCACGCCGGCCCCCACCGCCTCGATCACCCCGGCGGCCTCCATCCCCAGCGCGGCGGGCAGCGTCATCGGGTAAAGCCCGGTGCGCTGGTAGACATCGATGAAGTTCAGCCCGACCGCCTGATGCCGGATGCGAATCTCGCCGGGGCCGGGATCGCCGATCTCGACGGTTTCGATCCGAAACTGCTCTGGCCCGCCATGGGCCCCGATAACCGCGCGCCGTGTCTGCATGTCCGCCTCCCTGGTGTCGCGAACTGCAGCCTGCCGGATTGCGCGCGACTCTGGAAGGGGGCGGGGGCAGAGTGCTAGACTTGCCGGGCGCATTGCGGTAGGTGGGCAGCCGTTAGCGCTAACGGCAAGCGGAGCGGTAGATGGTCTCGCGCGTCATCCCGGTCGAACCTTTCGACCTCGTGATCTTCGGGGCGACCGGCGATCTTGCCCGGCGCAAGATCCTGCCGGGCCTCTACCGCCGTTTTCTCGACGGGCAGATGCCGCCCGAGGCGCGGGTGATCGGCGCGGCGCGCAGCGCGATGGAAACCGCGGCCTTCCGCGAGGACGTGCGCACCGCGATCGCCGAATTCGTCGCCCCGGCGCGGCAGGATGCGACGCGGATCGCGGAATTCCTCGACCGGCTGCACTACGTGCCGATCGACGCCAAGGGCGAGACCGGCTGGCCCGACCTCGCCGCGCAGATGCGGCCGGGCCATGTGCAGGCCTTCTATTTCTCGGTCGCGCCCTCGCTGTTCGGCGCGCTCGCCGAACGGCTGCACCGGCACGGCATCGCCGGGCCGGAGGCACGGATCGTGGTGGAAAAGCCCTTTGGCCGCGACCTAGCCACCGCGCAGGATCTGAACCGGACGCTGGCCGCGCATTTCGAGGAGGGGCAGATCTACCGGATCGACCATTACCTCGGCAAGGAGACGGTGCAGAACCTGATGGCGGTGCGCTTCGCCAACATCCTGTTCGAACCGCTGTGGAACGCGCAATTCGTCGATCACGTGCAGATCACCGTGGCCGAGACGGTGGGCGTGGACGGCCGGGGGGCGTACTACGACACCTCCGGCGCGATGCGGGACATGGTGCAGAATCACCTGATGCAGCTTTTGTGCCTGATCGCGATGGAGCCGCCCTACCGCTTCGAACCCGACGCGGTGCGCGACGAGAAGCTCAAGGTGATCCGGGCCCTCGACCCGGTCGATCCGGGCGACATCGTGCGCGGCCAGTATCGCGGCACCGGGGCGGGCGACGGCTATCTCGACCATGCCGGCAACCCCGACAGCCGCACCGAAAGCTATGTCGCGCTGAAGGTCCATGTCTCGAACTGGCGCTGGAAGGGCACGCCGTTCTACCTGCGCACCGGCAAGCGGCTGCGCGGCCGGACCTCGGAAATCGCGGTGGTGTTCAAGGAACCGCCGCATTCGATCTTCGGCGAGGCCGAACGCTGGCGCGAGAACGTGCTGGCGATCCGGCTGCAGCCGAACGAGGGGATGAACATGACGGTGATGATCAAGGAACCGGGGCCGGGCGGGATGCGGCTGACCGAGGTGCCGCTGGACATGTCCTTCGCCGAGGCGCTTGGCGAAAGCGGCACCGACATTCCCGACGCCTACGAGCGGCTGATCATGGACGTGATCCGCGGCAACCAGACGCTGTTCATGCGCGGCGACGAGGTGGAGGCCGCCTGGGCCTGGACCGATCCGGTGATCGCCGCCTGGGAAACCCGCGGCGACCGCCCGAAACCCTATGACGCCGGGTCCAGCGGGCCGGAGGATGCGCTGATGCTGCTGCATCGCGATGGCCGGCGCTGGCGGGAGATCCGGCCATGAAGCTGGAAACCTATCCCGATCGCGAGGCGCTGGCGCTGGGTCTTGCCAACCGGCTGGCCGGCGACCTGGCCGCGGCGCTCAGGCAGCACGACAGGGTAAGCTTCTGCGTGCCCGGCGGCACCAGCCCCGGCCCGGTCTTCGACATCCTGTCGGGGGCCGATCTCGACTGGGCGCGCATCGATGTTCTGCTGTCCGATGAGCGCTGGGTGCCGGAGGGGTCCGAGCGGTCCAACACCCGGCTGCTGCGCGAAAGGCTGCTCACCGGCCGGGCCGCCGCGGCGCGGCTGGTGCCGCTGCATGCCGCGACGGACACGCCGGAACCGGCGCTGCCGGCGCTTGCCGCCGGGATCGAGCCGCTGTTGCCGCTCGACGTCGTGCTTCTTGGCATGGGGACGGACATGCACACCGCCTCGCTGTTTCCCGGCGCCGACCGGCTGGCCGAGGCGTTGGCGGCGGATGCGCCGATCCTCTTGGCGATGCGGGCGCCCGGCGCGCCGGAGCCGCGGGTGACGCTGTCGGCGCGGGTGCTGGCCGGGGCGATGGCCTGCCACATCCTGATCACGGGGAACGAGAAACGCGCCGCGCTGGACCGCGCGCGCGATCTGCGCCCCGAGGACGCCCCGGTCGCCGCCGTGCTGGCCGAGGCGGTCGTGCACTGGGCCGACTAGGCATTGGCAGGAGATGACAGCATGTGGGACCGGCTGAAAGCCCATCACGCGGCAACCCGCGACCGCGCGATCCTCGATCTTTTCGCCGCCGATCCGGGCCGGGCACAGGATTTCGCGGTCGAGGCCTGCGGGATGCGGCTGGACTGGTCGAAGACGACGATCGACGCGACGGCGCGCGACCTGCTGCTGGAACTGGCCGAGGCGGCCGGGGTCGCAACGCGGCGCGCGGCGATGTTTTCCGGCGCGAAGATCAACGAGACCGAGGGCCGCGCCGTCCTGCACAGCGCGCTGCGCAACCTCGACGGATCGGTGATCGTGGATGGCGCCGACGTGATGCCGGCGGTGCGCGAGACGCTGTCGCGGATGGAAGGCTTCGCCGACGACGTGCGCCATGGCCGCTTCGCCGGGGCCGGCGGGGCCTTCACCGATGTCGTCAACATCGGTATCGGCGGGTCCGATCTTGGCCCGGCGATGGCCTGCGCGGCGCTTGCGCCCGATGCCGACGGGCCGCGCTGTCATTTCGTCTCGAACGTCGATCCCGCGCATGTCTCGGACGTGCTCGCCCCGCTCGATCCGGCGCGCACGCTTGTCCTGATCGCCTCCAAGACCTTCACGACGGTCGAGACGATGGCGAACGCGACGGCCGCGCGCGACTGGATGGCGCGGGCGGTGGCCGAGCCGGCGACGCAGTTCGCCGCGATTTCCTCGGCCACCGACAGGGCGGCGGGCTTCGGGATTCCGGCGGACAGGGTCTTCGGATTCGCCGATTGGGTCGGCGGGCGCTATTCGCTCTGGGGGCCGATCGGCCTGTCGCTGATGCTGGCGATCGGGCCGGAGCGGTTCCGCGCCTTCCTGGCCGGCGGCGCGGAGATGGACGCGCATTTCCGCACCGCGCCCTTCGCGGCGAACATGCCGGTGATCCTCGCGCTCGCGGGCATCTGGCACGCGCAGGTGGCGGGGCTGTGTTCCCGCGCGGTGCTGCCCTACGACCAGCGGCTGGCGCGGCTGCCCGCCTATCTGCAACAGCTGGAGATGGAATCGAACGGCAAGCGGGTTGCGATGGACGGCAGCGATCTGCCGGTCGACTCCGGCCCGATCGTCTGGGGCGAGCCGGGCACCAACGGCCAGCACGCCTTCTACCAGCTTCTGCACCAGGGCACGCGGGTGGCGCCTTGCGAATTCCTGATCGCCCGGCGCGGGCACGAGCCGGACCTGGACCACCAGCACCGGATGCTGATCGCCAACTGCCTCGCGCAGTCCGAGGCGCTGATGCGCGGCCGCGGGCTGGACGAGGCGCGCGCGCTGATGGCGGCGAAGGGCTATTCCGGCGCGGAACTGGAACGCCAGGCCCGCCACCGGGTATTCCCCGGCAACCGCCCCTCGCTGACGCTGACCTATGACAGGCTTTCGCCCGGGGTGCTGGGCCGGATCATCGCGCTCTACGAACACCGCGTCTTCGTCGAGGGCGTGATCCTGGGCATCAACAGCTTCGATCAATGGGGGGTGGAACTGGGCAAGGAACTGGCGCTGTCGCTGGAACCGATGCTGGACGGCACGGCCGACGACGCGGGCAAGGACGGGTCCACCCGCGCGCTTCTGGCCTGGCTGAAGGGCTAGGGGGCGCGCCGCGCGATTGGGCTTGAACAGGGGCCGGGCGCGGTGCTATCTGCTCGCGCGCGGCGGGTATGATGTAATGGTAGCCTGTCAGCTTCCCAAGCTGAACGCGCGGGTTCGATTCCCGCTACCCGCTCCAGTCATCCGATCCGGGAACCTCAATCCGGCCGAAGCGTCAGGAAGCCGGGCGCCGCCGTCCAGGCGGCATCCCGCGTGATCTCGCCCGGCGCATCGGCGACGCCGTTGAGCGCGCCGCGCCAGTCCATGCCAAGCCAGCCCGCCGTCAGCCGCATCATCCGCTCCACCGGCTCCGCCGCCGCCGGGTCGGGATCGGCGCGCGCGGTGATCAGCCACAGCCGCTTGTCCGTCAGGCGTTCGGCAAAGCCCATCTCCGGCAGGTCGAGCCAGCCCGACCAGTGATCCAGAAACAGCTTCGCCGGGGCCGGCAGCGCGTACCAGTAGACCGGCGCGGCGAAGACGAGGTCATCGGCCGCCATCACCGCCCGCGCCAGATCGGCCAGCCGGCCGGTTGGCGGCGCCGCCGAGGGGCGCAGATCCTCGAAGCCGGGCAGGGGCGGCCGGGCAAGATCGTGCCATTCCGCGACGGCCGCGGGGCCAAGCCCCTCCGCCGCGCGCTGCGCCAGTCGCTCGGCATTGCCACCCTGCCGCGCCGAGGCCAGGAGAAACAGAACCCGCCGCGCCGCCGCGCCGGTCATCCGCGCCGCCGCCGCCGGCCGCCGCCGGCTTCGCCGCTGCCGCCGGTGTTGAACGACACGTCCGGCAGCGTGACGACCTGGCCCAGTTCGGGGAACGGATCGCTGGCATGCGGGATCGCGTTGGCGGCGACGAAATGTTCCTGGAACCGCGGCTCGATCGCTGTTTCGACCTTGTGGATGCGTCGCACCGCGTCCTCGACCGCGCGCCGGGCGGCGACGGAACACAGCGCGATCCGCGCGCCGGTGCCCGCGGCATTGCCGGCCGAGGTCACCTTGTCGAGCGGGCAGTCGGGGATCATGCCCAGCACCATCGCGTGTTTCGGGCTGATATGCGCGCCGAAGGCGCCGGCCAGCACCACCCGGTCCACCCGGTCGACGCCCAGCTCGTCCATCAACAGCCGCGCGCCTGCGTAAAGCGCCGATTTCGCCAGTTGAATAGCGCGGATATCGCCCTGCGTGACGGTGATGCGCGGGCCGCCCTCGGCGCTGCCGTCATGGATCAGGTAGGCATGGGTGCGGCCCTGCGGCTCGCAGCGCGGCGTGCCGGTCTGGTCGGCCGAACCGATCAGCCCGGACGGGTCCAGCAGCCCGGCGATCCGCATTTCCGCCACCGCCTCGATGATCCCCGAACCGCAGATGCCGGTCACCCCGGTCGCGGCCACGGCCTCGGCAAAGCCGGGATCGTCGGACCACAACTCGCAGCCGATCACCCGGAACCGCGGTTCCTTCGTTGCCGGGTCGATCTCCACCCGCTCGATCGCGCCCGGCGCCGCGCGCTGGCCCGAGGAGATCTGCGCCCCCTCGAAGGCCGGGCCGGTGGGCGAGGAACAGGCCAGCACCCGGCGGCGGTCGCCCAGCAGGATCTCGGCATTGGTGCCAACATCGACGATGAGCGCCAGATCGCTGGAGTCGTAGGGTTCTTCCGACAGCGCCACGGCGGCGGCATCGGCCCCGACATGGCCGGCGATCAGCGGCAGGACATAGCCGCGCGCGCCGGGATTGACCGCGGCAAGGCCGATGTCGGCGGCGGCAAGGCCCATGGCCTCCGACGTGGCCAGCGCGAAGGGCGCCTGGCCCAGTTCGACCGGATCGATCCCCAATAGCAGGTGATGCATCACCGGGTTGCAGACCACGACTGCCTCGACGATGTCCGCGGGGTCGATTTTCGCCTCTTCGGCAAGGGCTTCGGCCAGCGTGTTCAACCCGTGGCGAACCGAGGCCGTCATCTCGGCATCGCCACCGGGGTTCATCATCGCGTAGCTGACCCGGCTCATCAGGTCTTCGCCGAAGCGGATCTGCGGGTTCATCAGCCCCGAGGAGGCGAGCACCCGGCCATCCGCCAGCGAGGCGAGATGCGCCGCGATGGTGGTGGAGCCGAGGTCGACGGCCAGCCCGTACAGCGGCGCGTCGTGGAAGCCGGGCCACAGATCGACGATCCGCGGCGGGCCGAGATGGTCGTGGAACACCGCGACGGTGACCTTCCACTCGCCCTTGCGCAGCACCTTCTGAAGCTTGCCCAGAATTCGAAGATCGGCCGTCAGCCCCTTGATCTGCCATTGGCTTTCCAGCGCCTCGGCAAGCCTCTGGAAATCGCCCGTCGGCTCGTGCATGTCGGGTTCGCGCACCTCGACGTAATGCCGCCGCGTCGCCGGGTCCATCACCATCACCCGGTCCGAGGCCGACTTGCGGATCACCTGGCGATGGACCTGGCTTTCGGCCGGCACGTCGATCACCACGTCGCCCCGGACACAGGCCTGGCAGCCCAGCCGGCGGCCTTCCTTCAGCCCGCGCACCCGGTCGTAGCGTTCCTCCACCGCGTTCCAGTCCGACAGCGCGCCGGGCGCGACGGTGACGCCATGCTTGGAAAACTCGCCGTAGCCCGGGCTGACCTGGCATTTCGAGCAGATGCCGCGGCCGCCGCAGACCGAATCGAGATCGACGCCGAGCTTGCGTGCGGCGGCCAGCACGGTGGTGCCCTTGGCCACCCGGCCGCGCTTGCCCGAAGGCGTGAAGATCACGAGCGCGTCGTCGCCCATTGCGGTCTCCCGTTCGATTGCATCCCGTTGTCCGGCGGCCTCGCCCCTTGCCGGGTGAAGGCGCGAAAGGCCCGGACTGACCGGGCCTTCCACAATGATCTTCAGGCGCGTCGCCTCATCCCCGCGCGCGCCGGCGCCCCTCGCGGCCGCCACGGCCGCTGCTGGCGGCGGCCCTGGAGGCCTCGGGGAACGGCGTGCCCTCCTTCACCGCGTCCAGTACGCGGGCGAAGCGGATCCATTCGCTGCCGTTGGCGTCGTTGTTCATCAGGAAGTTGGCGGCGCGGATCGCCTCCATCTCGACCGGGCGCACCGGGTTCATGATCGCGCTGGTCATGCCGGCGCCGATCGCCATCGGCAGGAAGGCCGCGTTGATCCCGTGCCGGTTCGGCAGGCCGAACGAGATGTTGGAGGCGCCGCAGGTGGTGTTGACGCCCAGCTCCTCGCGCAGCTTGCGCACCAGCGCGAAGACCTGCCGCCCGGCCGTCGCCATCGCGCCCACCGGCATCACCAGCGGGTCGACGACGATGTCATGGGCGGGAATGCCGTGATCGGCGGCGCGCTCGACGATCTTCCTTGCCACCGCGAAGCGCACGTCGGGATCCTCGGAAATCCCGGTGTCGTCGTTCGAGATCGCCACCACCGGCACGTTGTATTTCTTGACCAGCGGCAGCACCAGTTCCAGCCGCTCCTCCTCGCCGGTGACCGAGTTCAGCAGCGGCCGGCCATGCGCGGCCTCGAGCCCCGCCTCGAGCGCGCCGGGCACCGAGCTGTCGATGCAAAGTGGAACATCGACAAGGCCTTGCACCAGTTCGATCATCTTGCGCATCAGCGGCGGTTCGGTGATGTTCGGATCGGGGTTGGAGTTGTAGACCACGCCCGCGTTGACATCGAGTACCATCGCCCCGCAGGCGACCTGTTCCAGCGCGTCCTTCTCGACGGTGGAGAAATCGCCCGCCTCGAGTTCGGCCGCCAGCTTCTTGCGGCCCGTCGGATTGATCCGCTCGCCGATCACGCAGAACGGCTCGTCAAATCCGATGACGACAGTTTTCGATTTTGATTCCAGTATGGTACGGGTCATTTCTTGTCCTTCGTCTCAGGCTTCGGCCGCCGGGATGGCGGACCGGCCGCCATGATCGCGGGCCCAGGTGGCGTTGGTCTTGATACCGCCCAGCGGGAAGAAATGCACGGCCTCGATCCCGAAATCCGGGTGCCGGGCCTTGTGCGCGGCGAGGCCGGTGACGAACTCGGTCGGCTCGTAGGGCAAGAGCAGCTTGGTGACATCCATCGCCCGCCGTTGCAGCACCTTCAGCGAGGGGCCGACGCCGCAGGCGATGGCGAACTTGATCAGCGTCTGCAGCTTCGCGGGCCCCGCGACGCCGATATGGATCGGCAGCGCGACACCCTCGGCGGCCAGCCGCTCGGCCCAGGCGATGACCGGTTTCGCCTCGAAGCAGAACTGCGTGGCGATCGCCATCGTCGCGTCGGTGCGGTCGGAGAACGCCTGCTTCCAGCGCAGCGCCTCCATCACGTTGCGGTCCGACCCGTCGGGATCGATGTCGCGGTTGCCCTCCGGGTGGCCGGCGACATGCAGCCGTTCGAACCCGTCGAACAGGCCGGTTTCCAGAAGCTGCATCGAGGAGTGGAATTCCCCGGCCGGTTCGGCCACGCCGCCGGCCAGAAGCAGCGCCTGGCGGATGCCGGCCTCGCCCCGGTAGCGCGCGATCCAGTCGGCCAGCGTCGCCCGGTCGCGGATGATCCGCGCCGGGAAATGCGGCATCACGGTGAAGCCCTCGGCCACCAGCCGCTTCGCCGTCGCCACCATGTCGTCGATCGGCGTGCCGTCGATATGGGCAATGTAGACGCGGGTGCCGGAGGGCAGCAGCGCGCGGAAATCCTCGATCTTCTCGGCGGTGCGCGGCATCACCTCGATCGAGAAGCCCTGAAGCAGGGCCTCAATCTCGGTCGATGCGCCCTGCGGCGCGGCCGGGGCCTCGCGGCGGAAGTTCAGAAGCGCCATTGCAGTCTCTCCTCGCGCTCAGGCC
>CAYUXM010000060.1:0-14154 GCA_964448765.1 uncultured Rhodobacterales bacterium
ATGAAGGCCGTGCATCTGAACGCGCTTCGGGCGCTTGAGGCGGTGCTGCGCCTCGGCAGCCTGCGCGCCGCGGCGGAGGAATTGAACGTCACGCCCGCAGCGGTCGGACAGCAGGTGCGGGTGCTGGAAGGGGTTCTTGGCCGCAAGCTGCTGGACCGGCGCCCGGGCGGGGCGGTGCCCACCGACCCTGCGCGCGGCGCGGCGGCCCGGCTGACCGGCGCCTTCGCCGACCTCGCGGAGGTGTTGACCGACCTGTCCGTGACCGAACAGGGCAACCGCGTCGCGGTGACGATGACCGTTGCCGTCGCCGAAGGCTGGCTGCCGCGCGAACTGCCGGATTTCTTCGCCCGCGCGCCGGAGATCGACCTGCGGCTCGATTCCAGCCGCGCCGCCGTCGATCTCGCGCGCGGCGAGTTCGACTTCGCGATCCGCCACATGGGGCCGCCGGCGAAGGAGTTCGCCGCCATCACGCTGTTTCCCAGCCTGATCGCACCGGTCTGCACGCCGGATTTCGCGCGCCGCTACGGGCTGGCACCGGATACGCGGAGCCTGCGGGGTGTGCCGCTGAACCATGTCCCGGTGCCGACGAGCGATCCCGACTGGGTCGACTGGCCGGAATGGTGCGCGCGCTTCGGCCTTGCCGCGCCGGTGGAGGGGCAGGCCCCGCAGGTTTCGGCCGGGTTCGGCCACCTGCGCTTTGCCTTCGCCGGTCTGGGCCTGACGCTCAGCGCGCTGGTCGACAGTTTCGATGCCCTGCAACGCGGCGACCTCGTGCTGCCCTTCGGCCCCGACCGGGTCGTGACCAGCGCCTATTCCTATCGCCTGATCTGGCCGAAGGAGCGGCGCCTGTCGCCGCTGCAGCGGCTGTTTCGCGACTGGATCGCCGAGCGTGGCCGGGCCCATGCCCGGGCCATCGAGGCCTGGCTGGCCAGTGGCGCGCGGCCGGGCTAGGCTTGCCGCATGTGCGGGCGTTTCGCGATCACCCTGCCGGTCGACGCGATGGCGCGGCTGTTCGAGGCCGTGCCGGGCAACGACGTGCCCGGCGAGCCGCGCTACAACGTCTGCCCGACGACACAGGTCGCGGTCTGCACCGCCGGGGGTGGCGAGCGGCGGCTCAGGGCGATGCGCTGGGGCTTCGTGCCGCACTGGTACAAGACGCCGACCGACGGGCCGCTGCTGATCAACGCGCGGTCCGAAACGATCGCGGAAAAGCCCGCGTTCCGCGCCGCCTGCCGGGAACGGCGCTGCCTGATCCCTGCCGACGGGTTCTACGAATGGACGCGGGAAGACGGGCAGGTGCCGCTGCCGTGGTACATCCACCGCGCCGATGGCGCGCCGCTGGTCTTCGGCGGCATCTGGCAGGAGTGGGAGCGCGAGGGCCATGACCGGATCGCCTCCTGCGCGGTGGTCACCTGCGACGCCGGCCCGGGCATGGACACGATCCACGACCGCGAGCCGCTGGTGCTGGACCCCGCCGACTGGCCGCTGTGGCTGGGCGAGGCCGGGCACGGCGCGGCCCGGTTGATGAAAGCCGCCGCACCGGGGGTGCTGACATGGCACCGGGTCGGCACCGAGGTCAATTCCAACCGCGCCTCCGGGCCGCAGCTGATCGAACCGGTCGCGGCCTGACGGGCGCGGACGCTTGCAACACCGGGCCGGGCAGGGCTATAGGGAAGGGGCGCGGGTGTAGCTCAATGGTAGAGCAGCAGCCTTCCAAGCTGAATACGTGGGTTCGATTCCCATCACCCGCTCCAACTTCCTGCCCCCCTGCGCCAACCAGACGCTTGCCCTTCCACGCCCCGATCCGGTAACCGGAAGGCCACGCATGGGAGGCGGCATGGCCAGAAAACCCGAACCCGCCGGAGACGAGCGGGCGAAATCGCGGCGGATCGGCGCCCTCGCGGGGCTGTGGCCGTTCCTCGCGCCCTACCGGCTGTTGTTGGGCGGGGCGATCGCGGCGCTGGTCGCGACCGCGACCGTCAGCCTGATGCTGCCGATCGCGGTGCGCCGGGTCGTCGACGGGTTCAACGAAGGCGCGGCGCTGCTGGACCAGTATTTCACCGCCGCGCTGATCATCGCCGGGGCGCTCGCGCTGGGCACGGGGCTGCGCTACTACCTTGTCACCCGGCTGGGCGAACGGGTGGTGGCCGATATCCGCAGGGCGGTGTTCGACCGGGTGATCGGCCTGTCGCCGGCCTTCTTCGAACGGGTGCTGACCGGCGAGGTGCTCAGCCGGATCACGACCGACACGACCGTGATCCTGTCGGTCATCGGTTCGTCGATCTCGATCGCGCTCAGAAACCTGCTGCTGCTGCTCGGCGGTCTGGCGCTGATGCTGTTGACCTCTTCCAAGCTCACCGGCCTCGTGCTGCTGATCGTGCCGGTGGTGGTGGTGCCGATCATCGTGCTCGGCCGCCGGCTGCGCGGGCTGTCGCGCGAGAACCAGGACTGGATCGCGGCCTCTTCCGGCAATGCGTCGGAGGCGCTGCTGGCGGTGCAGACGGTGCAGGCCTATACCCACGAGACCGCGAGCCAGGCGGAATTCGGCGCGGTCACCGAACGCTCGTTCGAGGCCGCGAAGAAGCGTGTCGGCACCCGCGCGGTGATGACGGTGATCGTGATCTTCCTCGTCTTCGCCGGGATCGTCGGGGTCTTGTGGATCGGCGCGCGCGACGTGCGCGCCGGCGCGATGAGCGTGGGCGAGCTGGTGCAGTTCGTGATCTACGCGATCATGGTCGCCGGATCGGTCGGCGCGCTGTCGGAAATCTGGGGCGAATTGCAGCGCGCCGCCGGCGCGACGGAACGGCTGGTGGAGCTTCTGTCGACGGACGACGCGGTTCAGGATCCGGCCAGCCCGCGGCCGCTGCCGGCCCCGGTTCGGGGCGAGATCGGGCTGGAGGGCGTGACCTTCCGCTATCCCTCGCGGCCCGACGCGCCGGCGCTCGACCGTGTCGACCTGAGGGTGACGCCGGGCGAGACGGTGGCGCTGGTGGGCCCGTCCGGCGCGGGAAAATCGACCGTCATCCAGCTTCTGCAACGCTTCTACGATCCCCAGGAGGGCCGGATCACCATCGACGGGATCGACCTGCGCGAGATGGCGCGGGCCGAGTTCCGCCGCGCCATCGCGCTGGTGCCGCAAGACCCGGTGATCTTTGCCGCCACGGCGCGGGAAAACATCCGCTTCGGCCGGCCCGACGCCAGCGATGCCGAGGTCGAGGCCGCGGCGAAGGCCGCCGCCGCCGATGGCTTTCTCGCCGAGCTGCCGGAGGGCTACGACACCTATGTGGGCGAACGCGGCGTGATGCTGTCGGGCGGGCAGAAACAGCGCATCGCGATCGCCCGCGCGATCCTGCGCGACGCGCCGATCCTGCTTCTGGACGAGGCGACATCGGCGCTGGACGCCGAAAGCGAACGCGCGGTCCAGCAGGCCGTCGACCGCCTGTCTGAGGGCCGCACCACGCTGATCGTCGCGCACCGGCTGGCGACGGTGAAGCGCGCCGACCGGATCGTGGTGTTCGACAAGGGCCGGATCGTCGCCACCGGCAGCCATGCCGCGCTGGTGGCCGAAGGCGGTCTTTACGCGCGCCTGGCGCGGCTGCAGTTCACCGACGGTGCCGCGGCGGAGGCCACCGAAGCGGCCGAATAGCCGCAGCGTCAGGCTTGCCCGGGCGCGCGCGACCGACCATTGTTGCCTGATAACACGACCGCCCGAGGGGCGGCAGGGAGGGTATGTAATGGGTCGTTTCGAGGGTTTGGCCGACCGTGACGCGGTCGAGAACGAAATGCCGTGGGAGGCGCGCGAGGTTCCGCGCACGATCTACGAGTTTCTCGGGCAGGTGAAGGACCGGCACGGCGCGCGGCCGGCGATCAGTTTCCAGATCCTGTCGGGACCGGCGGACAAGGCGGAAACCCTGACCTGGGCCGAGTTGCACGGCCGGGTGACGCAGGCCGCGAACCTGTTTCGCAGCCTCGGGATCGGGCCCGGCGACGTCGTGGCCTACCTGCTGCCGAATTCCAACGAGACGGCGGTCACGCTGCTGGGCGGCATGGTCGCGGGGATCGTCAACCCGATCAACCCGCTGCTGGATCCCGAACAGATCGCCGCGATCCTGCGCGAGACCGGGGCCAAGGTGCTGGTGACGCTGAAGAGCTTTCCCAAGACGGATGTCGCGCAGAAGGCGGCCGAGGCGGTGCGCCTGGCGCCCGACGTGCAGACGGTGCTGGAGGTCGACCTCAACCGTTACCTCGGCCCGCCGAAAAGCCTGATCGTGCCGTTCCTGCGGCCCAAGACCCCGGTGGCGCATCGCGCGACCGTCCGGAACTTCCGCGCGGAATGCGCGAAGATGCCGGCCGACCGGCTGAGCTTTCCCGACGACCCGGCGGACCGGGTGGCGGGGAACTTCCACACCGGCGGCACCACGGGCCTGCCGAAGGTCGCGCAGCACAAGGTTTCGGGGATGATCTACAACGGCTGGCTGGGCGGCCGGCTGCTGTTCGACGAGACCGACGTGCTGATCTGCCCCTTGCCGATGTTCCATGTCTTCGCCGCCTATCCGATCATGATGTCCTGCATCGCCTCGGGTGCGCATGTGGTGTTTCCCACCCCGGCGGGCTACCGCGGCGAGGGCGTGTTCGACAATTTCTGGAAGCTGATCGAACGCTGGCGCGTGACTTTCGTGATCACCGTGCCCACCGCGCTGGCGGCGCTGATGCAGCGCCCGGTGGATGCCGATATCTCGTCGCTGCGCACCGCGATTTCGGGCTCCGCCGCGTTGCCGGTCGAGCTTTACAACCGGTTCCTGTCGGCCACCGGCGTGCAGATCGCCGAGGGCTACGGGCTGACGGAGGCGACCTGCCTCGTGTCCTGCAACCCCGTCGACGGGCTCAAGAAGGTCGGATCGGTCGGCCTGCCGCTGCCTTATACGCAGGTGCGGATCCTCGAACACCGGCCCGATGGCAGCGTGCGCGACTGCGAGATCGACGAGATCGGCGAGATCTGCATCGCCAATCCCGGGGTCTTCGCCGGCTCGACCTATACCGAGGACGATCGCAACGTCGACCTGTTCGACGATGACATCTACCTGCGCACCGGCGACCTCGGGCGACTGGACGCCGACGGTTACCTGTGGATCACCGGCCGGGCGAAAGACCTGATCATCCGCGGCGGGCACAACATCGACCCCGCCGAGATCGAGGAGGCGATGCTGAGCCATCCCGCCGTCGCCTTCGCCGGCGCGATCGGCCAGCCCGACGCCTTCGCGGGCGAACTGCCCTGCGTCTATGTCGAACCCGTTGCCGGGGCGGAGTTGACGGTGGCCGACCTCGCCGCCCATGCCCGCCATCACATCCACGAACGCGCCGCCTATCCCAAGCATTTCGAGATCCTGCCGGAACTGCCGAAGACGGCGGTGGGCAAGATCTTCAAGCCGGAGCTGCGCAAGCTGGCGATCGCGCGGGTCTACGACCACGCGCTGCACCGGGGCGGCTTCGCGGCGCGGGTGGCCGAGGTGGTGGAGGACCGCAAGCGCGGCCTCGTCGCCCGGCTGGAGCGGCTGGGCGAGATCGACGAGGAGGCGCTGGGCCACAAGCTGGGCGAATTCACCCGGCCCTGGGAGTGGCGCGAGTGATCGAAACGGCCCGGCGCGCGGGGCGCCGGGCCTGCGATCCGTTCGCGAAGAATCGGCGCGCCGTCAGGCCGCGCGGGCCTTCACATCCTGTGCCGCGCCCAGCAGCGCATCGGCGATGAAATCCAGATCGGGCCGCTGCAGACGCGCCGGCAGGCGCACGTCGCAGGCCCGCATCAGCATCGCGCGCGTCTTCGGCAGGTCCGGCAGATCGCCCAGGAACTGCCAGTTCCAGAACGCGCGGGCATTGTCCCGGCTCAGCCCGAAGACCTGGACCGAGACGCCGCGGACCTTCGCCGCGTCCTGGAAGGCCAGTGCCTCCTCGTCGCGGGCGAAGCCGCGCAGGTTGAACTGCAGCGAATCCGGCGCGCGATCTTCCTGCGGCAGGGCCGGCGGCACCGCCATCCAGGGCGAGCCGTTCAGCCTGTCCGCCACGTAATCGTGGTTGGCGCGCCCGTCGCGCACCCGGCGCGCCACCTCGGCCAGCTGCGGCCGGATCACCGCCGCCGAGAGGTTCTGCATCCGGGTGTTGTAAAGCGGCAGCCTGTTTTGCCAGTGATGGAAGCTGTTTTGCAGGCCGGGATGCTTTTTCCAGTTGTGTTCGTAGGCGCCCGACATGATCACCGCGCGCGCCGCGATCTCGGGATCGTCGGTGATCATGATCCCGCCCTCGCCGGCATTGACCAGCTTGTAGGACTGGAAGCTGAAGCAGCCGATCCGGCCGATCGTGCCGATCTTGCGCCCCGACCACAGCGTGCCCAGCGAATGCGCCGCATCCTCGACCACGGGCACGCCGCGCGCCTCGGCCAGCGCCATGATCGCGTCCATGTCCGAGGTATGGCCGCGCATGTGGCTGATCAGAACGGCAGAAACCGTGTCGTCGAGCTTGGCCTCGAAATCCGCCAGGTCGACGCGGAAATCGTCGCCGACCTCGACAAGCACCGGTACGCAATCGGCATGGACGATGGCGGAGGGCACGGCGGCGAAGGTGAAGGCGGGGATCAGCACCCGTGCATCGCGCGGCAGATCGAGCGCCTTCAGCGCAAGGAACAGCGCCGCCGAACACGACGAGACGGCAAGCGCGTAGCGCGAGCCCATCATCTCGGCGAACTCGGCCTCCAGCAGTGCCACCGGCGCGCCTTCGGGCGCGGTGTAGCGAAACAGGTCACCAGAGGTCAGCAGCCGCTCTATTTCGGCGCGCGCGGCCTCGGGGATCGGTTCGGCGTCGTAGACGTTGGGGGCCGGGCGATGCTGTCCGTCGGGTGCCATGCGTCAGCTTTCCTGAATGTGACTTTCAGGAAAACTGTAAATGAATCGAAGCCGGAACGCCACCCGGATTTCGCGCCATCGGCGGTCAGATGCCCAGCCGGTCGCGCATCGCGTACCAGGTCATCGCCAGCACCAGGAGCGGCCAGCGCAGCGCGGCGCCGCCGGGGAAGGCGGGCGGCCGGAGCCCGGCCATCACGTCGAAGCGCTCCGCCTGCCCGGCGGCGGCCTCGGCCAGAACCTTTCCCGCGAAGGTCGCCATCGCCACGCCGTGACCGGAATAGCCCGAGGCCGACAGGACATTCGCGGACGGGCGCAGGAAACAGGGCATTCTCGTCATGGTGATCGCCAGCGTCCCGCCCCAGGCATGGTCGATCGCCACGTCGGCGAGGCCGGGATAGACCCGAAGCATCGGCCCCCGCACCGCCCGGACGATGTCGGGGAAGCGGTAGCCATAGCTTTCGCCACCGCCGAACAGCAGCCGGCCATCCTCGCTCAGCCGCCAGTAGTTGACGACGAAGCGGCTGTCGGACACCGCCACGTCCTCGCGCAGCACCTCCGCCACCCGGTCGCCCAGCGGCGCGGTGGCGAGGATGAAGTTGTTGATCGGCATCACCCGCGACGCCACCCTGCCGTCGAGCCCGCCGAGATATCCGTTCGCGGCCAGGATCACCCGGTCGCAGCGGACCCGGCCCTCGGCGGTTTCCACCACCGGCCGGTCGCCGGGCGTGACGCGGGTGACGACCGATCCCTCGTGGATCCGGGCGCCCGCCGCGCTGGCGGCCCCGGCCAGGCCGATGGCGAAGTTCAGCGGATGGACATGCCCGGCGCCGCGGTCGCGCGCGCCGCCGACATAGGCCTCGGACGGCAGGATCGCATGCAGGCCGTCGCGGTCGAGCGGTTCGATCTCGGCGTAGCCGTAACGGCTGGCAAGCCTTTCGGCCTCGGCATGCGCCTCGCGCACCTCCGCGGCGGTCCGGCAGGCATGCACGATCCCCGGCTTGAAGGTCAGCGGCATGTCGTGTTCGGCGATCAGGCCGCGCACCAGCGCCTTGGCCTCTTCGGCGAAGTCCCACAACAGCCGCGCGGTTTCGGCGCCGTGGCTTGCCTCCAGCGTCTCCTGGTCGACGCGCTGGCCGGAGCCGACCTGCCCGCCGTTCCGGCCCGAGGCGCCGAAGCCGACGCGATGCGCCTCCAGCAGCACCACGTCGAAGCCGCGGCGCGCGAGGTGCAGCGCCGCCGAGAGCCCGGTATAGCCGGCGCCGACGATGCAGACATCCGCCCGCGTGTCGCCCCGCAGCGGCGCAAACGCGGCAAGCGGCGCGGCAGTGGCGGCATACCAGCTGTCGGGATACTGCCCGGCCCGGTCGTTGGCAAACAGCAGGTTCATACGTTCAACAGCAGATGCTCACGCTCCCAGGGGCTGATGACCTGCAGGTATTCCTTGTGCTCGTTGCGCTTGACGCTGTCGTAGAGCTTGCAGAAATCCGCCCCCAGCACCTCGCGCAGCGCGGAATTCTCGACGAACAGGTCAAGCGCGTCGCCGAGGTTGTAAGGCAGTTCGTCCTCACCCATGTAGGCGTCGCCGGTGCATTCGGCGCGCGGCGTCTTGCCTTCCTTCAGCCCCAGATAGCCGCAGGCCAGCGACACCGCGATGCCGAGATAGGGGTTGCAATCCATCCCGGCGAGGCGGTTTTCCAGCCGCCGCGATTTCGGGTCGGAGATCGGCACGCGCAGCCCGGTGGTCCGGTTGTCGCGCCCCCATTCGAGGTTGATCGGCGCGGCGAAGTCCGGGACGTAGCGGCGGTAGCTGTTCACGTAGGGGGCCAGCAGCGCGATGGCCGAGGGCAGGTGGGTCTGCATCCCGGCGATGAAATGCATGAAGGCCGGCGTCTCCTCGCCCTTGCGGCCGGAGAAGATGTTCTTGCCGGTCTTCGAATCCACCACCGAGTGGTGGATATGCATCGCGCTGCCCGGTTCGTCCTCGATCGGCTTGGCCATGAAGGTGGCGAAACAGTCGTGCCGCAGCGCGGCTTCGCGGATCAGCCGCTTGAAGAAGAAGATCTCGTCGGCCAGTTCCACCGGGTCGCCATGGGCCAGGTTGATCTCCACCTGCCCGGCGCCGCCCTCCTGCAGGATGCCGTCGATCTCGAACCCCTGCGCCTCGGCGAAATCGTAGATATCGTCGATCACCTTGCCGTATTCGTCCACCGCCGACATCGAATAGGCCTGCCGCGCGGCGGCCCGGCGCCCGGTGCGGCCCATCGGCGGCTCGACCGGCATGTTCGGATCGATGTTCTTGGCGACGAAGAAGAATTCCATCTCCGGCGCGACGATCGGGGTCCAGCCCTCGGCGGCGTAGAGCCCGACCACGCGCTTGAGCACGTTGCGCGGCGCGAAGCTGATCGGATCGCCCTTCTGGTCGACGGCGTCGTGGATCACCTGCAGCGTGATGTCGGCGGTCCAGGGCGCGGCCGTCGCGGTGGCGAAATCGGGCACGAGGATCATGTCGGGCTCGGTATAGGCGCCGATCGGGCTGTCGGCCCAGCCGCCCGTGATCGTCTGCAGGAAGATCGAGTTGGGCAGGAAGAAGCTGGGCTGCTTGAGGAATTTCGAGGCCGGCATCGCCTTGCCGCGGGCCACGCCGGCGATATCGGCGAGAATGCATTCGACCTCGTCGAGACGCCGGCCGGCGATGTATTCGCGGGCGGCGTCGGGTAGCTTGTCCTTCCAGTCGGACATCGGATCAACTCTCGTGTTTCTTGAAGAACGCCGCGATGCGCGCGGCGATCGCGGCGGAGGAACCGGGCCGGCCCATCCGGGTTTCGGCCTCGGCCATCAGCGCGTCGGGCACCACGCCCTTGCCGCGCTGCTCCATCAGGCCGCGCAGGAAGTCGTCGTAGTATTCCGGGTGGGCCTGCACCGTCAGCCCCCAGTCGCCGTAGCCCAGCGCGGCATAGCGGCAGAACGGATGGGTGCCGATCACCTCGGCCGCCTCGGGTTTCGCGGTCACCTGGTCCTGGTGCCACGCGTGCAGGGTCACCGTCTCGCCGCCGAAATCGTACTCCGTCGGCCCGACGGCCCAGCCGCCGGGGAACTTCTCGACCGTGCCGCCCAGCGCCTGGGCCATGATCTGGTGGCCGAAACAGATGCCCACCATCGGCACGCCCGCGTCGCGGGCCTTGCGGATGAACGCCTCCAGCGGCGCGATGAACGGGTGATCCTCGTAGGCGCCGTGGCGCGAGCCGGTGATCAGCCAGCCGTCGGCATCATGCACGTCGTCGGGAAACTCCATCCCCTCGACATGCCAGGACCGGAAGGTAAAGCCGTGACCGGCCAGGAGCCGGGTGAACATGGCCGGGTAATCGCCATGGTCCGACCGCAGCGCGTCGGGCGCGCGGCCGGTTTCGAGAATGCCGATCAGCATGGGATGCTCGTTGTTGATTGCGCGCAGACTATCCTTGCCCGGGAAACCGGGCAAGGGGGGTGTCAGACCGTGTCGAGATACAGTTCCACCTGCTGTTCGGGCGACAGTTCCGACATGTAGTGCAGCTCCTGCCGCTTGGTCAGCAGGTAGTTCTGGATCAGTTCGGCGGGGAAGATCGCGCGCATCTCCGCGCTGCCCGCAAAGGCCTCGATCGCCTCTGCCCAGCTGCCGGGAAGCTGCGGCAGGTTCTGGGCATAGGCGTTGCCGGTGATCGGCGCCGGCGCCGCGGCCCGCCGCGCGATGCCGTCAAGCGCCGCGCCGAGGATCGCGGCGAGCGACAGGTAGGGGTTGACGTCGCCGCCGGCGACCCGGTGTTCGATCCGCCGCGCGGCGGGGCTTCCGGCCGGCACCCGGATCGCGGAGGTGCGGTTTTCATAGGCCCAGGCGATGCCGGTGGGCGCATGGGCATCGGGCACCAGCCGGTCGAAACTGTTGGCATGGGGCGCGAACATCAGCGTCGATCCCGGCATCGCGGCCAGGCAGCCGCCGATCGCGTGGCGCAGCGCCGCCGTGCCCTCCGGCCCGCCGTCATCGAAGATGTTGCGGCCCTGCGCGTCGAGCACCGAGAAATGGCAATGCATGCCGTTGCCCGACCACACGTCATAGGGCTTGGCCATGAACGAGGCGGCGAACCCGTGCTGGCGCGCAAGCCCCTTGACCAGCATCTTGAACAGCCACGCATCGTCGGCGGCCTTCAGCCCGTCGGGCTGGTGCATCAGGTTGATCTCGAACTGCCCCGGCCCGGCCTCGGAAATCGCGGTGTCGGCGGGTATGTCCATCGCCTCGCAGGCATCGTAGAGCGCCGTGAAGAACCGGTCGAAGGCATCCAGCGCCCGAAGCGACAGGATCTCGCCGCCGGTGCGGCGCTTGCCCGAGCGCGGCGAGGGCGGCACCCGAAGCCGGCTGCCGGAATCGTCGATCAGGAAGAATTCCAGTTCCGTCGCCACCACCGGTGTCAGGCCGCGGGCGCGGAACCCCTCCATCACCCGGGCCAGCGCCTGCCGGGGGTCGCCGTCATAGGGGCGGCCGTCCTCGTGGAACATCCAGATCGGCAGAAGCGCCGTCGGCGCCTCAAGCCAGGGCATCGGCAGAAAGCCGCGTTCGGTGGGCATCAGCACGCCGTCGGCATCGCCGGAGTCGAAGACCAGCGGGCTGTCGTCGATATCCTCGCCCCAGATGTCGAGGTTGAGCGCGGAATACGGAAACCGCGTGCCCTCGTGCATCAGCTTTTCGGCGAAGCGGGCGGGAATGCGCTTGCCGCGCGCCACGCCGTTGAGGTCTGCGGCGGCGACGCGGATGGTGCGCACCTCCGGATGTTCTCTCAGCCAGTCCATGGTCTCACCTGACAAGTTGCGGCCGGTACCGCAGGCGCTGACGCGTGTTGGCGGGCAGGTGGCGGTTGAGCCGCCGGTTGATCAGCCCGAACAGCCCGATGATCGCGAGCGTCAGCACGATGAAATAGGCCGCGACGATCGGGTAGGCGAGGAAGGGATTGAACGTCTTGTCGGCGAAATAGTTGGCGTAGTAAAGCGCATCGCCCTGCTGCCGCCACGCCGGGAAGCCGGAAAAGAACACCAGCGTCGTGGCGTGGAACAGGAAGATCGCCTCGTTGGTGTAGGCCGGCCAGCCCAGCCGCATCATCGTCGGCCAGACGATCCGCCGGAACCGCGACCAGCCCGACATGCCGTAGGCATCCGCCGCCTCCAGATCGCCGCGCGGCACGGAACGCAGCGCGCCGTAGAAGATTTCGGCCGAATAGGCCGCCGTGTTGAGGATCAGCACGATCAGCGCCCCGGCCTGCGCCTTGGTCAGCCACGAGGTCGCCACGGTGATCGTGGTGACGCCCAGCGGGATGTCGATGCCGGCCTTGGGCAGGAGCACGAAGGTCTCGTAGGCGAGGAAGAACTGGATGAACAGCGGCGAGCCGCGGAACAGGAAGATGAACCATTCCGCCGGCTTGCGCAGCGCCGCCACCGGGCTGGCCTTGGCCACCGCCAGCGCGTTTGCGAAGACAAACCCGATCGCCAGCGCACAGGCCCCGAAATAGACGTTCCAGATCAGGCCCGACCCGATCAGCGTGACATGCTCGCAGATCGTGAAGCCCTCGCGCGGCAACAGCCGCTCGCCGTAGCCGAGCGAGCGGAAGGCATAGGCCTGCACCGTTTCCCAGCAGGTCATCGGCCCGCCTTTCGCTGCGTCTCGCCCGCCAGCGTCGCCTGGCCGTGGCTCAGCCGCGCCGAGAGCCGCGCCATGACCCGTTCGGAGACCGCCGTCATCAGCAGGTAGAAGACCAGCAGGCCAAGGAAGTACCACACCCGCCAGTCGGGATGCGGATAGGCATAGGCGGAGGTCTTGGTTCCGCCCAGTTCACGCGCCCAGTAGACGATGTCCTGCACGCCCAGCAGGAACAGCAGCGGCGTGGCCTTGATCAGGATCATCCACAGGTTCGACAGGCCGGGCAGGGCGTAGACCCACATCTGCGGCACCAGGATGCGGCGGAAGGTCTGGCCGGACGTCATCCCGTAGGCCTCGCCGGTTTCGATCTGCGCGCGCGGCACCGCCCGCATCGCGCCGTAAAGCACGTTGGCGGCGAAGGCGCCGAAGACGATGGCGAAGGTCACCACGGCAAGGCCGAAGCCGTAAAGCTGGTGCACCGTCTGCGGCGCGCGCGACGGCGGCACCTTGGCCTCCGGGCAGACGCGGAACTCAAGCCCGTTGCGAACCGGTTCCGTCCAGTCCGGACAGCGGACCTGGTGCACCAGCCACTCGATCCCCTGGTCCAGCGCGATCACGAAGAACAGGAAGAACACGATGTCCGGCACGCCGCGCACCATCGCGACATAGCCCTGGCCCAAAAGCCGCAGCGGCAGGATCTGCGAGCGGGCCGCCACCGCCCCGGCGAAGCCGAAGGCCAGCGACACCGGCGCGGTGACCGCCAGCAGCACCAGCACGGTGACGAAGGACCAGTAGAAATCGAAGTGCTTCCCCGTGGTGAGGTAGCACATGAGCCAAGACAGGCCCTCGATCGCGGAAGGGTCTTCGCAGAACGCGAACATCGGGATCGGCGCGGGGCGGGATCAGCCCGCCCCGCGGCCCTGTCACTTGCCGCTGTCGCCGCCGTCGACCGGGTAGGTCTGCACCTCTTCCCCGAACCACTTCACCATAAGCTCGTTCAGGCTGCCGTCGGCCTTCATCGAGTCGATCGCGGCGTTGAACCTCTCGCGCAGCTCGGTGTCGGATTCGCGCAGACCCATGCCGACGCCGCCGCCCAGCGGCACCCGGTCACCGACGAAGATCAGATCGCCGCCGGATTCCTCGACCAGCGGCGCGAGGTAGTCGTAATCGGCGAACACCGCGTCCGCCTCGCCGTTGCGCACCGCCGCGATGGTTTCGTCCGGTGTGGCGAATTCCAGCAGCGTGGCGCCGGTCTCGGCGACGTAGCCGGCCTGGATCGTGGCGGTCTGCGCCGCGATCACGCCCGACAGGTCGACGTCCTCGGCGGCCGCGACATAGGCCGAGGCGGTCGGCGGGTAATAGTCTTGCGTGAAGTCGATGACCTTGTCGCGTTCCTCGGTGATCGACATGCCCGCGATGATCGTGTCGTAATTGCCCGACTGCAGGTTCGGGATGATCGAATCCCAGTCGTTGGTGACCCATTCGCAGGTCAGTTCGGCGCGGGCGCACATCTCGTCGCCCAGTTCGCGCTCGAACCCGTCGACCTCGCCGTTGTCGTTGATGAAGTTGTAGGGCGGGTAGGCGCCCTCGGTGCCCATGCGC
>CAYUXM010000061.1:0-14039 GCA_964448765.1 uncultured Rhodobacterales bacterium
CCGGCATCGTCGTGTCGCTGACCGAACCGGCCGAGATGGCGCGCCACAACATGGGGGACATGGCCGGGCTTCTGGCGCGCGAGGGCATCGCCCATGCCGCCTTCCCGATTCGCGATTTCGGCGTGCCGGAGGGGCTGGCTGGATGGCCTGGGCTGTCGGCCCGGCTGCACGGTGTGCTGGAGGCCGGTGGCGGGGTTCTCCTGCATTGCTACGGCGGGCAGGGCCGGTCGGGGATGCTGGCGCTGCGGCTGATGGTGGAGCGCGGTCAGAACCCGGACGCGGCGCTGGCGGCCCTGCGCGCCGTGCGCCCCGGCGCCGTCGAGACCGATGCGCAGGCGGCCTGGGCGCGGGCCGGTCGGCCCGCACCCTGAAACCCTAGCCCTTCAGCCCCCGGTCGCGCTTGTCGCGCATCACCCTGCGCACCATCTTGCCGAAGGCCCGGTCGCGGGCATGCGCCTCGGCCAGGGTTTCGGTGTTGCGCCGTTCCTCGCGCCGCAGCTTGTCCCAGCGCACCAGCCGGTCGGCATCGATCACGCCGGCCTCCAGCGCCGCCCTGACGGCGCAGCCCGGTTCGGTGTCGTGCCGGCAGTCGGAGAACCGGCAGCGCGCCGCAAGCTCTGCGAGATCGGCGAAGACCGTGTCGATCCCCTCGGCCGCGTCGGTCAGCGCCAGTTCGCGCATCCCCGGCGTATCGATGATCCAGCCGCCCGCCAGCGCCCGGCGCAGGGCGCGGTGGGTGGTGGTGTGGCGGCCCTTCGCATCGTCCTCGCGAATCCCGCGCGTCGCTTCGGCCGCGCCGGTCAGCGCATTGAGAAGCGTCGTCTTGCCGGTGCCGGAAGAGCCGGTGAGCGCCAGCGTCTGCCCCGGCCCCGCCCAGGCGTCGAGGCGGCGCGCCTCTTCCGGGTCGCGGGCGTCGAGCGCCAGCGCGGTCACGAGCGGCGACAGCCGCTCCGCCCGGCGGGTCCAGGCGCGGGGATCGTCCACGAGATCGGCCCGCGTCAGCACCACCAGCGGCAGGCAGCCGGCGGCCTCGGCCACGGCGAGGTACCGCTCCAGCCGCGCCTCGTTGAAATCGGCATTGCAGGAGGTGACGATGGCCAGCGTGTCGACATTGGCGGCAATGAGCTGCCGTTCCGCCCCGGTTCCGGCCGCGCGGCGGGCGATCTCGGTCTGCGGCGCGAGCCGTTCAAGCGCCCGCGCCCCGTCATGCAGCACGAAATCGCCCACGGCGAAGCCGCCGGCCTGCCCCTTCGGCACGAGGCCGAGCGGCCCCTCGGGCGACAGCGCCTCAAGCCGGTCACGATGAACGGCGCTGATCCGCGCGGCGCGCGGGTCCGGCCCGCACTGGCGGGCGAAATGATCCGACCAGCCAAGGTCGGCAAGGTTTGGATGTGTCACTGTGAGTTTCCCGAAACGATGACTTGCCCCGCAGGGCGGCCGATCGGGCCCGCACGGCATCTAGTGCCGGGCGAAGGCCCGGAGGGGGAACACGGCATCCATGTCTGGCCCTCCTCATCGGGTGTCACGGGTGAGAGGCTGGACAACGACCCAGACGGGGCTCGTTACGGCTGCTTCCTTCCGGACCTGACCGGGTTGGCGAGGCGCCTGCCCGCGCCAACCTCTCGTCCGTCGATATAGTCTTCGCCGAAGCGCCGCGCAACCCGGCGCCGGCACCGGCGGCCGGTCGCCGGTGCGGGGCAACGTGGCGGAGTCGCGGATTCGCGAAATCCGGCGCGGGCTTGCCTTGTCCGGTATTCCGGCCACCCGCTAGCCTGATGCCCGTGTAGAGAGTGACGAGTGCGATGGTCTTGCGGGGGCGACCCGATCCGGCGGAACGGCCGGTCGGCCGCCCCCGCGGGGTTTCCGTGACATCGGTTCCAATGCGCCGGGCGGTCTACGGCACCGGCCGGTGGATCGGCAGCGCGTCGATCCGGCGCTCGATCCGCGCCAGCATCTCCCGGTAGGCCTGGCTGTCGATCGTTCCGAAGCGGGCGGCGAACTCCGCCTCGCCGATCCGCCCCGGCACCCCGTCGAAATCCGCCAGCACGTCGCCCTCGGCCACGATCCGGGCGCGCAGCGCCGGCCAGTCGGCCAGCGGCGCGGCCATCATCCGGTCCGACAGGCGGATGCCGGAATTGTTCGCCGCGATATCGGTGAAGTCGAAACCGCCGCTGGCCGTGATCGTGTCGTGCAGCTCCTTGAACTCGCCGATCGCGACGGCAAAGCCGCGGTTGCTGGCCGCCTTGATCGCCGCCGCGATCAGGAAGTGCTGCCGCGTGTCCGTCCGGCCCGCCAGCGTGACCGCGTCGCAGGTCACCTGCCAGCGGCCCGGCGCCGGCGCGTCGGCGCCGGCCAGCCGGCCGACCAGCAGCCGGAACTCCGCCGCGCCGCAGGCCTTAGCGAGGCCGAAGATCGCGACGGTATAGGCGTCGGGGATGTCGGCATCGGTCTCGGCCTCCGCCTCGGCCAGGTCCAGGGCGAAGCGCAGATGCGGCAGCAGCGAGCCCTCGGCGGGCAGGCTGCCGGCCTCCATCGCCGTCATGATCCGGGCATGGGCCGCGTCGATCCGGTCCGGTGACGGCATCGCGCCGCCGCGCAGCGCGGCGAAAACCCCGTCGAGCACCGCGCCGCGTCCCGCCGCGCCGAGGTTCAGGGTAAAGACCAGCCGCTGCCCCTCGATCCGCATCGCCTCGGCGCTGCCGATGATCGTGTCGCCGGCGCGATCCCCGATCAGGAGGTTGGCCAGCCGCCGGGCCAGCGCGACACTCGGGCCGGGCGGCAGCGTCACGCGGCCGACCGACACCGCGGCGGGCGCGAAACCGCCCTCGAACGGCGGCACCGTCGCCGCGACATTGAGCCAGCGGCCCCCGAAGCCCGGCACCGGCAGCGCCGCGCGCCCCTGCACCGCCCCGTCCTCGATGCGGGCCTCGGCCCTCAGCCCCGGCAGGAACCGGGCGCCCAGCCGGATCACCCCCGCCAGCGTGCCCACCTCCATCGCGAGCTCCGGCACGGCGGCGCGCCCGTCCGTCACCGCGCGAATCTCCTGAACCGCCGCGCGCACACGGCGCACGTCCTGCGCGTCGGGCGCCTGCGTGGGCGGCAGCGACGGTTCGGCCTCGGTCAGCACGGCGACGAGCCCCGCCGACAACACGAACCCGAGACTGAGCAGGTAAAGCGCGACCCGAATCAAGCGAAGCCCCCGACGGCCGATGCCCCGGCCCCTGAAATGCCCTGTTTGCCGCCGCTCTAGCGCCCGGCCGGCGGCCTGTCCATGGCACGGCGCCTTGGAAGCGCCACGAAGCTTCCCCGGTTCGATCCCGATTTCCGCCCCGTTCGGCGCCCACAACGTGCCCTGTAGAACACAGGAGACACGTGATGACGACAGCCGCAAACCACCGTCGGACGATGCGCACCCTCGCCGCCGCGGCGATCGGGATCGCCATGGCGGCGCCGGGCGTTGCCGCCGAACGTCACCCCGCCTTTCTCAAGACCGGGGTCGCGGTGTCGGCGCCGAAGGGCGCGGTCGGCCTGTGTGGCAAGTACGGCTGGGCCTGCCACGGCGGTGGCGGTGCATCGGTCTCGGCCAAGCAGGCGCTGGCCCTTGCCGACCGGGTGAACCGCGAGGTCAACCGCCGGGTGCGTCCGGTCAGCGATTCGGCGCAATACGGCCGCGAGGAATACTGGGCGCTGCCCGGCCGGCGCGGCGGCGACTGCGAGGATTACGCGCTGGAAAAGAAGCGCCAGCTGATGGAGATGGGGCTGAGCGGCCAGCAACTGTTGCTCACCACCGTGCTGGATCGCAAGGGCGGGTCGCATGCCGTTCTGGTGCTGCGCACCCGCGCGGGCGATTACGTGCTCGACAACCTCACCAACCAGATCAAGCCCTGGGGCCGCACCGGCTACACCTTCCTCAGGATGCAGGATCCGCAGCGCCCGCAGCAGTGGCGCGCCCTGTTTGCCGGCGGGCTGTTCAGCAACCCGACCGCCTCGGCCAACAACTGATCCGTCACCCCGGCCCGCCGCCCCCGGCCAGCCGGTCGAGCAGCCGGTCCAGCATCGCGTCGCACAGGTCGAGCTGGGCGCGGGTGACGTATTCGTCGGGCTTGTGGCCCTGCGCCATCGATCCCGGCCCGCACACGACCGTCGGAATCCCCAGCCGCTGCGAAAACAGCCCGCCCTCGGTGCCGAAGGCGACCTTGATCGTGCCGTTCACGCCGGTCAGCGCCTTGACGAAGGCCACGACATCGGCGCCCGGCGGGGTGCCGAGGCCGGGATAGGCAAAGACCTGTTCGGTGACGATCGCCGCCTCCGGCGCATGGGCACGCGCCGCCGCCTCGATCCGCCGCGCGGCGGCGTCGATCCGGGCAAGGAGCGCGGCCGCGTCATCCTCGACGATGTTGCGGATCTCCCAGTCCAGCGTGCAGCGATTCGGCACGATGTTGAGCGCGGTTCCCCCGCCGATCTTCCCGACATGCAGCGTGGTATAAGGCACGTCATAATCGCCGTCGCGCGCGCCGCGTTCGGCAAGGTCGGCCTGAAGGGCGCGGATTTCGGCCACCAGGTCGCAGGCGAGATGGATCGCGTTCAGCGCCATCGGCGCCAGCGCGGAATGGCCCTCGCGGCCCGTGCAGGTGCTGCGCAGCGCGACCTTGCCCTTGTGGCCGGTGGCGACCTGCATCGCGGTCGGTTCGCCGACGATGCACATCGCCGGGCGCACCGGCGCGCCATCCAGCAGGTCGATCAGCGTGCGCACGCCCAGGCAGCCGACTTCCTCGTCGCAAGAAAAGGCCAGGTGCAGCGGCGTCGTCAGATCGCGTTCGGCGGCCGCCCGCGCGGCCCGGATCGCGGCGGCGACGAAGCCCTTCATGTCGGTCGTGCCACGGCCGTATAGCCGGCCCTCGGCCTCGGTCATCTCGAAGGCCGGGCGGGTCCAGTCCTGCCCGTCGACCGGCACGACATCGGTATGGCCCGACAGCATCACCCCGCCCCGGTCCGCCGGCCCGACCGTGGCGTAGAGGTTGAGCTTGGTGCCCGTCGGGTCCGGCACCAGACGCGGCGCGATCCCGGCCTCGGCCAGCAGCCGGGCGACATGGTCCATCAGCGCGCGGTTCGAATTGCGGCTGGTGGTGTCGAAGGCGACCAGGTCGCGCAGGATCTCGACCGTGTTCATTCCGCCCCCCGGTCCTCGCCCGCCAGCCGGGCGCGCAGGTCTGTCTTGAGCACCTTGCCATAGGCGTTCTTCGGCAACGCGCCCAGCGTGACATAGTGCTTGGGCCGCTTGAAGCGCGCGATTTCCGCAAGGCAATGCGCATCCAGCGCGGCGGGGTCGATCACGGCGCCCGGCGCGGGGACGACGAAGGCCACCACCTCCTCCCCCCATTCGGCCGAGGGCCGGCCAACGACCGAGGCCTCGTGCACCGCGGGATGGGCCAGCAACACCTCCTCGACCTCGCGCGGGTAGATGTTCGACCCGCCCGAGACGATCATGTCCTTCGACCGGTCGACGAGGGTGAGGTAGCCGTCCCGGTCCAGCAGGCCGATGTCGCCGGTCTGCAGCCAGCCGTCTTTCAGCGTCTTCGCCGTCGCCTCGGGGTTTTCCCAGTAGCCCGGCATCACCGGCAGGCCGCGCACGAGAATCTCGCCCGGCGTGTCGGGCGGCAGGGTCGCGCCGTCCGGCCCGGCGATACGGATATCCACCGCCGATTGCGCGCGGCCGACCGATGCCAGCCGTTCACGCCAGCGCGGATGCGCGCGGTCGCTCACCTCGCCCCGGCCCAGCGCGGTGATCGCCATCGGGCATTCGCCCTGGCCGTAGATCTGCACGAACTTCGGCCCGAACCTGTCGACCGCCTCGGTGATGTCGGACAGATACATCGGCCCGCCGCCGTAGACGATCGTCTCGATCCCCGCGCCCCGGCTGCCGGCGGCTTTCGCCGCGTCGGTCAGCCGGCGCAGCATCGTCGGCGCCAGGAACATCGTGGCGGGACCAAGCCGGGCCGACAGGTCCAGCACCTCGGCCGGGTCGAACCCGCCCGAGGGCGGGCAGAGGTGACGCGCGCCCATCCGCACATGGATCGCGGCGTAAAGCCCGGCGCCGTGGCTCATCGGCGCGGCGTAAAGCGCGGCCTCCGCCCCGGTCACCGGCGTCACGTCGACCGGGTAGCACAGCGAGGCCGCGGCGATCATCCCGTGGGTGATCCGCACGCCCTTGGGCCGGCCGGTGGTGCCGGAGGTGTAGAACAGCCAGGCAAGATCCTCGGCCCGGCGCGGTTCCGCATCGCGCGGCGGGGTCGCGCAGAGATCGGCGAAACCGTCGCCCCCGGCCTCGACCAGAGGCACGGCGGTTTCCGCGCCGACCTCGCCGGCGAGGCTGGCCGAGACGAAGGCCAGCCGGGCGCCGGAATTGTCGAGGATGAAGGCCACTTCGCGGGGATGAAGCTTCGCGTTCACCGGCACCGCCGCCGCGCCGGCATACCAGATGCCCCAAAGCGCCACGAGGTAATCGGGCGCGTTCTGCATCACGATCGCCACCCGGTCGCCCGGCACGATGCCCCGCGCCGCAAGCGCCGCGCCCAACCCGGCGGCGCGGGCACGGAAGGCGGCGTAGTCGGCCACCACCTGCGCGCCCAGAAGCAGCGCCGGCCGCGCACCGTCCGTCACCGCCGCCCGGTCGAGCCACAGCGCAAGGTTCATCGCCTATTCCCCGTAGGGCACCCAGATCGTCTTGATCTGCGTCGCCCGGTCGAGGAAGCCGCGGCCCTGCCCGCCGGGCCCGCGCCAGTCGCGGTTGTCCGGGCACCATGTCACCTTGAGGTTGCCGGCGCTCCACCGCTCCACCGCCGCCCGGCCCCCGGGCGCGCCGCAATACCAAAGCGCGGCCACCGCGTCATGCTCGGCCAACGTTTTCACCAGCTCCTCGCGCGGGCCGGTGACGATGTTGACCACCCCGCCCGGCAGGTCGGACGTGTCGAAGACCTGGTAAAGATCGGTCGCGGCCAGCGGCATCGAGGGCGCCGGGATCGCCACCACCCGGTTACCCATCGCGATCGCCGGCAGCACCAGCGACAGGAAGCCCAGCAGCGGCGCGTCGTTCGGGCAGGCAAGGCCCATCACGCCGAAGGGTTCGGGCATCGCCAGCGTGACATGGGCGGACTTGGTGGCATGCACCGCGCCGTCGAACTTGTCGGCCTGCGCGGCATACCAGAAACAGCGCCGGATCGCGGCCGCGACCTCGCCCGACGCGTCCTTCACCCCGGCCGAGGCAAGGCGGGCGGCGAATTCCGCCTGCCGCGCCGCGAGGTTCTCGGCGATGTAGTAGATCACCTGCGCGCGGTTGTGGCCCGTCGCCCGGCCCCAGCCGGACGCGCCCGCCGCGGCCTCCACCGCGTTGCGGATGTCCTTGCGGTTGCCCAGCCCGGCCAGCCCCAGCACCGCGCCCTTCGGGCCGCGGACGGCGTAGGACTGGCCCGAATCCGGCCGCCTCTGCCTGCCGCCGACATACATCTTCGCGGTGCGGTCGATGCCGGGCCGGGCCTTGCCGCCGGCCTCAGGCGCCGGCGCGGCGGAGGTGTCGGGCATCGCCGCTTCGGGTTTCGGCTTCGCGCCGGGCATGGCGAGGTATTCCCGCAGCCCCTCCCGCGCGCCCTCGCGGCCGAAGCCCGATTCGCGGTAGCCGCCGAAGGCCGCGCCGGCGTCGAAGACGTTCGTCGCGTTGATCCAGACCACCCCGGCCTGCACCTTCGCCGCGACATCGAGGCACAGGTTCACGTTCTCCGACCAGATCGAGGCGGCAAGGCCGTAGCGCGTGTTGTTGGCCAGCTGCACCGCCTCGTCGGGCGTGCGGAAGGTCGCCAGCGTCGCGACGGGGCCGAAGATTTCCACCTCTGACAGGATGTTGGCGGGCTGCACGTTGGTGGCGAAGGCGGGCGGGAAGAAGCTGCCCTTCGCCGGCAACTGGCACTCCAGCCGGTGCAGCACCGCGCCCTGCGCCTCGCCCCGTGCCACCAGGTCGCGGATGCGCCGCAACTGCACCGGATGCACGATCGCGCCGATATCGGTGGACTTGTCCAGCGGGTCGCCCAGCCGGAGCTTGGCCAGCCGCGCCTTCAGCCTGGCCTCGAAGGCCGCGGCCACCGGTTCATGGACCAGAATGCGCGATCCGGCGCAACAGACCTGGCCCTGGTTGAACCAGATCGCATCGACCACGCCCTCCACCGCGGCATCCAGATCGGCATCGGCGAAGACCACGAAGGGCGACTTGCCGCCCAGTTCCAGCGTCAGGCACTTGCCGGTTCCGGCGGTGGCCTGCCGGATCGCGCGGCCCACCTCGGTGGACCCTGTGAAGGCGATCTTGTCGACCTTTGCCGCGACCAGCGCCGCGCCGGTCTCGCCGTCGCCGGTGACGATGTTCACCACGCCCTTCGGCAGCCCGATCTCGGCGCAGATTTCCGCGAAGGCCAGCGCGGTCAGCGGCGTGTATTCCGCGGGTTTCAGCACCACGGTATTGCCGGCGGCCAGCGCCGGCGCGATCTTCCACGCCAGCATCAGCAGCGGGAAGTTCCAAGGTATGATCTGGCCGCAGACGCCCAGCGGCGTGGCACCGGGGAATTCATCCTCCAGCAGTTCGGCCCAGCCGGCGTGATGGTAGAAATGCCGCGCGACGAGGGGGATGTCGATATCCCGCGTCTCGCGGATCGTCTTGCCGTTGTCGAGCGTTTCCAGCACCGCGAGGAACCGCTCGCGCTTCTGGATGTGCCGGGCGATGGCGTAAAGCCATGTCGCGCGCTCGTGTCCGGCCAGCTTCGCCCAGCCCGGCTGCGCGGCGCGCGCGGCCTTCACCGCCGCGGCCACGTCGTCGGCCGTGCCCTGCGTGACCTCGGCAAGCGGTTCACCGGTGGCCGGGTTGTCGGTGGCAAAGGTTTCGCCGGGCCGGGTGAAGGCGCCGTCGATGAAATGGCCGAAGCGGGCGCGGGCCTTCAGCCAGTCCAGCACCGCGCCGGCGGCTTCGGGGGCGGGGCCGTAATCCATGGTTTCCAGTATCTCCTGAATTCTCGGCATCGGTCCCCTCAGGCCATCGCGTGGCGATAGGCGGCGGCGTAGCGCCCGGTGACATGGTGTTCGAGCTGGCGTTCGATATCGCCCAGCATCGACGAGGCGCCCAGCCGGAACAGGTCGGGGCGCAGCCAGTCGGTGCCCAGCTCCTCCTTCATCAGGATCTGCCAGGCGATCGCGTCCTTGGCCGTCTTCATCCCGCCGGCGGGCTTGAAGCCGATCTGGTAACCGGTGCGGTCGCCGTAGTCGCGCAGCGCCCGGCACATCACCAGCGACACCGGCAGGGTGGCGTTCACGCCCTCCTTGCCGGTCGAGGTCTTGATGAAATCGGCGCCGGCCTGCATCGCCACCATCGAGGCCTTGTAGACGTTCCTGAGCGTCTTGAGATCGCCGGTGGCGAGGATCGCCTTGAGATGCGCCGCCCCCGCCGCCTCGCGCATCGCGGCCACCTCGTCATGCAGCGCGGCCCACTCGGCCCCCAGCACATGCGCGCGGGTGATGACGATGTCGATCTCGTCGGCGCCCTGGTCGACCGCGTAGCGGATCTCGGCCAGCCGCAGGTCGAGCGGCATCAGCCCGGCGGGAAATCCGGTCGCGACCGAGGCGACGGGAACCCCGCTGCCGGCCAGCGCCCGCACCGCCGCCGCCACCATCGTCGGGTAGACGCAGACCGCGCCGACCGTCAGCGCCTCCAGCCCCAGCCCCGCCATGACCGCGTCGCCGAGCGGGCGGCGCGCCTTGGCGCAAAGCCGCGCGACGCGGTCCCCGGTGTCGTCGCCCGACAGCGTCGTGAGGTCCATGCAGCGGATCGCGTTGACCAGCCACGCCGCCTGCCACGCCTTCTTGACCGTGCGCCGGGTGGTCAGTGTCGCGGCGCGGCGTTCGGCCGCCGGCGTGTTCACCGCGACGGCGTCGAACCAGTCGGTCTGCAGCCCGGTCCCGGCGTTGCGGGGCCGGTTCGGGCGGTCATGCGGCGGCGTGGACATGCCTCTTCCCCCTTCGCGGCCCCGGCGGGACCGGCCCGGCGAGGCTAGCGAAAGGCCGGGCCCGCTTCAACGGCCCTGCGCGGGACCGGCCCGGTTAACACTTCGTTAAAAAATGCGGCGATTCTGGGTTTCGCCACGGCGCGTTTGCTGGGATTGTGGCGCTGCGGGGTATTGGCCCTGCGAGATGGAATCAAATCATTTGTTTTAAGCGATTGGACCCGGCATGGGCTTGCCCTCTGCCTCCACCGACATGGGCGTGTTCGCGCTGGAACGGCTGATGGAAGGGCCGGGCGCCTGGCGTGGCCTGACGCGCGAGATGGCGCTGCGCTGGCCGGCCGCCTCGGCCGGCGAGATCATCTTTGCGCTGATGTCCGCCGCGCGCACGATCGAGGCGCATTTCCTGCAGGGCGGGCCGGCGCATGACGGCGCGGTGCAGGGCTACCGTCTGGCCGGGATGATCGGCCTCGACATCTACGCGCTGCAGGTCATCGGCGTTGCCGCGCCGAAGGCGCGCGACCTGCTGGACTGGTGGGAGATCGAGGGCGCGCGCGACGCGTGAAGCCCGCTCAGCGTGGCCAGAACCGGTTCCTGAGCCCCGCGCGCCAGTCGGCGAAACGGATCAGCGCCGGTTCGATCACCCGTTCGTGGAGCTGCGCCAGCATCAGCCACAGCCAGACGGCGAGCGCGGCCAGCACCGCGAGGATCACCATGTTGAGCCAGGGGATCAGCCGTTCCTCCGGCCCCTCGGCGGGGCGCACGGCCACGGCGTTGGGGTAGATCGTGAGAAACTCGTTGCGCCAGCCGTAATGCGTCATCACCACCCATTTCGGTGTCTCCGGCGTCGACTTGATGTCATCCGCCTCGGCCTGGAGGTTCGAGGAATCGAGCTTGAAATAGGGCGGCCAGCCCCAGCCCGTATCCTCGTTGCGGTAGACGATGACGCGGCCGTTCGGCTTCACCGCGTTGATGAAACGCACGTCGCGCGTGGGATTGGCGGATGTGCCCACGTCCGGCGCCGCCCAGAACATCGAGTTCTCGCCGAAATCGATCCGCCGCGTCTCGGTCGAGGTGACGCGCACGATGTCGCGGTCGGGCAGGGTGTAGTGCAGGAAGGCCAGCACGAACAGCACCAGCAGCGCGAGGAGGGACCATTTGACGTAACGCATGCGGGCCTCAGGAATAGTTGGTGAAGTAGATCAACGCGAGGATCAGCAGCGCCGGCACGATGTAGACCAGCCAGATCAGGCGCCGCCGCAATCCGCGGTCGTAGTCGCGCATGCCCGCTTCGATGAAGGCGTCGCGGGCCGCCGCATCGCCCTTCGGATCCGCATCCCATTCGTCCTCCAGCTTCTCGCGCCGCACCGACCGCGAATAGGCCGAGACCGACAGATACACCACCGTCAGCGCCAGGAACAGAAACACCGCGAGTTTGCCTAAGGCCAGCATCGCCCCTTCCTTCCGGGCGCAGCGCCGCGCCCGCCCCACATGTGGGCCCTGTGGCCGCCGGACGCCACCCCTTTGTCGCGCGACTGGCCCGGATTTGGCCGTTGCGCCGCGCCCGGCGCGGTCCTAGGCTGCGGCGCCATGACCACCCCTGACCCCGCCATTCTCGCCGAGATCGACGCGCGCGGCGACGCGCTGGTGCGACTTACGCAGGATCTGATCCGGATTCCCACGCTCAACCCGCCGGGCCGGAACTACCGCGAGATCTGCGATTTTCTCGCCGCGCGGCTGGACGGCGCGGGCTATGCCTGCCAGGTGCTGCGCGCCACCGGCGCGCCGGGTGACAGCGATGCCCATCCGCGCTGGAACCTCGTCGCCCGGCGCGACGGCGCGCGTCCGGGCGACTGCGTGCATTTCAACGGCCATCACGATGTCGTCGAGGTCGGCAACGGCTGGACCCGCGATCCCTTCGCCGCCGAGGTCGAGGGCGACCGGATCTACGGCCGCGGCGCCTGCGACATGAAGGGCGGGATCGCCGCCGCGGTGATCGCCGCCGAGGCCTTCGCGGCCGCCTGCCCCGACCATGCCGGCGCGATCGAGATATCCGCGACGGCGGACGAGGAATCGGGCGGCTACGGCGGCGTCGCCTGGCTGGCCGAACGGGGATATTTCGACCCGGCGCGGGTGCAGCACGTCATCATCCCCGAACCCTTGCACAAGGATCGCATCTGCCTGGGCCATCGCGGCGTCTGGTGGGCCGAGATCGAGACCAGGGGCCGCATCGCGCATGGCTCCATGCCGTTTCTCGGCGACAGCGCGATCCGCCACATGGGCGCCGTGCTGGACGAGATGGAGCGGGTGCTCTACCCGCTGCTCGCCGGCAAGCGCACCGAGATGCCGGTGATCCCCGAAGGCGCCCGGCAATCGACGCTCAACATCAATTCGATCCACGGCGGCGAGGCCGAGCAGGACGCGGGCTACACCGGCCTGCCCGCGCCCTGCGTGGCCGACCGCTGCCGCATCGTCATCGACCGGCGCTTCCTGATCGAGGAAGACGTGGCCGAGGTGAAGCGCGAGGTCACGCGGATGCTGGAGGCGGTCAAGGCGCGCCGCCCGTCCTTCGACTACGAGGTCCGCGACCTGTTCGAGGTGCAGCCCACGATGACCGACCGCGCCGCGCCGGTCGTCGGCGCCACCGCCCGCGCGGTCGAGGCGGTGCTGGGCGCGCCGCCGGGTTTCGTCGTCTCGCCGGGCACCTACGACCAGAAGCACATCGACCGGATCGGACGGCTGCGGAACTGCATCGCCTACGGCCCCGGCATTCTCGATCTCGCGCACCAGCCCGACGAATGGGTCGGGATCGGCGACATGATGGACAGTGCCCGCGTCATGGCGCTGGTGTTGAAAGAGTTGCTTTGCTGAGCCTTCCGGGCGCAAGCTGACGCCAGAGGGACACGGGGACAGGGAGAGAGAAAATGTTCACCCGTCTGAGGATCACCGCCGCGGCGCTGGCGCTGGCCGCGGGCGCGGCCCATGCCGCACCCGACGCGATCACCATCGGCATGGTGCTGGAACCGCCGAATCTCGATCCGACCGGCGGCGCCGCCGCGGCGATCGACGAGGTCGTCTATGCCAATGTCTTCGAGGGGCTGACCCGCTTCGGCCCGGACGGCGCGGTGCTGCCGGCGCTGGCAGAACGCTGGGACGTGTCGGGCGACGGCACCGTCTATACCTTCCACCTGCATGACGGCGTGACCTTCCACGACGGCACCGCCTTCGACGCCGAGGACGTGAAGTTCAGCCTCGACCGCGCCCGCGCCGAGGACAGCGCGAATGCGCAAAAGGCGCTGTTCGCCGGGATCGAAAGCGTCGAGGTCGCCGATCCGCTGACCGTCACGGTCACCCTGTCCTCGCCGAACGGCAACTTCCCGTTCAACATGGCCTGGGGCGACGCGGTGATCCTCGCCCCTGAAACCGCAGACGAGGCCGCCACCGCGCCGGTCGGCACCGGCCCGTTCAGACTGGGCAACTGGGTCCAGGGCGACCGGGTGGAGCTGGTCGAGAACCCGGACTACTGGGGCACGAAACCGGCCCTGAAACGCGCCACCTTCAAGTTCATCTCGGACCCGACGGCGGCCTTCGCGGCGATGATGGCCGGCGATGTCGATGCCTTTCCGAACTTTCCCGCGCCCGAAACCCTGCCGCAGCTCGGCGCAGATCCGCGGTTTTCCGTGATCGTCGGCTCGACCGAGGGCGAGACGATCCTGGCGATGAACAACCGCCAGCCGGCCCTGTCGAACGTCAAGGTGCGGCAGGCCATCGCCCATGCCATCGACCGCCAGGAAATCATCGACGGCGCGATGTTCGGTTACGGCACGCCGATCGGCACCCATTTCGCGCCGCACAATCCCGACTATGTCGACCTGACCGGCCTGTCGGCGCATGACCCCGAGAAGGCGAAGGCGCTGCTGGCCGAGGCCGGGGTGAGCGACCTGACCCTGCGGCTGGCCCTGCCGCCGCCGACCTACGCCCGCCGCGGCGGCGAGATCATCGCCGCGC
>CAYUXM010000062.1:0-14017 GCA_964448765.1 uncultured Rhodobacterales bacterium
CGTCGCCCAGCCGCCACAGCCCGTAGACGATCCGGCTGAAGCTCAGCCCCGCGCCAAGATGCACCCGTTCCATCAACGCCTCTCTCCCGTTCCCAGCGGCGTGGCCGGCACCCTGGCCGGCACCCGCCCGTATTCCTGCGGCAGCGAGCAGGTCTTCAACCCCGGCAGCACCCGCGTGCCGAAATGCCGCGCCTCGTCCAGATGTGGATAGCCCGAAAAGATGAAGGCCCGGATACCCATCTTCCGGTATTGCTCGATCTCGCTCATCACCTGGTCCGTCGATCCCACCAGCGCCGCCCCGCAACCCGACCGCGCGCGGCCCACGCCGGTCCACAGGTGCGGCTCGATATAGCCCTCGTCATCGGCAAGGGAACGGTTGGCGGCCTGGTGCGCCACGCCCAGCGATGTCGCGTCGAGCGCGCGGCCGCGAATCGCCGCCCCGGCACCGGCGTCAAGCTGCGAGACGAGCTCGCGCGCGTAGTCCCGCGCCTCGGCCTCGGTGTCGCGCACGATCATGTGCACGCGCAGCCCGTAGTCCAGCGTCCGGCCATGCGCGGCGGCGCGCGCGTGCACCGCGCGCATCCGCTCGGCCAGCATCTCCTTCGTTTCGGGCCACATCAGGTAGACATCGCAATGTTCGCCGCAAAGCTCCAGCGCGTCGGGCGAATAGCCGCCGAAATACAGCAGCGGCCCGCCGGTCTGGTAGGGTTTCGCCGGATCGGTGGTCAGGCCCCGGAACGAATAGACCTCGCCCTCGTGGTCGATCACCTCCCGCGTCCAGGCCTGCTTGAGGATCTGCACGACCTCGCGCGAGCGCTGGTAGCGATACCGCGACTCCGCCTGTTCGCCGGGAAAGTCGGACGAGATGATGTTCACCGTCAGCCGGCCTTCCAGCATGTGGTCGAGCGTGGCGATGGTGCGGGCCAGCATGATCGGCTGCATCTCGCCGCAGCGGACGGCGGCCAGCAGGTTGATCCGGTCGGTGATCGGCGCGCAGCCGGCGACGAAGGACAGCGTGTCCTGCCCGACCTGGTAGGACGACGGGCACAGGATGTTGCGAAAGCCCAGCTCTTCGGCGGTCTTCACGATCTCGGAACAATGCGCCCAGGACGATCGCAGGCTGCCGTCCGGCACGCCGAGATAGCGGTAGTCGTCGGAACACAGCGCGGCGAACCACGACACCTCGCAGGCGTCGAGATCGGGCGAGGTGATGGGGACGATCGTCATCGATTCCTCCGCGAAATTTGTGCTTGCGTAACACCCGCCTTGATGTAGATCAATCATGGATCAATTGTCGCAGCCGGGGACTGATGCCGAAGCCGGGCGCCTTGCCGCTTTACCTCGACCTCGCGGAGATGCTGATCCGCGAGATCGCCTCGGGCCGTCTGCCCGACGGCGCGCGGCTGCCGCCGGAACGCGAGATGGCGGCGGAGCTGGGCGTCGCCGTCGGCACGCTGCGGAAGGCGCTGGCCGACCTGACCGCCAAGGGGCTGGTGGAGCGGGTGCAGGGCTCGGGCAACTACGTCCGGGCGCGGGCCGATGTGCCCTCGGTCTACGCGCTCTTTCGGCTGGAGCTGTTGCAGGGCGGCGGGCTGCCGACGGCCGATGTGATCTCGGTCGACCGGTTGCCCAAGCCCGCCGGCTGGCCCGCGTTCGGCACGGCGGCGCACGGCCACCGGATCCGCCGGCTGCGCCGCGTCGGCGGCCAGCCCGCGGCGGTGGAGGAGATCTGGCTTGACGGCGCCTATGCCGACCGGATCGCCGCCGGTGACCTCGCGCCCTCGCTCTACCTCTACTACCGACAGCGGCTGGGTCTGTGGATCACCGGGGCCGAGGATCGCGTCGGCATCGGCACGGTGCCGGGCTGGGCGCCCGCGGCGTTCGGCAAGCCCGCCGGGGCGCCCGCGGGGCTGGTGGACCGGGTCAGCCTGGCGCGCGACGGGGCGCGGGCCGAAGTCTCGCGCGCCTGGTTCGACGCCGACGTGGTGCGCTACGTGGCGCGGATCGCGTGAGCCGATGGGCGACAACGACGGGGCAGGGGGCTGAGGGAATGCGCTGGGGAATCATCGGCTGCGGCATGATGGGGCAGGAGCATCTGCGCAACATCGCGCTGGTGCCCGGCGCCTCGGTGGCGGCGATCCATGAACCGGATGCCGGGATGCGGCAGGCCGCGGCCGGCCTCGCCCCCGGCGCGGCGCTGATCGACGACCTGCCCGCGCTGCTGGCCCGGCCGGAGATCGAGGCGGTGCTGATCGCCTCGCCCAACCACCACCATCTCGACCAGCTGGAGGCGATCGCGGCCGCCGGCCGGGCGCTGCCGGTGCTGGTGGAAAAGCCGCTGTTCACCGATCCCGTCGCCGCGCCCCGCGTCGCGGCCTTCCGCGACCGCTATCCCGCGCCGGTCTGGGTGGCGATGGAATACCGCTACATGCCCGCCGTCGCGCGGCTGATCGACGAGGCCGAGGCGGTGACCGGCGGGGTGCGGATGCTGTCGATCCGCGAACACCGGTTCCCGTTCCTGCCCAAGATCGGCGACTGGAACCGCTTCAACCGCAATTCCGGCGGCACCTTCGTCGAGAAATGCTGCCATTTCTTCGACCTGATGCGGCTGATCCTGCGGTCCGACCCGGTGCGGGTCATGGCCTCGGCCGGGCAGGCGGTGAACCATCTCGACGAACGCTACGGCGACGAGGTGCCCGACATCTGGGACCATGGCTTCGTGATCGTCGATTTCGCCTCGGGCGCGCGGGCGGTGCTGGAACTGTGCATGTTCGCCGAGGGCGCGCGCTACCAGGAAGAGATCGCAGCCGTCGGCCCGGCCGGCAAGATCGAGGCCTTCGTGCCCGGGCCGGGGCGGTTCTGGCCCGCCGGCCTCGGCCCCGCGCCGGTCGCCGAGGTCGTGCATTCGCCGCGCGCGCCGAAAGGCCCGCGGCGGATCGAGATTCCGGTCGACCCGATCCTGCTGGCCGCCGGCGATCACAACGGATCGACCTTCTTCCAGCATGACCGTTTCGCCCGCGCCGCGGCCCGGCGCGGCCCGGTCGAGGTCACGCTCGACGACGGCTGGTGGGCCGTCGCCATGGGCCATGCGGCACAGCTTTCGGCCGCCGAGGGCCGCGCGGTGGACCTGCTGGCCGACGGCCTCGCGCCGCGGCCCCGCGCCGTCCGCGCGGCGGGGGAGTGAGCGGGCGGCGGGCGTCGGTGGCGTCACGAAACTTTCACCGTTCCGATACATTCGCGTGACGCCGCCCTCCTAAACCCGCCGTCGGTCGGGTGAAGGGGGAAGCATGCTGATCGACGTGGACGGCGTGACGAAGGTCTTCGGGCAGAACGTGGCCGTGGACGCGGCGACCTTCGCCGTGGACCGCCCGGCCTTCATCGGGATCATCGGCCGCTCCGGCGCGGGCAAGTCGACCTTCCTGCGCATGATGAACCGCCTGACCGATGCGACCTCCGGCCGGCTGCTGGTCGAGGGGCGCGACGTGCTGGGCCTCAAGGGCGCGGAAAAACGTGCCTGGCAGGGCGATTGCGCGATGATCTTCCAGCAGTTCAACCTGGTGCCGCGGATGGATGTCGTGTCCAACGTGCTGCACGGGCTTCTCAACAAGCGCTCCACCCTGGCGACGATGTTCAACCTCTGGGGCCAGGCCGACATTCACCGTGCCATCGACATTCTCGACCGGCTCGGCATCGCCGAACAGGCGCCGAAGCGCGCCGAGGCGCTGTCGGGCGGCCAGCAGCAGCGCGTCGCGATCGCGCGGGCGCTGATGCAGGATCCGAAGGTGATCCTCGCCGACGAACCGATCGCCAGCCTCGACCCGATGAACGCGCAGGTGGTGATGGACAGCCTGCGCCGGATCCACGAGGAAGACGGCCGCACGGTGATCGCCAACCTGCACACGCTCGACACCGCGCGGCGCTACTGCGACCGGGTGATCGGCATGCGCGCGGGCCGGATCGTCTTCGACGGCACGCCCGAGCAGCTGACGACCGGCGTCGCGCGCGACATCTACGGCGCCGACGAAACCTTTTCCGAATCCTCGACCTCCACCGCGCTGCCGGCGCTCGACCCGGCCGCGCGGGCGATGATGGAGGAAGTCGAGGTCATCCGAGCCTGACCCCAAGTCTCACCACCCCCGCCGCGTCCGGCGGGGGCGCAACCAGAGAGGAAGACGATGAAGAAGCTGCTTGCTGCCCTCGTGGCCACCACAGCCCTGGCCGCCCCGGCCATGGCCCAGGAAATCACCGAGTTCCGGATCGGCATCCTCGGCGGCGAAAACGCCCAGGATCGGATGAACAACAACGAATGCCTGCGTGCCTACACCGAAGAGGCGCTGGGTGTCGAAACCAAGCTGTTCGCCCCGGCCGACTACAACGGCGTGATCCAGGGCCTGCTGGGCGGTTCGATCGACATGGCGTGGCTCGGCGCGTCGGGCTATGCCGCGACCTACCTGTCGGACCCCGAAGCGGTGGAGCCGGTTCTGGTCAAGACCAACCTCGACGGTTCCTTCAGCTACCATTCGATCGGCTTCGCGCGCGTCGATTCGGGCATCGAATCGCTCGACGACATGACCGGCAAGGTCTTCGGCTTCGGCGATCCGAACTCCACCTCGGGCTACCTGATCCCCTCGATCGAGATCCCGCAGGCCACCGGTTCGACGATGGAACCGGGCGCCTATTTCGGTGACGTGGTGTTCACCGGCGGCCACGAGCAGACCATCGTCGCGGTCTACAACGGCGACATCGACGCCGGCGTGACCTGGGCCGACGGCCAGGGCGCCTGGGAAGACGGCTACAACTCGGGCGCGCTGCGCAAGGCGGTCGATTCCGGCCTCGTCGACATGAACGAACTGCGCCAGATCTGGATCTCCAAGCCGATCCCGGAAGGCCCGATCGTGCTGCGCAAGGCGCTGCCGGACGACGTGAAGGCGACCATGACCGACCTGGTCAAGGGCCTGTTCGAGCGTGACCCGGAATGCACCTACAACGTCGCCGCGGGCGAGACCGCCGGCTTCGAGCCGATCGGCCACGACGCCTACGAGACGATCATCGAGGTTCGCCGCGCCAAGTCGCAGTAAGCGGATCGATCCTTCCGCCGGGGCCCCATCGGGGCCCCGGCTTCGCTTTCCGGAGCCCCCATGGCCGATATCGCCGCCCCGACGCCCGGCACGACCGAGGCGACCCGCCAGGCCTACCAGGCGCTCGTGCAACGCCGGCGGCTGTACAACGGCCTGATGCTGATGGTCTTCGTGATCCTGATGATCTCGGGCTTCATGATCGCCGACGACCGCAACGCCGGCGGGTTCTGGGACGGCATCGGCAACATCTTCGACTTTCCCGCCGACGTGGTGGCCGAAGCCTGGGAAAAGCGCGCCGGACTGCCCGGGCTGCTGCTGAAATACTTCCCCGCGCTGGTCGAGACGCTGAACATCGCCGCCGTGTCCACCCTTCTGGGTTTCCTGGGCGGGATGGTCCTGTCGCTGCTGGCGACCCGCGGGCTGGCGCCGTGGCCGCGGATGATCCCGGTGTTCCGCCGCACGATGGACATCCTGCGCGCGATTCCTGAAATCGTCGTCGCGCTGGTGCTGATCTTCATCATGAGCGTCGGGCCGGTGCCCGCGGTGATCGCCATCGCGATCCATACCGCCGGGGCGCTGGGCAAGCTTTACTCCGAGGTCAACGAGAACGCCGATCTCAAGCCGGTGGAGGGGCTGGCCTCCGTCGGCGCGACATGGACGCAGCGCATGGCCTACGGGGTGATCCCGCAGGTCGCGCCGAACTACATGAGCTACGCGCTCCTGCGCTTCGAGATCAACATCCGCGCCTCGGCGATCCTCGGCTTCGTCGGCGCCGGCGGCATCGGCTACGAGCTGCGCAACTCGATGTCCTGGGGGCAGGGCCGGTTCGACGAGGCCGCGGCGATCTTCGTGCTGCTGTTCCTGACCATCGTCGCGGTCGACCAGCTGTCGAGCGTGCTCAGGAACCGGCTGACACATGGCCGGTCGGAGATGACGCCATGACCATGACCGCCGGCGCGATGACCGATCTCGCCACCCGCCGCGCGGCCGCCGCGGCGCTGATCCGCCGCAAGCGGCTGCTGGCGCTGTCGGTGCCGGTGGTGCTGGCCGCCTATTTCATCTACGTGTTCTTCGCCTTCGACCTTGCCGGCATCGCCGAGAAGGCGCGCGGCGACAACGCGGTGACGCTGCTCAGCGATACCGTCAGCTACAAGACCCACGTGACCCGCGACAACCGCACCGGCGAGATCACGGTGGCCAAGGAGGGCGAGCGCAAGGGCGCCTGGCCCGAGGGGCAGGTGCCCGACTGGGTCGCGGTGTCGGGCGAGACGGTCGAGATCGCGCTGCCCGACGGTCACCGGGTGACCTTCGGCCCAGACAATACCGCGATCTACCACCATCCCGAGTTCGGCGACATCGCCGCCCGCGCCAGCCGCGCCGGCGGGGTGCAGATCGAGGACGGCGAGGCCGGCCTGCCGGAGTTCGCCAGCTATTCCTCCGCGCGGCTCGACATCCGCACCGACGCCGGCCGGATGACGGTGACGCGCAACCGCACCGAGGTGTTCCGCTACTTCTTCGGCTGGGAGCTGTTCTGGTTCACGCTCGACAGCCCCTATCACAACCGCGGCGTGCTCGAGATCCTGTTCGGCCCGCAGATCGATCCCGACCGCACGAACATCGCCGGGGCCTGGCACGATTTCTGGACCAACGCGATGTGGCAGCACGGCGCCGTCGCCTGGGCGATCTTCGAGACGATCCTGATGGCCTTCCTCGGCACGATGGGCGCGGCGATGGCGGCCCTGCCGATGGCGTTCCTCGCGGCGCGCAACTTCACCCCGCTGATGATCGTGCGGCAGGCGTTCCGGCGGCTGTTCGACTTCGTGCGCGGCGTCGACGCGCTGATCTGGACGATCCTTCTGTCGCGCGCCTTCGGGCCCGGCCCGCTGACCGGCGCGCTGGCGATCCTGTTCACCGACTCGGGCAGCTTCGGCAAGCTGTTCTCCGAGGCGCTGGAAAACGTCGACGGCAAGCAGATCGAGGGGATCGAGTCGACCGGCGCGCGGCCGGTGCAGCGCTACCGCTTCGGCGTGATCCCGCAGGTCGCGCCGGTGCTGATCAGCCAGGTGCTGTATTTCTTCGAATCCAACACCCGCTCGGCCACGATCATCGGCGCGATCACCGGCGGCGGCATCGGCCTGCTGATCACCCAGGCGATCATCACCCAGAAGGACTGGGAAGAGGTCACCTATTACATCGTCCTGATCGTGGTGATGGTGATGCTGATGGATACCGTGTCGGGCTGGTTGCGCGGCCGGCTGATCAAGGGCAAGGGTTAGGCCCCGAGACCCGAGAGACGCATGGCCCGCCTGTCCGCCGAAACCCCCGTCATCCACCCCGACTGCCAGATCACCGACACCCGCTTCGGCCGGTTCGTCGAGATCGGCCGCGGCAGCCGGCTGTCGCATGCCGAGATCGGCGACTACAGCTATTGCGACCGCTATGCCGACATCGCCAACACGACGGTCGGCAAGTTCGCCAATATCGCCAGCTTCACCCGGATCGGCCCCTCCGATCACCCGATGGGCAATGCCAGCCTGCATCATTTCCTCTACCGCTCCGCCGATTACTGGGACGATGCGGACCATGACGCGGCGTTCTTTGCCCGGCGCGGGGCGCGGCGTTGCGTGATCGGGCATGACAGCTGGATCGGCCACGGCGCGATCGTGCGGCCCGAGGTGACGGTGGGAATCGGCGCGGTGGTGGCCGCGGGCGCGGTGGTCACCCGCGACGTGGCGCCCTACACGATCGTCGCCGGGGTGCCCGCCGCGCCGCTGCGCGACCGGCTGCCGAAGCCCGTGGCGGAGCGGCTGGTCGCGCTGGGCTGGTGGGACTGGGACCATGCCCGCCTGCGCGCGGCGCTGGAGGATTTCCGCGCCCTGCCGGCCGAGGCCTTCCTCGAAAAGCACGGCGGCTGAGGCGGGCCGAAGCCCGGCGGGCGGCAAGAAAAATGGGGCGGCCCAGGGGCCGCTCCGCCGATTCGAAAGGGTTTGGTGCTGAAAACACCGTGACCCTAGCGCGCAAAGGTAACCTGCATCCTAAAGGCTGTATGACGGCAAAGGGATCGTGCGGCCCGCGCCGTCATTCCGCCGCCATCCGCAGCGCCTCGGGCGCGGACAGGAAGCGCCGCCCGGCCTCGCCGGCCAGATAGGCCAGCCGGCCGCCGGCGATCGTCGCCTCCACCCGCCGGGTCTCGGCATTCACGATGGTCAGGTCGGCCCGCTTGCCCGGCGCGATCACGCCGCGGTCGGGCTGGCGCAGGATTTCCGCCGGGCGGGTGGAGATCATCGCCCAGGCCTCCGGCAGGGTCTTCAGCCCGGCATCGACCAGCGCCCAGACCGCCTGAACCAGCGCCGGGTAGTAGTAGTCCGACACCAGCGCATCGCACAGCCCCGCCTTGACCAGGTCGGCGGCGGCGATGTTGCCCGACTGGCTGCCGCCGCGCACCACGTTCGGCGCGCCCATCAGCACCGGGTCGTTCATCGCCCTGGCGGCCGCCGCGGCGCGGCGCGTCGTGGGAAATTCCGCGATCCGCGCGCCGATCATCGAGAACCGTTCCCGCGTCTCGCCGTCGGGATCGTCATGGCTGCCATAGACCACGCCCATCCGGTCGAAAGCCTCGGCCAGCGTGCACAGGTGCCGCGGCACCTCGCGCGCCCGCGCCGCGGCGCGTTCCAGCCCGGCGAGGTAATCCTCGGGCGTCAGGCCCAGCGCATGGGCCCACATCGCGAAGACCTCGGGCCGGGCGCGGCGGGTTTCCTCGGCCTCCGACAGGTGGTTGTTGAACACGACGTAGTCGATCCTGTGGCGCCGCACCGTCTCGATCAGTCGCGCGCCGTGATCGACAAGGTGGGTTTCGCAGCGCAGCTGCACCCGGATGTCGATCAGCGTCCGGCGCCGGTGCCGGTCCAGCGCCTCCAGCACCGCCTCGGCATGGTCGGGGCCGCGACGCGCGCCCTCCCAGCTCCAGCCCTGGGCGAACCAGGCCGTCGTGACGCCGTTCGCCGCCGCCTCGCGGTCGGCGCTGGCCAGCCCGTCGACGAGGTCGAAGCCGGTGCCGGGGCGCGGGGTCAGGTGGCGTTCGAAGGCGTCGCCGTGCAGGTCCACGATGCCGGGGAAGACGTAAAAGCCCTCAAGATCGACCGCCGGCAGCGGGCCGCGGGTGATCCGGCCGTCCGCGATCGCCACCGACCGCGACTGCATCTCGCGGTCGCGCAGGATCGTCGCGCCGACAAGGCGCAGGGGCGGAAGCACGGCTGCCATGGAACTGCTCCGGTTCTCGATTGGGCCCTGTGGATAACCCGAATCCGTGACGGAGCCGTGACAATCGCGCGATCCGTTGCAAGGCTGCCGGATTTTCGATCAGTCCGGCGTCACCGTGAGCGTCACCCGGTCGCCGGCGAACCAGGTGGTGCCGAATTCCACCGGCTGTCCCGCCGCATCGACATTCACGGCCTGGGTGCGCAACAGCGCCGCCCCCTCGGGCAGGCGCAGGCGCAGGGCCTCGGTCGCCGTGGCGCGCTCGGCCGACAGCCGGGTGATCGCGCGGGTGTAGTCGGCCACGCCCTGCAGCGCCAGCGCGCGGGTGACCGACCGATCCTCGCGCAGGTGATCGGGCAGGCCGGGAAACCGCGCCGCCGGGAAGGCCGAGCGAAACAGCGCCATCGGCACGCCGTCGGCGAAGGAAATGCCTTCGTAGACATGCACCTGCGCCCCCTCGGGCAGGGCCAGCGCCTCGGTCTCGCGCGCTGCGCCGGGCCGGGTTTCGATGCGCAGGATCTCGCGCCCGGGCATCTGCCCGGCGGCGCGCAGGTTCTGGTGGTAGCGCACCCGCCGGCCCAGCGGGTAGACGACCGGGTTCGCCGCCACGAACACCCCGGCGCCGCGGCGCGAATGGACCAGCCCGGCCGAAGCCAGCGCGGCGAGGCTGCGGCGCACGGTATGCCGGTTCACCCCGAACCGCGCGGCCAGTTGCGCCTCGGTCGGCAGCCGGTCGCCGGGGCGATAGAGCCCTTCGGCGATCTCGGCGCGCAGCGCCTCGGCGATCGCCTGCCAGATCGGGGTGCGGGGGGCGGCTGTCATCAAACCTTCACGGTGTGGGGGGTTGTCCGACTCGGGGCGGGGCCGTAAAGTTTGTCTAGTTGTATAGGAAGCTCGACAAGCAGGCAAGGTGTCTAGATGACCGCCCCCGACATGACCGCCAGCGCCGGACGGCAGGCCTGGATGGGGCTTCTGGCCCGGGCCGAACCGGGGCGGCTGGCTGCGCTGCTGGGCGCCGATCTGCCCGACCACGCGCTGTTGCGGCCGCCGGAGATCGGCGCGGTGATGGTCCGCGGCCGGATCGGCGGCGCGGGCGATGCCTTCAACCTCGGCGAGATGACGGTGACGCGCTGTTCGCTGCGGCTGGCCTCGGGCGCGGTCGGCCATGCCTATGTGCAGGGCCGCGACCGTGATCACGCGCGCCGCGCGGCGCTGGTCGACGCGCTGATGCAGACCGGGCAGGCGGCCGAGGTCGAGGCCCGCGTGCTGGCCCCGCTGGCCGCCGAGGAAACGGCCCGCCGAAGCGCCCGCGCCGCCCGCGCGGCGGCGACGAAGGTGGAATTCTTCACGATGGTCCGGGGGGAGGATTGATGGAGACGGCAGCCCTTCAGGGCGGCTTCGCCGATCCGCCGGTCGAGGCCGCGCGCGGCTTTCGCGCCGCGCTCGACGCGATGGCGCGGCCCGGCACGATCCACGCGGTGGCCGGGGCCGCGCCGCCCGCGCCGCTGTCGGTGGCGGCGGGTGTGCTGCTGCTGGTGCTGACCGACCGCACCACGCCGCTGCACCTTGCCGCCTCGCATGACCGGGCGGCGGTGCGCGACTGGATCGCCTTCCACACCGGCGCGCCGATCGGCCCGCCGGACCGGGCGGCCTTCGCGCTGGGCGACTGGCCGGCGCTGCAGCCGCTGCACCGGTTCCCGGCCGGCACGGCGGATTATCCCGACCGCTCCGTCACGCTGATCGTCGAACGGCCCGTGCTCGTGGCCCAGGGCGCGCGGCTGACCGGCCCGGGCATCGCCGGCGCGGCGGCGCTGAACCTGCCCGAGGTCGCGGCCTTCGCGGACAACCGCGCGCGGTTCCCGCTGGGCTTCGATTGCTATTTCACCGCCGGCGACCGGCTGGCCGCGCTGCCGCGGTCGACACGGGTGGAGGCGGGCTGATGTATGTCGCGGTCAAGGGCGGCGAACGCGCCATCGAGAACGCCCATGCCTGGCTGGCCGAGGAACGCCGCGGCGATCCCGCCGTGCCGGCGCTGGGGCTCGACCAGATCGCCGGGCAACTGGCGCTGGCGGTGAACCGGGTGATGGCCGAGGGCTCGCTTTACGACCGGGGGCTGGCGGCGCTGGCGATCAAGCAGGCGCGCGGCGACCTGATCGAGGCGATCTTCCTCATTCGCGCCTATCGCACGACGCTGCCGCGCTTCGGCGCCTCGGTGCCGGTGGACACCGCCGCGATGGCCTGCATCCGCCGGATCTCGGCCACCTTCAAGGACGCGCCGGGCGGGCAGGTGCTGGGCCCGACCTTCGACTATACCCACCGGCTGCTGGATTTCGCGCTGGCGGCGGAGGGCGGGGTGGCAAAGGCCCCGCGGGCCGAACCGCAGCCGGGCCCGGTGCCGCATATCACCGGCTTTCTCGGCCGCGACGGGATGATCGAACCCGCCGCGGCCACCGGCGCCGAGCCGCGCGACCTGACGCGCGAGCCCTTGTCGCTGCCCGCCGACCGGGCGCTCAGGTTGCAGGCGCTGGCGCGCGGCGACGAGGGATTCGTGCTGGGCCTGGCCTATTCCACCCAGCGCGGCTACGGCCGCACCCATGCCTTCGTGGGCGAGCTTCGGATCGGAACCGTCGCGGTGGAAATGGAAATCCCGGAACTGGGCTTCGCCGTCGAGATCGGCGAGGTCGAGCTGACCGAATGCGAGACCGTGAACCAGTTCAAGGGCTCGCGCACCGAACCGCCGCAATTCACCCGCGGTTACGGGCTGACCTTCGGCCAGACCGAGCGCAAGGCCATCGCGATGTCCCTCGTCGACCGGGCGCTGCGCTGGCGGGAACTGGGCGAGGACGATACCGGCGCCCCGGCGCAGGACGAGGAATTCGTGCTGTCGCACTGCGACAACATCCAGGCCACGGGGTTCCTGGAACATATAAAACTGCCGCATTACGTGGACTTCCAGTCCGAACTGGAACTGGTGCGCAAGCTCAGGGCCGAGGCCGAGCAGACCCGCGCCGCGCAGGAGGCGGCGGAATGAACCGGGCCGCCGCCCTAGCCGCCTTCGGCGATCCGCAGCCGTGCCGCCAGCGGCAGAACCGCCGCGCGCAGCAGCGCCAGGATCACGAAACTGCCCGCGATATCGTCGAAGGATATCAGGTCGAAAAGCGGCATCCGGGCCTCCGTCGTCGTCCGTCGCGGATCGCATGCCAGCCAAAGGGGGCCGGACTGTGACCCAATCCGGGCAATACAATTTCGCCTATCTCGACGAGGAGACGAAGCGGATGATCCGCCGCGCGCTGCTCAAGGCGGTGGCGGTGCCGGGCTACCAGGTGCCGTTCGCCAGCCGCGAGATGCCGATGCCCTATGGCTGGGGCACCGGCGGCGTGCAGGTGACGGCGGCCTGCCTGTGCCCCGAGGACGTGCTCAAGGTGATCGATCAGGGCGCCGACGACACCACCAACGCGGTGTCGATCCGCCGGTTCTTCGAAAGGACCGCCGGGGTGGCGGTGACCGAACGCACGGATGCGGCGACGGTGATCCAGACCCGGCACCGGATTCCCGAAACCCCGCTGGCCGAGGGCCAGATCCTCGTCTACCAGGTGCCGATCCCCGAACCGTTGCGGTTTCTCGAACCGCGCGAGACGGAGACGCGGCGGATGCATGCGCTGGAGGATTACGGGCTGATGCATGTCCGGCTTTACGAGGATATCGCCCGGCACGGCACCATCGCGACCTCCTATGCCTATCCGGTGAAGGTCGAGGGCCGCTACGTGATGGACCCGTCGCCGATCCCGAAGTTCGACAATCCGAAACTGTCGGACTGCCCGGCCCTGCAACTGTTCGGCGCAGGCCGCGAACAGCGGATCTACGCGCTGCCGCCCTTCACAAGGGTCGTCAGCCTCGATTTCGAGGATCATCCCTTCGATCCCTCGAAAGCCGATCATCCCTGCGCGCTCTGTGGCGCGGAAGACAGCTATCTCGACGAGGTGATCACCGACGACGCCGGCGGGCGGATGTTCGTCTGCTCCGATACCGACTATTGTGCGGGGCGGCGCGCCGCGGGCCATCAGGGCGCCCTGGCCGCGCCGTTCGAGGAGGCCGGGACATGACCGCACCGGAACGGGTTTTCGAGGAAGGCGCAGGGGTTTCGGACCGCCCGCTTCTTCAGGTCCGCGGCCTTGCGAAGACCTATGGCGCGCGGATCGGCTGCGCCGACGTGAGTTTCGATCTCTGGCCCGGCGAGGTCATGGGGATCGTTGGCGAATCCGGCTCGGGCAAGTCCACGCTCCTGAACTGCCTGGCCGGACACCTCGCCCCGGACCGGGGCGAGGTGATCTTCGACACCCGCGGCGACGGCCAGCGCGACACCGTGACGATGCCGGAGCCGGAACGCCGGATGCTGTCGCGCACCGACTGGGCCTTCGTTCACCAGAACCCGCGCGACGGGCTGCGGATGGGCGTGTCGGCCGGCGGCAACGTGGGCGAACGGCTGATGGCGGTGGGCGCGCGGCACTACGGCGACATCCGCGATACCGCGCTCGACTGGATGGGTCGGGTCGAGATCGAGGCCGCGCGGATCGACGATCGGCCCTCGGCCTTCTCCGGCGGGATGCAGCAGCGGTTGCAGATCGCGCGCAACCTCGTCACCGGGCCGCGGCTGGTGTTCATGGACGAACCGACCGGCGGGC
>CAYUXM010000063.1:0-14005 GCA_964448765.1 uncultured Rhodobacterales bacterium
GCGGATGCGGGCGCGCGGATCGCCGCGCCGGCGCTGATCCTGTGGGGCGCCGACGGCGCGATGGGGCGGATGTACGACGTCGCCGCCGAATGGGCGCCGCAGTGCACGGCGATGGAAGCGGCGGCGCTGCCGGGCGGGCATTTCTTTCCCGATACCTGCCCCGACCGCGTGCTGGAGCGCGTGCGCGGCTTTCTGGCCGGACGGGACTGAGTTGCGCCGAATTCCGGCGCTTGCCGCTTGACCTCGGCCGCGAGGATGCCTAAGACACGCTGCACGTTCGGGCGGCGATCCGGGCGGCGATGCGCGGTTGTAGCTCAGTTGGTTAGAGTACCGGCCTGTCACGCCGGGGGTCGCGGGTTCGAGCCCCGTCAACCGCGCCACCGCCCCGGATCGCCCGAACGTCTGCCGAAAGGCCCTGCGCGGTTGTAGCTCAGTCGGTTAGAGTACCGGCCTGTCACGCCGGGGGTCGCGGGTTCGAGCCCCGTCAACCGCGCCACCTTCCGAAACCCCGGCTGCCACGATCCGCCGCATGGCGCGCGCGCCGTGACGGACGTAGGCGTGGCGGATCATCACCGGAGCATTGCCTTGGCCCTGTTGGACCAGATCCCGCTGAACATCCTGATCCTCGCGGCGCTGACGCTTGGCCTCGCGCCGTTCCTGCCCGAGCCGCATATCTGGGAAAAGCTGAAGATGCTGATTGCCGGCACGCTGACCCGGCCGATCGACATCTTCGATTTCCTGATGCATGCCACGCCCTGGGTGTTGCTGATCGCCAAGCTGCTGCGGATCGCCCTGACGCGGCAGGCCTGAGCACGTGCCGGCGCGCCCGGCCGGCTACTCCGTCAGCCGGGCGAGGATCCGCGCCCAGCTGCGGATACCGTGGTGAAAGCTCTCCATGTCGTATTTCTCGTTCGGCGAATGGATCTGGTCGTCATCCTTGCCGAAGCCGATCAGCATCGAATCCATCCCGAGGATCGACTTGAAATAGCCCGCGATCGGGATCGAGCCGCCGCAGCCCACGTAGCTGGCGGCGCGGCCCCATTCCTCCGTCAGCGCGCCGCGCGCCGCCTCGAAGGCCGGGTCGGCGATTTCCATGACCGAGGCGGGGCTGCCCTCGGGCTCGGTCCAGACCAGGTCGCAATCGGGCGGAAGCTGCGCCTCGATCCAGGCGCGGAAGGCGGGCAGGATCCTGTCGGGATCCTGGCGCGAGACGAGCCGGAACGAGACCTTGGCATGCGCCTCGGCCGGCAGCACGGTCTTGAACCCCGCGCCGGTATAGCCGCCCCAGATGCCGTTGATCTCGGCGGTGGGGCGCGACCAGATCATCTCCAGCGGCGTGCGGTCGCTTTCGCCGGCCGGCTCCGACAGGCCGACATCGCCGAGGAAGGTCTTGTGATCGAAGGCCAGCGCCTGCCATTGCGCACGCACCTGTTCGGGCAGGTCGTCGACATCGTCGTAAAAGCCCGGCACCTGCACCCGGCCATGGTCGTCATGCAGGCCGGCGAGGATGCGGGTCAGCACCCGGATCGGGTTCTGCGCCAGCCCGCCGTACATGCCCGAATGCAGGTCGCGGCTGGCGGCGCGGACGGTGAATTCGACCTTCGCGAGCCCGCGCAGCATCGTGGTGATCGCGGGGCGCGAGGATTCGAACAGCCCGGTGTCGCAGATCAGCGCCAGATCGGCCGACAACTCGCCCCGGTTCTCTTCCAGGAATGGCACCAGAGAGGGCGAGCCCGATTCCTCCTCGCCCTCGAACAGGATCGTCAGGTTGCCGGGCAAGTCGCCGTGCACCGCCTTCCAGGCGCGGCAGGCCTCCACGAAGGTCATCAGCTGGCCCTTGTCGTCCGAGGCGCCGCGGGCGCGGATCACCGGGCCGTTTTCCGTGTCCTCGATCGCGGGGTCGAATGGGTCGCGATGCCACAGGTCCAGCGGGTCGACGGGCTGCACGTCGTAATGGCCGTAGAACAGCAGGTGCCGGCCCGGGCCGGGCTTGCGGCCCACGACCATCGGGTGGCCCGGCGTCGGCCGCACGGCGGCCTCGAAGCCCAGCGCGCGCAGATCGGCCACCAGCCAGTCGGCGGCGCGGGCGCACTCGGCCTTGTAGGCCGGATCGGTCGAGATCGACGGAATCCGCAGCAGATCGATCAGCCGATCGGTCGCCTCCGGCAGGGTTTCGTCGATTCGGGCAAGCACGGCGTCGAGGCTCATCGCGGTCTCCATCTGCTGTCGGCGCGGAGCCTATCAGGCCCGCCGGTGCTGTCCAGCGCGGCCGGATTCGGGCGTGTTTTCCCGGTTGTGACAATTTATGCACTCGGCAGGGGGTAATTTGATCATTATCAAGGCAGCCGGTGTTCGGGCCCGCAAGGGTCATCCCCAGCAGGAGAGCAAGGGACAGGACGGATGGATTACACGCGCGCGCTCGACGGGGCGATCCAGAGGCTGCATGACGAGGGCCGGTACCGGACCTTCATCGACATCGAGCGGCGCAAGGGCGCGTTCCCCAACGCGGTGTGGCGCAAGCCCGACGGCAGCGAAAAGGACATCACCGTCTGGTGCGGCAACGACTATCTGGGCATGGGCCAGCACCCGGAGGTTCTGGCGGCGATGCACGAGGCGCTGGACGCCACCGGCGCGGGATCGGGCGGCACCCGCAACATCTCGGGCACCACGGTCTACCACAAGCGGCTGGAGGCCGAGCTTGCCGATCTGCACGGCAAGGAGGCGGCGCTGATCTTCACCTCCGCCTATATCGCCAACGACGCCACGCTTTCGACCCTGCCGAAGCTGTTTCCCGGCCTGATCATCTACTCGGACGCGCTGAACCACGCCTCGATGATCGAGGGGATCAAGCGCAACGGCGGCGCCAAGCGCGTGTTCCGGCACAATGACCTCGCGCATCTGCGCAGCCTCATGGAGGCCGACGATCCGGCGGCGCCGAAGCTGATCGCCTTCGAGTCGATCTACTCGATGGACGGCGATTTCGGCCCGATCGAGGCGATCTGCGATCTGGCGGACGAATTCGGCGCGCTGACCTATATCGACGAGGTTCACGCGGTCGGCATGTACGGCCCGCGCGGCGCCGGCGTGGCCGAGCGCGACGGGCTGATGGGCCGGATCGACATCATCAACGGCACGCTGGCCAAGGCCTATGGCGTGATGGGCGGCTACATCGCGGCGAGCGCCCGGATGTGCGACGCGATCCGGTCGTACGCGCCGGGCTTCATCTTCACCACCTCGCTGCCGCCGGCGGTGGCGGCGGGTGCGGCGGCCTCGGTGCGGATCCTGAAGACCGCCCAGCACCTGCGCGACGCGCAGCAGTTGCACGCGAAGATCCTCAAGACCCGGCTGAAGGGCATGGGCCTGCCGATCATCGACCACGGCAGCCATATCGTGCCCGTCCATGTCGGCGACCCGGTGCATTGCAAGGCGCTGTCGGACATGCTGCTGGACGAGTTCGGCATCTACGTGCAGCCGATCAACTTCCCGACCGTGCCGCGCGGCACCGAGCGGCTGCGCTTCACCCCGTCGCCGGTGCATGATCCGCGCCAGATCGACCACCTCGTGAAGGCGATGGACAGCCTGTGGTCGCGCTGTGCGCTGAATCGCGCCGATCTGACCGGCTAAGGGGTTCTGCGGGTGCACAAAACCTTGCCCTGTGGTAAGTAAGCCGCAACTTGGCGCGCGCTGGGACGCGAATCGCCGGGGTGGAAACACGGGGCCGGGGACAGGTGCATGATCGGGCGAAGGCTGCCACCTTCGACGGGTGATATCGCGAAGCCGAAGGGTTTCGACGATTACGAATTGCGTCTGGGCGACATCATGCGCGGCGAGCGCGCGACGCTGGCCAAATCGCTTCTCGACGTGCAGCGCGAACTGAAGATCAAGGCGAGCTACATCGCCGCGATCGAGAATGCCGATGCCTCGGCCTTCGACACGCCCGGCTTCATCGCGGGCTACGTGCGCTCCTACGCGCGCTACCTCGGCATGGACCCGGAATGGGCCTACGGCCGGTTCTGCGAAGAGGCTGGGTTCACCGTGTCGCACGGCCTGTCCTCGGCGGCCTCGGGCCCGAAGAAGCCGCGCCGCACCTATGCCGAGCCGCTGGCCGATCCGAACGCAAGCTTCGTGCCGCGCGGCGAAAGCATGATGTCGAAGGTCGAACCCGGCGCGATCGGCTCGATGCTGGTCCTGGCGCTGGTCGCCGGCGGGCTGGGCTTCGGCGGCTGGACGGTGCTGCAGCAGGTGCAGCGCGTGCAACTCGCCCCGGTCGAGACCGCGCCCGCCGCGGTGGCCGAGATCGACCCGGTCGCGGGCCGCCAGATGGCCGCGCCGGCGCTGGGCGAGGCCGCGCCGGCGCTGCCGGGCACCGACACGCTGGACCGGATCGCACGGCCGCAGACGCTGGAAGCGCCGGTGGTCGTGGCCCGCGACGGGCCGATCGCGGCGATCGACCCGCGCAGCGTGGGCAACCTGGCGGAACCCGAGCCGGAGCCGGTGGTCGTCGCGACCGCGGACCCCGAACCCGAGGTGCCGGTGGCGCGCACGATTGCCGATGCCGCGCCGGGGGTGGAGATCTTCGCCGTGCGCCCGGCCTGGGTCAGGGTCAGCGCCGCCGACGGCACCGTGATCCTCGAAAAGATCCTCGATGCCGGCGAACGCTTCGCCCTGCCGGCGAGCGACGCGCCGCCGCTTCTGCGCGCGGGCAACACGGGTGCGGTCTATTTCGCGATCAACGGCGAAACCTACGGGCCCGCCTCGCCCGAGAATGTCGTGGTCAAGAACCTGGAACTTTCGGCCGAGGTGCTGACCGCGGCCTACCGTGTGGCCGATCCCGCCGCCGACCCGGAACTGGCCCGCACCGTGGCAAGCTGGGCCGGGGACGGCGCCGACCAGTAGGCCCGGCGGTTGCCGCGCGGCGCGGCCGGGGCTATTTCTGCCCAAAGAGCGTCCCGTCCCGAAGGGTGATCCCGATGTCGCACAACCCGATCCGCCCCTGGCGCAACATCGACCGGCGCAGGTCGCGCCAGATCATGGTCGGCAAGGTCGCGGTGGGCGGCGATGCGCCGATCTCGGTGCAGACTATGACCAACACGATCACTTCCGACGTGGCGGCGACGATCGACCAGGTGCAGCGCTGCGCCGTTGCCGGGGCCGATATCGTGCGGGTGTCCACGCCCGACGAGGCCTCGACGACGGCGCTGCGGGAGATCGTGGCCGAAAGCCCGGTGCCGATCGTCGCCGACATCCATTTCCACTATCGCCGCGCCATCGAGGCGGCCGAGGCCGGCGCGGCCTGCCTGCGGATCAATCCCGGCAATATCGGCGATGCGAAACGCGTGGCCGAGGTGGTGCGCGCGGCGAAGGATCACGGCTGTTCGATCCGCATCGGCGTCAACGCCGGCAGCCTCGAACGGCATCTGCTGGAGAAATACGGCGAACCCTGCCCGGAGGCGATGGTCGAAAGCGGGCTGGACCATATCAGGTTGTTGCAGGACAACGATTTCCACGAGTTCAAGATCAGCGTGAAGGCGTCCGACGTGTTCCTGGCCGCCGCCGCCTACCAGCAGCTGGCCGAGGCCACCGACGCGCCGATCCATCTGGGGATCACCGAGGCCGGGGGGATGCTGTCGGGCACGGTGAAATCCGCGATCGGGCTGGGCAACCTGTTGTGGATGGGGATCGGCGACACGATCCGGGTGTCGCTTTCGGCCGATCCGGTGGAAGAGGTCAAGGTCGGGTTCGAGATCCTCAAGTCGCTCGGCCTGCGCCATCGCGGCGTGACGATCATCTCCTGCCCGTCCTGCGCGCGGCAGGGCTTCGACGTGATCAGGACCGTCTCGGCGCTGGAAGAGCGGCTGGCGCATGTCACCACCTCGATGAGCCTGTCGATCATCGGCTGCGTGGTGAACGGGCCGGGCGAGGCGCTGCTGACCGATATCGGCTTCACCGGCGGCGGCGCGGGCTCGGGCATGGTCTATCTCGCGGGCAAGCAGAGCCACAAGATGTCGAACGATCAGATGATCGAGCACATCGTCGACCTCGTCGAGAAGAAGGCGGCCGAGATCGAGGCGGCCGACGCCGCGAAGGCGGCGGCAGAGTAGATCGCGCCGCGCGGCCGGGCCGGGCAACCTGCCGCCGGCCGATCCGGGGTCGCGCCGACTTGCCGCGTGTTCAGCCGCGTTCCTCGGCAACGATCCCGGTCATCGCCTCGTAGGGCACGTAGCCGCGGATCATCTGGTCGCCGATCACGAAGGTCGGGGTGCCGGAAATGCCCAGCTGCTGCGCCAGCGCGGAATTGGCGCGCAGGATGTCGGTCACCGCGTCGCTGTCCATCTCGTCCCGGATCGCGCCGGCGTCGAGGCCGAGGTCGTCGGCCAGCCGGTCCAGCGCCGTCTGGGAGACATCGCCACGGAAGCTGGTGTAGAGCGCGTCATGCACCGCGCCATAGGCCTCGGGCCCTTCGGTGCGCAGCACCGCGACGGCGAAGCGCGAGGCCAGAACCGACTGTTCGCCGAGGATCGGGAATTCCTTGACGATGTAGCGGATGTCGCCGTCCAGTTCGAGCAGCTGCATCAGCTCGGGATGGGCCTTGCGGCAATAGCCGCAGCGGTAATCGGCGAATTCGACGATGGTCAGGCTGCCCTCGGGGTTGCCGCCGATCCAGGAATGGCCGTCGTCGAAGATCGCCGCGGCATGCGCGGCGATCAGCTGCTGATCGCTCATCGCCTGCTGCTGGGCCTGCTTGGCCTCCAGCGCCGCGATCGCCTCCATCAGCACCTCGGGGTTTTCCAGAAGATAGGCCCGCACCTCGGCGCGGAACGCCTCGCGCTCGGCCCCCGTCAGGTCGGTCAGGTCGGTCGCGCCGGCCGGGGCGGCAAGCGCCAGGGCGGCGGCGAGGGCGAGGGGGGCGAATTTCATGGCATCGGTCCTGTTCGTTGCGGCGCCCGGCCGGCCTACCCGGCCCGGCACCGATTTGGCAAGAGCCGCGTCCGGGCCCTTGACCGCATCGGCCGGGGCTGGGATGACCGGCGCAGGGGTCGGGGCAGCATAGGGAGACAGCCGTGCGGTCATCAAGGCGCGGGATCGTCGATCCCTTCATCGTGATGGACGTGATGGAGGCGGCGCGCGCTGCCGAGGCCGCGGGCCGGCACATCATCCACATGGAGGTCGGCCAGCCCGCCACCCCGGCGCCGGCGGGCGCGCGCGCCGCGCTGGCCGGGGCGATGGCGGGGGATGCGCTGGGCTATACCGTGGCGCTGGGCCTGCCGGCGCTGCGCGCGCGGATCGCGCGGCTTTACGCCGACTGGTACGGCGTCGATCTCGATCCGGCGCGGGTGATCGTCACCTCCGGGTCGTCCGCGGCCTTCCTGCTGGCCTTCACCGCGCTCTTCGACGCGGGCGATCGGGTGGCGCTGGGCGAGCCGGGCTATCCCTCCTACCGGCAGATCCTGCGGGCGCTGTCGCTGACCCCGGTCGGCATCCCGACGGCGGCGGCGGATCGTTACCAGCCGCGTCCCGACCAGTTGCCCGGGGATTGCGCGGGGCTGATACTGGCCTCGCCGGGCAATCCCTCGGGCACGATGCTGGACCGTCCGGCAATGGCCGCGCTGATCGGGGCGGCGGCGGCGCGCGGCATGGCGGTGGTCTCGGACGAGATCTACCACGGGCTGCATTACGGCCCGCCGGCGGTGTCGGCGCTGGAGATTTCCGACGATGTCTACGTGATCAACTCGTTCTCGAAGTATTTCTCGATGACCGGCTGGCGCGTGGGCTGGATGGTGGTGCCCGAGGGCCATGTGCGCATCGTCGAGCGGCTGGCGCAGAACATGTTCATCTGCCCGCCGCATGCCAGCCAGGTCGCCGCGCTTGCGGCACTCGACTGCACCGAAGAGCTGGAAGCGAACCGGGCGGTCTATGCCGCGAACCGCGACCTGATGCTGGAGGGGTTGCCGAAGGCCGGCATCACCCGGTTCGCGCCGCCCGACGGGGCGTTCTATGTCTATGCCGACGTGTCGGATCTGACCGATGACAGTCTCGCGCTGGCGCGCGACATCCTCGACCGCGCCGGGGTGGCGGTGACGCCGGGGCTGGATTTCGACCCGGTGCGCGGCCATCGAACGCTGCGGTTTTCCTACGCGCGGTCGAGCGCGGACATCGCCGAGGGGCTTGCGCGGCTGACCGCCCATTTCCGCGCCGGCTGACCCTTGGCCGAAACGGCCCGCGCCTGCTAGTCTGGCGAAAACAACGGGGCGGGCATGCAGGTCTGGAGGCGTTTCAAGGGGATGGCCGTGGCGGCGGCCTGCGCGCTGTCGGCGGCGCCGGGGGGCGCGCAGGACTTGTCCGCACTGGCGCGGCTGGTGCCCGAAGGCTCTGCCGTTCTCGACGCGGGTCCGGGCGTGCGGATCGACCTCGCGCTCACGCAGCCGGTGCCCTACCGCGTCTTCGTGCTCGACGATCCGCCGCGGCTGGTGCTGGACAGCCGCGAAATCGACTTTTCCGCCGCCGACCCGGCCCGGCTGGACCGATCCGAGCGGGTGCAGGCGCTGCGGCTGGGCCGGTTCCGGCCGGGCTGGTCGCGGCTGGTGGCGGTGCTGGACGGGCCGTACCGGATCGTGTCGGCCGAGGAACGCGGCGCGCCCGCGACGATCCGCGTGCTGCTGGACCCGGCGACGGAGGCCGAGTTCGCCGCGGCCGTGGCCGCCGCGCCCGATCCCGCCTGGGGCCTGCCCGAACCGGCCGACCTGCCGCCGGCCAAGCCGCGCCAGACCGGCGCGAGGCCACTGATCGTGGCGCTCGATCCCGGCCACGGCGGGCTCGATCCCGGCGCCGAGGCCAAGGGGCTGACCGAGGCCGAGCTGATGCTGGTGTTCGGGCGCGAACTGGCCGAGGTGCTGCGCCGGGCCGGCATGGTGGTGGTGATGACGCGGGAGGAGGATGTCTTCGTCCCGCTGGCGCAGCGCATCCGCATCGCGCGCGAGGCCGGGGCCGACGTGTTCCTGTCGCTGCATGCCGATGCGCTGGCCTCGGGCACGGCGGTGGGCACCACGATCTACCGGCTCGACCTCGACTCGCCCGATGCCGAGGCGCAGCGGCTGGCCGAGCGGCACGACCGCGACGACGTGCTGGCCGGGCTCGACCTTGGCGATGCCGACGACCTCGTGGCGGCCGTGTTGGTCGACCTTGCGCGGGCCGAAACCGAACCCCGGGCCGACCGGCTGGCGACAACGCTGGTCGAGACGATCGGCGCCGCCGGCATCCGGCTGCATGCCAAGCCGATCCAGGCGGCGGCGTTCTCGGTGCTCAAGGCACCCGACATGCCCTCGCTGCTGATCGAACTGGGGTTCCTGTCGTCGCGCCGCGACCGGCAGCGGCTGACCGATCCGGAATGGCGGGCCGGGATGCAGGCGGCGATCCGCGCCGCGCTGCAGGCCTGGGCGCAGGCCGACGCGGCCGAGGCGGCGCGGGTCCGGCAATAGCCCGCCGGGCGCAAGCAAAGGTGTTTTGACCCTTCCCCCGTCCCCGGTGTAAAGGTGTGCGCCAAGGAAAGGTCTGCGCTCAGGTGATCCGTTTCGTCCTCAACTTCTTCGGCGCGCTGTTCAGCTTCGCCACCAACGGCGCGATCTTCGCGGCGCTGGCCGCCGGCGGCGTGTTCTGGGTCTACAGCCAGGACCTGCCCAGCCACGAACAGCTGGCGACCTATACCCCGAAGACCATCAGCCGGATCTATTCCGGCGAGGGGCAGATGATCGACGAATTCGCGGTCGAGCGGCGGCTCTTCGCCCCGGCCGAGGAGGTCCCCGACCTGGTCAAGCACGCCTTCATCTCGGCCGAGGACAAGAACTTCTACCTGCACAAGGGCTATGACGCGCGCGGCATCGCCGCCGCGCTGGTCGAGGCCGCGCGCACGCGCGGGCAGACGCTGCGCGGCGCCTCGACGATCACCCAGCAGGTGATGAAGAATTTCCTGCTGTCGGGCGACCGGCGGATCGAGCGCAAGATCAAGGAAGTGATCCTTGCGACCCGGCTGGAGGAGTCGCTGCCGAAGGAGAAGATCCTCGAACTCTATCTCAACGAGATTTTCCTGGGCCAGAATTCCTACGGCGTGGCCGCCGCCGCGCAGACCTATTTCAACAAGACGCTGTCGCAGCTGGAACCGCACGAGGCCGCGATGCTGGCCGCGATGCCGCAGGCGCCGGGCCGCTACCACCCGGTGACTGCGAAGGAACGGGTGACCGACCGGCGCAACTACGTGCTGCGCGAGATGTGGCAGAACGGCTATATCGACGAGGCGACGTTCCGCGCCGAACGCGAAAAGCCGCTCCGGTCCGTGCAGAACGGCGATTTCCCGGCGTTCCGCGACAGCTTGCCGCCGCGCGACTATTTCACCGACGAGATCCGCCGCCAGCTGTCGCAAAGCTTCGGCGAGGAGGAATTCTTCGGCGGCGGCCTGACGATCCGCGCCACGATCGACCCCGAGATGCAGGCGCTCGCCGCGCAGGCGCTGCGCGACGCGCTGGAGGGCTACGACCGCGACCGCGGCATCTGGCGCGGCACCGGCGTGACGATCCCGCCCGAGGAGATCGAGGGCGCGGACGATGCGACCTGGCGCGCGGCGCTTGCCGCGGCGGAGGTGCCGCGCGACATCGCGAACTGGTACCCGGCGGTGGTGCTGCGGGTGGGCGAGAACGCCGCGCGGATCGGCATCGAGGGCGTGGAGGACGACGAGGACGGGCACTGGATCGCCGCCACCGATGTCCGCTGGGCCCGGCCGCTGCTGGAGGACGGCCGGCTGGGGCCGGAGGCGCGGGTGGCGGGCGACCTGCTGAAGGTCGGCGATGTCGTCCATGTCGCCGCGCTGGCCGCCGAGGACGGCAGCTTCGACCGCTGGTCGCTGAGGCAGGTGCCCGAGGTGCAGGGCGCCTTCATGGCGATGGACGTGGACAACGGCCGCGTCCTGGCGATGCAGGGCGGGTTTTCCTACCAGGACTCGGTGTTCAACCGCGCGACCCAGGCGCAGCGCCAGCCCGGATCCTCGTTCAAGCCCTTCGTCTATGCCACGGCGCTGGATTCGGGCTTCACCCCGGCGACGATCGTGATCGACGCGCCGGTGGAGGTGGAAACGGCCGAGGGCATCTGGCGGCCGAAGAACGCATCGGACAAGTACTACGGGCCGACACCCTTGCGCACCGGGATCGAACAGTCGCGCAACCTGATGACGATCCGGATCGCGCAGGAAATCGGGATGGAGACGGTCGCGGCCTATGCCGAGGATTTCGGCGTCTACGAACCGATGCAGCCGTTCCTCGCCAACGCGCTGGGCGCGCAGGAAACCACGCTTTACAAGATGGTCGCGGCCTATGCGATGTTCGCCAATGGCGGCGAGCGGGTGGAACCCACGCTTGTCGACCGGGTGCAGGACCGCTGGGGCAGCACCGTCTACCGTCACGACCAGCGCCGCTGCCTCGATTGCGAACTTGCCAGCCTCGATCCCGGCCGGCTGCCGGCGATCGTGACCAACCGCGAACGGGTGATGGACCCGATCACCGCCTATCAGCTGACCTCGATGATGCAGGGGGTGATGCAGCGCGGCACCGGGGCGGGGATCCGGGTGCCGGTGCCGGTGGCCGGCAAGACCGGCACCACCAACGACAGCAAGGACGTGTGGTTCGTCGGCTATTCCTCGAACATCGTGGCGGGCTGCTACATCGGCTACGACCAGCCGCGCAGCCTCGGCTCCGGCGTCTATGGCGGCAATACCTGCGGCCCGGTGTTCCAGACCTTCATGACCGAGGCCGCGAAGAAATTCGGCGGCGGCGAGTTCCGGGTGCCGCCCGGCGGCCGGTTCATCAAGATCGACCGGTTCACCGGCGAGCGCCTGCCCGACGACCTGTCGGGCGAATTCGTCGTGGCCGAGTATTTCCGGGAGGGCCAGGATCCGGGCTACGGCTTCGGCGCCTTCGTGGATGGCGGCTTCGCGATGTCGCAGAACCTGCCGCTGTTCGACTATGGCGAAAGCGACTACGGCGAGGGCCAGGCGATCATCACCTCGACCGGCGAGCAGCGGGTGATCCCGCGCAAGGCGGATTTCGGCACGCTGAGTTCCGGCGGGCTTTACTGAGCCGCGCGACCCGCTTGCCCGGCCCCGGCCAAGCGGCTATGACCGCCCTTCGAAAAGGCCATCAGGATACCCGTTCATGCGAGCAGAGGCGCAAAGCACCGTCGAGGCGATCCGCAAGTCGCTGGACCTTCTGGGCCAGCGGATGGGGCTGGAGACCGCGCCGCACCGGCTGGAAGAGATGAACGCGATGATCGAGGACGGCGACCTGTGGTCGGACCCGGCCCGCGCGCAGAAGCTGATGCGCGACCGGCAGATGCTGGTCGACAAGATCGACACCTATCGCAGGATCGAAAAGGATCTGAACGACAGTGTCGAGCTGATCGAACTGGGCGAGATGGAGGGCGACGACGAGGTCGTGGCCGAGGCCGAGGCGGGGCTTAAGGCGCTGAAGGATTTTGCCGCCGGCAAGGAACTGGAGGCGCTGCTGAACGGCGAGGCCGACGGCAACGACACCTTCGTCGAGATCAACGCCGGCGCCGGCGGCACCGAGGCCTGCGACTGGGCGCAGATGCTGCAGCGCATGTATGTCCGCTGGGCCGAACAGCACGGCTATGACGTGGAACTGCAATCCGAGGAAGCGGGCGCCGAGGCCGGCATCAAGTCGGTCTCCTACAAGATATCCGGGCCGAACGCCTACGGCTGGCTCAAGTCGGAATCGGGCGTGCACCGGCTGGTGCGGATATCGCCCTTCGGCAAGGGCACGCGCGAAACCTCCTTCGCCTCGGTCTGGGTCTACCCGGTGGTGGACGAGAACATCGAGATCAACGTGCCCGACAACGAGATCCGGATCGACACCTACCGCTCCTCCGGCGCCGGCGGGCAGCATGTGAACACCACCGACTCGGCCGTGCGGATCACCCACCTGCCCACCGGCATCGTCGTCACCTCGTCGATGAAGTCGCAGCACCAGAACCGCGAAACGGCGATGAACGCGCTCAAGGCGCGGCTCTACCAGTTGGAGCTGGATCGCCGCAACGCCGAGATCAACGCGCAGCACGAGGCCAAGGGTTCGGCCGGCTGGGGCAACCAGATCCGGTCCTACGTGTTGCAGCCCTACCAGATGGTCAAGGATCTGCGCACCGGCCACGAGACATCGGACACGCAGGGCGTTCTGGACGGCGATCTCGATGCCTTCATGGCCGCCACGCTGGCCATGGATGTCGCCGGCAAGAGCCGGGCCGACGCCGCGGCGGAGGACTGAGGCAAGCCCATTGCCGCGACGCGCCGATCCTCCTAGCCTTTCGGGGCGCGCGAAAGGTTTGGGAGGACCTTCATGCAAGAGATCGACACGGGACCATCGGTCCTGCCCGATATCCGTTCCGTCACCACTGCCGACATTCCCGAGGTGCTGCGGCTGGGGCTGCGGGATTTCCTGCGCGCGCCGGTCTTCGGGCTGTTCTTCTCGGCCTTCTACGTCGCCGGCGGGCTGGTGATCTTCCAGGTCTATGCCGCGGCGGGCGAGGAATGGTGGATGGTGCCGTTCTTCGTCGGTTTCCCGATCCTCGGGCCGTTCGTGGCCGTCGGGCTTTACGAGGTCAGCCGCCGGATCGAGGCCGGCGAGACGCTGGCCTGGGGGGCGATCCTGGGCGTGGTCTTCGCGCAGCGGCAGCGGCAGATCCCGTCGATCGCGGCGGTGATCGTCCTGATCTTCATGTTCTGGCTGTTCGTGGCGCATGCGCTGTTCGCGCTGTTCCTGGGCCTGCAGGCCGCGGCGCAGCTGGGCACCTCGCCGATGGTGCTGTTTCAGGGCAACGGGCCGCTGATGCTGTTGATCGGCACCGGGATCGGCGCGGGCTTTGCCGGGGTTCTGTTCGCCACCACGGTGACCGGGCTGCCGCTGCTCTTGGAATACGAGGTCGATTTCGTCACCGCGATGATCACCTCGGT
>CAYUXM010000064.1:0-13994 GCA_964448765.1 uncultured Rhodobacterales bacterium
ATCGACCTGTCGGCCGCCGCCCTGCCCTTCATGCACTGGGCCGAGGGCACGCTGGCCGGCGTGCCCGCACGGGTGTTCCGGATCTCGTTTTCCGGCGAACTCAGCTACGAGATCGCGGTGCCCGCCGGACAGGGCCGCGCCTTCTGGGAGAGGCTGATCGAGGCCGGCGAGGAGTTCGGCGTGATGCCCTACGGCACCGAGGCGCTGCACATCATGCGGGCCGAGAAGGGCTTCATCATGATCGGTGACGAGACCGACGGCACGGTGATCCCGCAAGACCTGAACCTCGACTGGGCGATCTCGAAGAAGAAGGCGGATTTCCTCGGCAAGCGCGGGATGGAACGGGCGCACATGGCCGATCCGAACCGCTGGAAGCTGGTCGGGCTGGAAACGCCGGACGGCAGCGTGATCCCCGACGGCGCCTATATCCCCGCCGCCGGGGTGAATGCCAACGGCCAGAGGAACACGCAGGGCCGCGTCACCTCCACCTACCATTCGCCCACGCTCGACCGGGGGATCGCGATGGCGCTGGTGCTGAAGGGGCCCGAGCGGATGGGCGAGGTGCTGGAAATTCCCGGCACCGACGGCAAGGCGTATCAGGCGAAGATCGTCAGCCCCGTGTTCTACGATCCCGAGGGGGAGAAGCAGAATGTCTGACCCGATCGCGACAATCGAACCCGCCGGGCCGCAGGGCATGGTCAGCCTGCGCGCCGACCTGTCCGACACGGCGGTGGCCAGGGCGGTGAAGGCCGCCACCGGCTGCGCGCTGCCGGGGCCCCGGCGGATCGTGGCGGCGGGCGGCAAGGCGGCGGCCTGGATGTCGCCCGACGAACTGCTGCTTCTTGTGCCGCATGACGACGCGCCGGGCGTGACCGCCGGGCTGGCCAAGGCGCTGGCGGGCATCCATCACCTCGCCACCGAGGTGTCCGACGCGCGCGCGATGTTCGCGATCCGCGGCGCGGGCGCCGACGACGTGGTGGCCAAGCTTTGCCCCGCCGACATGGAACGCCTGCCGGAGGGCGAGATCCGCCGCACCCGCGCCGCGCAGGTCGCCGCGGCGCTGTGGCGCTCGGGCGAGGACGAGATCAGCCTTGTCGCCTTCCGCTCCGTCGCGGGTTACGTGGAACGGCTGCTCGAGGTCGCGGCGGAGGGGCCGAGGCTGTAGCCCGCCCCTGCCCCGCCGTCCCCCTGCGGCACCGGGGCCGGCGGCCGTTCGACGCGTTGCAGCGCGGGTTCGTCCTGCGGGCGGATCCCCTCAAGGAAATCGCCGGCATCGATCCGGGCGGTGCGCCGAAGCTCGGCGTGAAGCCGCGCGTAATCCGGATCGGCCAGCAGCCGCGCGATCCGGGCGCGATGCCAGTCTACCGCCCGCGCATGCAGATCGGCCAGCGCCGGATCGGCCAGCAGCCGCGCCAGTTCCTCGCGCACGCGCGGCAGGACATGCGCCATGCGGGTATCGGTTTCGGCGATGTAGTTGCGCCGCTGCCAGTAGTAGAGGCCCTGATCCTCCTCGGTGTGGTTCACCCGGCCCCGGTCGCGCTTGACGAGGTAGCTTTCGGCGGACCGCAGCGCGTAGTGGTTCAGGCAGGCCAGCCGCGTGCCGTAGATCGGCACCACCGTGCGCCAGCCGCGCTGCACCAGCCGCGCGGGCATCACCCGGCCCGACCCGTTGACCCAGCGCACCCCGCCCTCCGCCCCCGGCGCAAGCTTCAGCGGCCGGTGCACGCCCAGCTTGCGAAACCGCGCGCCGGCGCGGCGAAACAGCGTCTTGAACCCCCAGGCCATGCCCGGATTGTCCATCACCAGCGGCGCGCAGCGGGTGAACTGCTCGATCACCGGGCGATCCTCGTAGCGGTCGATCCCGCCGTTGCCGAAGAACCGCCAGGTCAGCGAGACGACATCGGGGTGGTTGGTCGCCCGCAACAGCTCGGCCAGCGTACCCTCGCCGACATGGATCGCGGGAAACTCGTCGACATCGAGCACCGCGATCCAGTCGGCCTTGCGCGCCACCTTCTGCCGCATCGCGTCGCGCAGAGCGGCATGCTGCGGCTTGACCGGCCCGGCCGGGTCGCGCGGGTTGTCGCGCCGGGTGACATGGCCCAGTTCGGCCAGCCGGTCCAGCATCGGCACGGTCGGATCGGCGCAGTCGTTGGTGTAGACCAGCGCGTGCCCGATCCCGATCACCCGGTTGTGGGCGATCCATTCGAGGATGAAGGGCGCCTCGTTCTTCATCGTGGTCACGGCGAGGATGCGGGGCCGGTCCGGCACCGGGCCGGCCGGCGGCGCCAGCCAGGCGCCGGCGCGGTCGAGCCGCCGCTCCAGCGCCTCGGCGCGGTCGCTGCCCGCGCCCGGCGCGGGGCGGCGCAGCGCCAGCCCGCGCAACGCCGCCGGCGGGCTTCGCTGCACCCGGTCGGCGGCGAGACCGGCGGGCGCGGCATCGGCCGGTGCGGGCGCCGGCAGGCCCGGCGCGGCGGGGCGGCGGCCCGGCGGCCGGTCGGGGATCGGCGCGGAGGCCGGGTCGATCCCGTGCCGGCGCAGCGCCGCCGCGAGGTAGCTGCCCTCGGGCGGCAGGCCGCCATGATGGGTGATCAGCCGCCGGCTGAGGCGGCGGTTCCACAGGTGCACCCCGAAACTCTCCGCCCCGATCCGGTCGGACAGGTCGCGGCCCGGCGCCAGCAGGTCGCGCCGGTCGCGGAACGCCACCGGGTAGAACGCCGCCTGCGGCCGGGCCCGGGCGATCTCGCCGGTCTCGCGCAGGACATGGGTCAGCGCCGCGGGCCCCCAGACGCCCCAGGGCAGGTTCGCCACATGCACCGGCGCGCCACGGTCGCGCGCCGCCGCCAGCGCCGCGCGGTCGGCGGGTGGCAACCACGGCGGGATGGGGTATTCATCGCCGGTCATCGCGACCAGCCGGGCGAGCGCCGCGCTGTCCGCCGGCAGGCCGAGCACGGCGTTGCAGACCTGCCGGCCGGGCCGTTCCCAGCCGAAGACCGGGCCGGCGCCGAAGGCCCAGGGCCGCAGGCACAGGATATCGGCATCGATCCAGGTCAGGCCGGTCCGCGCGATCATCCGGTAGCGAAACGCATCGGCATGGACCGCGGGGCTGCCGGTGCGGTTGTGCAGAAGAAACCGGTCGGCCGGAAACACCGCCGCGGCATCGGCCAGCGCGACGCCCGGCGGCGCGTTGTCCACACCCTCGTAGCTGTAAAGCGTCACCGCGTGGCCATGGTCGGTGAAGGAGGCGAGGCACAGCTGTTCCAGCCAGCTCAGCCGCCCGCCGATCCACAGCGTTCCGACCCGCAAGGGTTCCTGCATGCCCGTCTCACTCGTCACACACCGTCCGTCCGGGCCAGTGTTGCAGGCCGATCTTGAAAAAACCCTAGCGCCGGGCGGCGGTTGCGACCGGGCCGGGGCCGCCCGCCCTTGACGCGGCCGGCCTGCGCCCCCTTTATCAGGGCCAACGGAAACCGGACCCAAGGAGGCGCGCGATGTCTTTCACCCTTCCCGATCTGCCCTATGCCCACGATGCCCTGGCCGATCTCGGCATGTCGGCCGAGACGCTGGAATACCACCATGACCTGCACCACAAGGCCTATGTCGACAACGGCAACAAGCTGATCGCCGGCACCGAGTGGGAGGGCAAGAGCGTCGAGGACATCATCCGCGGCACCTACCAGGCCGGCGCGGTGGCGCAGAACGGTATCTTCAACAACGCCAGCCAGCACTGGAACCACGTCCAGTTCTGGGAAATGATGGGCCCCGGCGCGGACAAGAAGATGCCGGGCGCGCTGGAAACGGCGCTGGTCGAAAGCTTCGGCTCGGTCGACGAGTTCAAGGCGCAGTTCGCCGCCGCCGGCGCGGGCCAGTTCGGCTCGGGCTGGTGCTGGCTGGTCAAGGACGGCGACGGCAGCCTCAAGGTGACCAAGACGGAAAACGGCGTGAACCCGCTGTGCTTCGGCCAGACCGCGCTGCTGGGCTGCGACGTGTGGGAACACAGCTACTACATCGACTTCCGCAACAAGCGCCCGGCCTACCTGTCGAACTTCCTCGACAAGCTGGTGAACTGGGAAAACGTCGCCTCGCGGATGTGAGGCGGGGGCGCGGCGCCACACAGGCACCGGCCCCGGCCGGGCGTACCGCAACCGGAACGCCGCGGCAGCACGGAACGAACGCCCTCGCAGACCCCTGCGAGGGCGTTTCGCATGGGCCGATGGCAATATGCGATCGGGCCGCGGCCGTCCTTGGGGTTTCTCGCGGAGAACGACGCCGCGATGTCGTCTTCCCGGTCGCGCGGGGCGCGTCGCGGCGGTGCACTGTGGGCGGTGAAACACAGTCACGGGCGACCCGACGCGACACGCGGCCAAGGATCTGATCGACCTAGAAACCTATCCGATCGCGGCGCCCGGACCCTTGCGCGACGCGATCCTGACGCGGATGCGCGATGAGCTGGCGTCGCGCGGATGCGCGGTGCTCAAGGGCTTTCTGACGCCGGCCGGGATCGCGGCCGCCGTCGCCGAGGCCGATGGCGTGGCCGACCGGGGCCACCGCAGCCATTCCCGCACCAACGCCTATTTCACCGCCGAAGACCCCGGCCTGCCGGAAACCGATCCGCGACAGCGACGACGAGCATTTCGACGAGGTCGCCAGGGTTCTCGACGGAACCTCCGACAAGGTGATCTCGCTGACGCTCGAACCCGGCGACCTGCAACCGTTCAAGGGGCGCTACTCGCTGCACCGCGTCGCGCCGCTCAGGGGCCCGACGCCGCGCTATGTCGCGTTCTTTTCCTATGTGCAGGAGCAGGGCATGGTGGGCAGCGTCGAGCGCACGCGGCAGCTTTACGGGCGCACCCTGCCGATCCACCACGCGCGCGCCGGGCAGCGGGCCGACGCCCTGATCGACTGACAGGCCGCCCTGCCCCGGGCCGCTCCGGGCCGTGGCAAACGGGGTCACGCCGCCGCGCGACAGACCTGCGCGGCGGCCGCGTCGTAGAGGTCGAGGCCCGCGCCGGGCCGCGATGCGCCGTCCGACAGCATCCGCCGCCAGGCCCGCGCGCCGGGCTGGCCGTGAAACAGCCCCAGCATGTGCCGCGTGACCTGGTGCAGCCGGCCGCCGGCGGCGAGATGGCGGGCGATGTAGGGCCGCATCCGCGCCACCGCCCCGGCCCGGTCCGGGCCCGGCGCGCCGCCGAAGATCGCTTCGTCGGCGGTCGCAAGGATCGCGTAGGGATCGTGGTAGGCGGCGCGGCCGATCATCACCCCGTCGAGCCCCGCGTCCAGAAAATCCCGCGCCGTGTCCAGATCGCCGATGCCGCCGTTGATCGAGAGGTGCAGGCCCGGAAAGGCGCGCTTCATGTCCAGCACCAGCGGGTAGTCGAGCGGCGGAACCTCGCGGTTTTCCTTCGGCGACAGGCCCTGAAGCCAGGCCTTGCGGGCATGCACGGTGAACCGGCTGACGCCCGCGGCACTGACCGTTTCGAGGAAGTGCGGCAGCACCGCGCGCGGCTCCTGCTCGTCCACGCCGATCCGGCATTTCACCGTGACCTCGACGGGCGATGCCGCGATCATCGCCGCCACGCAGTCGGCGACGAGGCCGGGGCGTTCCATCAGCACCGCGCCGAAACAGCCCGACTGCACCCGGTCCGAGGGGCAGCCGACGTTGAGGTTGATCTCGTCATAGCCCCAGTCCGCCGCGATCCGCACCGCGCGTGCCAGCTCCGCCGGGTCGGACCCGCCGAGTTGCAGCGCCACCGGGTGTTCGGCCGCGTCGAAATCCAGCAGCCGGGCACCGTCGCCGTGAATCACCGCGGCCGCCGTCACCATCTCGGTGTAGAGCAGCGCCTCGCGGCTCAGCACCCGATGGAACGCGCGGCAATGCCGGTCGGTCCAGTCCATCATCGGGGCGACGGAAAGCCGCGCGGCCTTGGTGGCTGCGGTCAGGGGCATGCAAAGGTCTCCTTTGGTCCGGCCATGGCCGGACAGCGGGCGCATGACCAATCTAGGCACACGGGCGCCGGCCGGCCACCCCCGAACCGGGCAACGCCCGGATCAGGGACGGGCGGGCCGGCGGTGCGCCGCGGCCCGCGCCGGGGCGAGAGGCGGCGCCGGGGCCGGCTCAGCAGGCCGCGGTCACGATGATCTCGACCTTGAGTTCCGGGCGCGCCAGCCGGGCCTCGCCGCAGGCGCGGGCGGGCGCGTGACCCTCCGGCACCCAGGCATCCCAGACGGCGTTCATCTCGGCGAAATCGGCCATGTCGGAAAGCCAGATCACCGCCTGCAGCATCCGCTCCGGCGAGGATCCGGCCTTCGCCAGCAGGGCCTCCACCCGCGCCAGGCAATCGGCCGTCTGTTCGGCCACCGTCGCGCCGTCGCCCACCTGCCCGGCAAGATAGGCCACGCCGTTGTGCCGGACGATCTTGCTCATTCTCCGGCCGGTCTCGATCCGTTCGATCATGTCGTTCTCCTATTGCGCCGCATCGGCATCCATGGCCGCCAGTTCGCCGAGCGTGACGGGCTTGAGCGGCGGGCGAATCCGGTAGTGGCCCGTCTCGTCCGGCGTCTGGCCGGTCGCTTCTGCCAGAAGCGCCGTCACCGTCAATCCGCAATACCGGCCCTGGCACGGCCCCATCCCGGCGCGGCCATAGGCCTTGGCCTGGTTCGGGCCCAGGCACCCCAGCCGCGCGTGGCCCCGGATCTCGCCCGCCGTGACCTCCTCGCAGCGGCAGATCACCGTGCCGTCATCGGGCGCCAGCGCCTCGGCACAGGGCGGATAGGCGGCATCGAGGAACGGCCGCGCCGCCCGTTCGCGCGTCAGCGCCGCCCGCAACGGCGCGGCCTGCGCGTCGCGCTCCGCCGGCGTCATCCGGCCAAGCTCTTCGGCGATCTTCAGCGCGGCGAGGCCGCCGGCCAGTTCCGCGGCCGTCGCGCCGCCGATCCCGGCGCCGTCGCCGGCGATGAAGACCGCGGGCACCTCGCTGCCGCCCCAGGCGTCGAGGATCGGCACGAAGCAGGCCTGCCCGGCATGCCAGACATGGCCGATCCCCAGCGACCGCGCGGCCTGGGTGTTGGGCACCACGCCGTGATGCAGGAAGACCGTGTCGCAGGCGATACGATGCGCGCGGCCGCGACTGGTGAAGCGGACGGCCTCGGCCCGGCCCGCGCCCTCGATCGCGATCCCGGTCGCGCCGGTGAACCTCGGCACGCGGGCGCGGGCGATCCCGGTCAGCATCGCCAGCCCCTTCGCGAGATAGCGCCAGCCGCGCAGCGCGCCGCCGGCATGGCGGGCCGCACCGATCAGGTCGCCGCGCGTCTGGGTTTCCACCATCGCCAGCGGCGGCACGCCGGCGCGGATCATCTGCGCCGCGATCAGGTAAAGCAGCGGGCCGGACCCCACCAGCACCGCGCGCCGGGCCAGCACGCCGGATTGCTTGAGCAGGATCTGCCCCGCCCCGGCCGTCATCACCCCCGGCAGTGTCCAGCCCGGCAGCGGCATCGGCCGTTCCAGCGCGCCGGTGGCCAGCAGAACCCGCCGGGCAGCGATCTGCGCACCGGCGCCGTCCTGCGTGTAGGACACAAGCGGGCCATCCTCGATCGCCCAGACCACGGCGCCGGCCAGATGCTCGATCCCGGGATGGCGCAATCCTGCGGTCAGCACGGCGCCCCGGGCATAATCCCTGCCCAGGATGTCGCCGCGCAGCGCCGCGGCCCGGTCGACGTCGCGGTAGATCTGCCCGCCCGCGCGGGGCTGTTCGTCCAGCAGCGCGACGCGCAGGCCCAGCGCCGCGGCGCGGGCGGCGGCGGCCATGCCGGCCGGCCCGGCGCCGATGACGGCAAGATCACAGACCCGCATCCGCGGCCTCCGCCACAAGCGGCCCGCGGATCGCCAGCCCCGCGGCGACCTCGACCATGCAGGCCTGCCGCACCACCCCGTCGATCTCCACCAGGCAGTCGAAACAGGCGCCCATCATGCAAAACGGCCCGCGCGGCGCGCCCGAGACCGGGGTCTGGCGGAACACGTCAACCCCCGCGGCCAGAAGCGCCGCGGCCAGGTTCGCGCCGTCGGGCAGGTGGAGCGCGCGGCCGTCGAAGGTGACGGGCACCCGCGGCCCCGACCCGGTCTCAAGAAACGGCGAATCGCGATTCACTGAATGCCTCCAGGTCCGGGGCCGCGGCGGTGCGTTCCAGCCAGTCGGGCAGAAGCCGGGCATGGGCGGCGGCCAGCGTGATGCCGCTGTGACAGGTGACCAGATAGGCGCCGGGCATCTCGGCGCTTTCCTGGTAGATCGGCAGGCCGTCGGGCGACAGCACCCGCAGCGCGCCCCAGCTGCGCACGAGCTGCGCCCGGGCAAGCGCGGGATAGGCGGCGATCGCCTCGGCCGCGAGGCCCGACAGGCCCGGCTGCGTCACCCGGTCGTCATGGCCCACCTCTTCGTTGGTGGCGCCGATCTGGATGCCGCCCTCGTCGACCTGCCGGGCGATCAGCGACGGGCGGTTGATCAGTTTCGGCAGTTTCTCGGTGATCAGAACCTGCCCGCGCTGCGGGCGGATCGGGGCGCGAAAGCCCATCGCCGGGCCAAGCTGCGCGGCGCCCAGCCCGGCGGACAGGATCACCTTGTCCGCGCGGGTCACGGTGCCGTCGGCACAGTCGATGCGGAACCCGTCGGGCTTGCTGACCGCGGTCACGGTCTTGCCGGTCAGCACCCGGCCGCCCATCCGCCGCACGTCGGCGGCAAGCGCCCGCAGCAGCTTCAGCGGATTCGCGTGGCCGTCCTGGTGGTGCAGGATCGCGCCCACGACCTTCGGGCCGATATGCGGCTCTTCCTTGCGCAGCGCGTTGTGGCCCAGCACTTCGAACGGGTAGTCGCCGCCCAGCTTCGCCTTCAGTATCTCGTATTTCTCGACGGTGGCCTGCAACGTCTCTTCCGAGAAATGCAGGTCGTAGCCGCCGTTCTGTTCCAGCGGCACGCCAAGGCCGGTGTTGGCCGCCAGTTCCTCGGCAAAGCCGGCCCAGATCGCGGCGGAGTGCTGCGACCATTGCGCGTAGCGTGGCTGGTTCATGCCCTTGGACTGGACCCAGACGAGCCCGAAATTGCCGCGGCTGGCCCGGAACGCGCCGTCGTCGCCATCCAGAACCGTCACCGTCCGGCCGCGCTTCAGCAGCCCCCAGGCGACCGAGAGGCCGACAACGCCGCCCCCGATGATGGCATAATCGGTGTCCATGGGCCCGTCCCGATGGCGCGGAAAAGAAATGGGGCAGGGCGGGCGATCCGTCCTGCCCCCGTCGCGTATCAGTTGGCCGCGGCGGCGACCTGGTCAAGGATCGCCTGGCCCCAGTCGGCGCCGACGTCTTCCAGCACCGCGGGCCAGACATCGGCGCGGGCCTTGGCGGCCATCGCGGCCAGCTCCGCATCGCTCAGCGCGACGACGGTCGCGCCCAGTTCATCGGCCAGCCGCTGCTCGTTGCGCGCCTGGTCGGCTTCGGCGACCTCCCAGCGGGTCGCCTCGAAAGCCATGGCCTGCTCGGTCAGCGCGGCCCGGTCCTCGTCGGACAGCCCCGCGAGGCTTTCGTCCGAGATGATCATGTACCAGACCTCGAAATGGGTATTGGCCGGGATGTAGGTCTTGGTCACGTCGCGGAACGAGGCGTAGTAGCCCTCCGCCCCGGACCCGATCACGCCGTCGACCACACCGGTCTGGACCGCGGTGAAGGCCTCGGAGAACGGGATCGGCGAGGGGATGTAGCCCAGCGCCTCGCCGGTCAGCTGGAAGCTCTTGATGCCCGGCACCCGCACCTTGATGCCGTTCGGCTCGATCGACCCGGCATTCGGGTTCTCGACGTTGAGCGCGATGCCGCCGAAATAGACCGGGTAGGCCGCCAGCATGGTGATGCCCTGTTCGGCGTAAAGCCCGGCCATGACCTCGCGCACCACGCCGCCGGGCCCGTAGACCGCGCGGGCCTGGTCCCAGTTGCCGGCGAGATAGGGGAACGAACTGATCTGCATGCGCCGGTCGGCGGCGGTGGCCGCCGGCTGGGTGGCCATGTCGATGGCGCCCACGCTGATGCGTTCCTGCACCGTCGTGTAGTCGCCCAGCGCCGAGGCCGGGAAGATCTCGACATTGACGTCGCCGCCGGTCGCCTCGGCGACGGCCGCGGAGAAGGCGCGCAGCTCCACGTCGATCGTGGCGTCCTGCGGGCGCACGTGGCTCATCTTCAGGTCCTGGGCCTGGACCTGGCTGCCCAGCGCCATGAGCGCCGCGGCGGCCGTCGTCAGGAATGCATGTTTCATCGGGTGTCCTCCGTTTCGATTGCAGGGGTCGGGGTGATCAGGGCGCCACGTCGTAGCCGAAGAAGCGCGGCAGGAAGAGCGAGAGGTCGGGCCAGAGCGAGGTCAGGAACACCACCGGCACGTAGCCGAACAGGATCAGCTTCATCGCCGGCGGGATCACCTTGGTGACCTTCACCTTGCCGATCCGGGCGCCAAGATAGAGGATCGAGGCATAGGGCGGCGTCACGCCGCCCATCGCGGTGTTCACGCCCATGATCGCGGCGAACTGCACCGGGCTGACCCCGATCGCCGTCATCAGCGGCAGCAGCAGCGGCGCGATCAGGATAATCGCGGTGACGTCGTTGACGACCATGCCGACAAGGAACAGCAGGACGTTGATCATGATCAGCAGCAGCACCTTGTTCTCGGTGATCGAGAAGATGCCCTCCACCAGCTGCTGCGGGATGCTCTCGTAGACGAACATCTGGCTCAGGATCATCGAGAACAGGATCATCATCATGATCGCGCCCACGGCGGTGGCGGCCTCCTTGCCGGCGGACAGGAAGTTGTGCCACTTCAGCCCCTTGTAGATCAGGAAGCCCACCGGCACCGCGTAGATCACCGCGACGGCGGCGGCCTCGGTCGGGGTCATGACGCCGCCGTAGATGCCGCCGAGGATGATCACCGGCATCAACAGCGCCGGGAAGGCGTGGAAGCCGCGGCGCGCGACCTCGCCGGACAGTTCCGAGAAACCGGGCTTGTCGTCGAGGATCAGGTTGAACCTGCGCGCCATCACCAGGTTGATCACCGAGAAGGCGACCATGATCAGCAGGCCGGGCCCCAGCGTGGCAAGGAAACAGGCCAGGATCGAGGTATCGGTGACCCAGCCGTAGACGATCATCGTGACCGAGGGCGGGATCAGCAGGCCGAGGATCGAGGAATTGGCGATCAGCGCGGTGGCGTATTCGCGCGGGTAGCCGCGCTTTTCCATCTCGGGGATCAGCAGCGGCCCGATCGCCGCGATGCCGGTCAGGCCGGAGCCGGAAATCGCGCCGATCACCGCGCAGGACACCGCCGCGACGACGCCGAGCCCGCCGCGGACATGGCCGATGAAGGCGTTGACGAAGCGCAGCAGCGATGCCGCGATCCCGCTTTCCGACATGATCGTGCCGGCAAGGACGAACAGCGGGATCGCCAGCAGCACCGGGTTGCCCAGTTGCTGGAACCCCCAGAGCATCATGCCCTTCATCGTCACGTCGCCGACGAAATACATCACCATCAGCGCCGCGCCGAAGCAGTAGGGCAGCGGCACACCCAGCGTCAGCGTGACCACCAGAACGGCGATGGCGATGAGCGCGATCTCGATCATGCCGGGGCCCCCGTGCGCAGGCTGCGGACATGGCGCCAAAGGTGCCAGGCGGTGTAGACCATCATCAGCGCAAGGCCGGTCAGCAGCGCGATGTCGGAATAGAAGGTCGGGATGTAGAGCGTCGGGCTTTCGCGCCAGACGCGCCACGCGTAGCGGGTGTAGTCCCAGGCCCAGGACAAGAGCCACAGGCCGACGACGAGGCTGACGATCTCGCCGACGATCGCCAGGATCGTGTGGCCGCGCTCCGTCCGGATGAAGATTTCCAGCACGTTGGCGCGGATATGCGTGTTCTCGCGCGAGGCGTTGACCGAGCCGAGGATGTAAAGCCACAGCGTCGGGTAGAGCATCGTCTCCTCGAGCCCCATCACCGGCACCTGCAGGACGTAGCGGGTGATGACCTGAACGAACTGGCCAAGCGCCACGACGCAGATCAGCGCGGTCAGCAGGTATCTGGCGAAACGGTCCATGTGCCCCCGGGGCCCGCGACAGTCGGTGCGCGGGACGTCATCGCATGACACTGGACATGGGGCATAAAATCCATTTGATAATTACTTTGACTTCATCAATCGGATTTATGGGTCTCGATGTATCTCACCCTCCGGCAACTCGCCACCTTCCGGGAGGTCATGCGCTCGGGCTCGATCAGCCAGGCCGCGCGCAGCGTCGGCCGCACCCAGCCCGCGGTCTCGACCATGATCCAGACGCTGGAAGACCAGCTTGGCTTCGCGCTGTTCGTCCGCACCCACGGCAAGCTGACCCCGACGCCCGAGGCGCGGTATTTCCTGGAGGAATGCGAGGATATCCTCGGCCGCGTCGAACGGACCGAGCGCACCCTCGGCCGGATCAGTTCGCTTCAGTCGGGCAAGCTCAAGGTCGCCTGCCACCCCGCGGCGTCTTCGGTGTTCCTGCCGCGGCTGCTGACCCGGTTCCTCGAGGGCCGGGACGATCTCGACCTGTCGCTGATCATGCGGTCCTCGGACGTGATCGAGGATCTGATCGCCTCGCAGCAGTTCGATGTCGGGTTTTCCGAAACCCCGGCGCCACGGGCCTCGATCCGGCAGACCGACTACGATCTCGAATGCGTTTGCGTGCTGCCCGCCGACGATCCGCTCGCCCGGGCCGATACGATCACGCCCGCAGAGCTTGACGGGCGCCCGATGGCGGTGCTGTTCGACGAACACAGGACCGCCGTGCAGACCGAGGCGGCGTTCCGCGCCGCCGGCCGTCGCTTCAACAAGCGGCTGGAACTGCGCACCTTTCTGCCCGGCCTGCAATTCGTCGCGGCCGGCGCCTGCACCATGGTCTGCGACATGATCACCGCCTACAGCCACCTGCTGCAGGCGCCGGCGGGCGCGCGGCTTGCGATCCGGCGGTTCCGGCCGCGGATATCGAACAGCGTCTCGATCCTGACGCCGGGATATGCCACGCAATCCATGGCCGGCCGGGCCTTCATCGCCGATCTTCAGGCGGCGGTCGACGCGATGCAGCGCGACATCGACGCCGCGCTGTCGCAAGGCTGACCCGGCCGGCCTCCGCGGCCGCCCGCGCCGGCCCGCGGCGCGGACCGCGCCGGTCGGGGCAGGTCAGCCCTTGCCCTTCTTGCCGCCGCCCTGCACCGACGCCATCGCCTCCGCCGCGGCGGGGTTGATCGCGTTCAGCATCTCCGACGCGAGGCCCTGCACCATCTCCGAAAGCTTGCCGCTTTCGTCGCCGTAATCGGCCATCGCCTTCTGCCAGAAGCCCGACCAGACCTCCGCCGCCTCGGCCGGATCCTTGGCCGAGGCCAGCGCGGCGACCACCTCGCGATCCTTTTCCATCCGCTCCTTGACGAAGCCCAGAACCTCGATGTTCTGCTTCATCATCGCGTCCACCACCTGGCCCTGCGCCTTGGCCATGGTTTCGAACATCTCGGCCATCTGCTGTTGCGTGCCCTCCATGCCCGGCATCGTGAAAGGGCTGGAACCCGTCTTGTCGTCCGCCATCGCGCATCCTCCTGTGATGATCGGCGCAGACTAGACCGGCGGCGGCCGGCGGGCCTTGACCTCCATCAACCGGCGGCCGGGAGACTTCGGATCGATGAGACGTTGACAGCGCCGCGGCCACGCGGGAACCCTTGCCGGGCGCGCCGGCCCCGGCGCGGTCACGCCGCGAGGAGGATGCGCCGATGGACCTGCCCCGAAACCAGTTCAAGCGCCGGCTTCTGTCCGGCGAACAGCAGATCGGCCTGTGGGTGACGATCCCCGACACCGGCGTCGCCGAGGCGATGGCCGGCGCCGGATTCGACTGGCTGGTGATCGATACCGAACACACGCCGATCGAGGTGTCGAAGGTGCAGGCGATGCTGCAGGCGGTCGCGCCCTACC
>CAYUXM010000065.1:0-13977 GCA_964448765.1 uncultured Rhodobacterales bacterium
CGATCGAGCAGGAGGGCACCTATCCGCTGCCCGAGGCGCAGCTGGACCGGTTCCTCGTGCAGATCGACGTGGAATACCCCGACCGGGCGACGGAACGCGACATCCTGCTGGCGACCACCGGGGTCGACAGCGCCGCGGTCAGCCAGGTCTTCGATGCCGAGGCGCTGATCGCCGCGCAGGGCACGATCCGGCGGATGCCGGTGGGCGAGGCCGTGGTCGACCTGATCCTCGATCTGGTGCGCGCCTGCCGGCCGGGAGAGCCGGAGGCGGGCGAGCGGGTGCGCGGCTCGGTCAGCTGGGGGCCGGGGCCGCGGGCGGCGCAGGCGCTGATGCTGACGGTGCGCGCGCGCGCGCTTCTGAATGGCCGGCTTGCGCCCTCGGCCGAGGATGTGATGGCACTGGCCGCGCCGGTGCTGACGCACCGCATGGCGCTGAGCTTTGCCGCCCGCGCCCGCGGCGAGAGCCTGGCCGGGATCATCGCCACCGTCGCCGAGGACGTGACCCGCGTCGAGGCCGCGGCATGACCCTGCCGCCGGGCCGGATTTCGCCGGGTCGCGATCCATCGGCGAAGAATCTGGCGCCCGGTGCCCCCGCGACGGGGTGCGCCCGCGCGTCGTCGATGATGGGGGAGGTCGCATGACCGATCCCCAGCCCCGCCCGACGGGGCTGCGGCGCCGGGCCGAGGAGCTTTCCGCGCCGCTGCCCGCCCTGCTCGTCGCCGCCGAGCATCTGGCCGATACGGTCCAGCTGGGCGAGCATGGCCGGCGCCGGGCCGGGATGGGCGACGAGTTCTGGCAATACCGCCCGGCGCATGCCGGCGACGAGGCGCGGATGATCGACTGGCGCCGTTCGGCCCGGGCCGACCAGCATTTCGTGCGCGAACGGGAATGGCAGGCGGCGCAATCGGTGCAGCTTTGGGTCGACAGCGGCCGGTCGATGGGGTTCTCGGGCGACGCCGGCCGCGCGACGAAATCGGATCGCGCGCGGCTTCTGGCGCTGGCGCTGGCGGTCTTGATGATCCGCGCCGGCGAGCGCGTCGGGCTGGGCGGGCCGGTCGCGCCGCCGCGGGCGGGCGAGGTGCAGCTGATGCGGCTGGCCACCGTCTTCGCCACGGACGACACGGCCGGCGAGGATTACGGCAGCCCGGCGGGCCTTGCCTTCCTGCCGATGGCGCGCGGGGTGATGATCTCGGATTTCCTCGGCGATCTCGGCGCGGTCGAGACGGCGCTGGCCGAGGCCTCCGATCACGGCGTGACCGGCACGATGCTGCAGGTGCTGGACCCGGTCGAAGAGGCGTTTCCCTTCGACGGGCGCACGATCTTCGAAAGCATGGGCGGGCTGATGCGGCACGAGACGCGCAAGGCCGGCGACCTGCGCGCCCGCTACCTCGACCGGCTGGCCGAGCGCAAGGACAGGCTGGCGGCGCTGGCCCGCACCGCCGGCTGGCAATACGAGGTCCACCACACCGACGCCGCGCCGGCGCAGGCGCTGCTGTGGCTGTGGCACGCGATGGAACGGGGGCGCTGATGTGGACGATCGGCCCGCTGGGCTTCACCGCGCCGCTTCTGCTGCTGGGCCTTCTGGCGCTGCCGATCCTGTGGTTCATCCTGCGCGCGGTGCCGCCCGCGCCGATCCGCCGGCGGTTTCCCGGCGTGGCGCTGCTGCTGGGCCTGACCGACCGCGAGACGGAGGCCGACCGCACGCCCTGGTGGCTTCTTTTGCTGCGAATCCTCGCCGTGGCGTCGGCGATCCTGGGCTTCGCCGGGCCGGTTCTGAACCCGGACACCGCGGAAGAGGGCGACGGGCCGCTGCTGATCCTGTTCGACGGAAGCTGGGCCGGGGCGCGGGACTGGGGCCGCCGGATCGACCGGGCCGGGGCGGCGCTGGAGGCCGCGTCGCGGGCCGGCCGGCCGGTGGCGCTGGCGCTGCTGACCGATCCGCCCGCCGCGCCGGTGTTCCAGGCGGCCGAGGCGCAGGCGGAACGTCTGCCGGCACTCAAGCCCCGCGCCTGGGAGCCGGGCGCGGGCGCGATGGCGGAATTCGCCGCGGCGCTGGCGCCCGGCGGGTTCGACACGCTGTGGCTGTCGGACGGGCTGGACCGCACCGGGCGGGCGGCGCTGCTGGAGGTGTTGCAGGATCGCGGCGCGGTGCGGGTCGTCGAAAGCCCGCGCCCGGTGCGCGCGCTGGGCCCGCCCGATTTCACCGGCGCCGATCTGACGGTGCCGGTGCTGCGCGCGCCCGTGGCCGGCACGGCCGAGGTGGAAGTGTCCGCCTGGGGCCTCGATCCGGCGGGGGCGGAGCGGGAACTGGCGCGCGCGCCGGTCGGTTTCGAGGAGGGCGCGGGCGCGGCCGAGGCCGCGTTCGACCTGCCGGCGGAACTGCGCAACCGCGTCACCCGGTTCCAGATCGCGGGCGAGGCGACGGCGGGCGCGGTGGCGCTGGCCGACGATGCGCTCAAGCGCCGCAAGGTCGCCGTGGTCGCGGCCACGGCGGAGCGCGAGGGCCTGCTGCTGCTCTCGCCGACCTATTACCTGAGCCGCGCGCTGGAAGGCCGGGCGGACGTGATCGAGGGGCAGTTGCTCGATCTGCTGCCCGCCGCGCCCGATGTCGTCGTGCTCGCCGACGTCGCGCGGCTGTCGCAGGCCGAGGCGGAGCCGCTGCTGGACTGGATCCGCGAGGGCGGGCTCTTGCTGCGCTTCGCCGGCCCGCGCCTGGCCGCGGCCGAGCCGCCGGCGCCGGGGGCCGACGATCCGCTGCTGCCGGTGCGGCTGCGGGCCGGCGGCCGGACGATCGGCGGCACGATGAGCTGGGACGCGCCGAAGACGCTGGCGCCGTTTCCCGACGACAGCCCGTTCTTCGGCCTCGCCGTGCCGCAGGACGTGACGGTGACCGCGCAGGTGATGGCCGAGCCCGACCCGACGCTGGCCGAGCGCACCATCGCGACGCTGGCCGACGGCACGCCGCTGGTGACCCGCCGGGCCGAGGGCCAGGGGCAGGTCGTGCTGATCCATGTCACCGCCAATGCGAACTGGTCGAACCTGCCGCTGTCGGGGCTGTTCGTGCAGATGCTCGACCGGCTGGCGATCTCCACCCGGCCCGCCGCGCCGGATGCCGCCGACCTCGAAGGCACTGTCTGGACGGCCGAGCGGGTTCTGGACGGGTTCGGCGCCCTGCAGGAGGCCGGGGCGCTGGCCGGCGTGGCCGGCCCGCGGCTGGCCGGGGCCGTGGCCGGGCCGGACCTGCCGCCGGGGCTATACGCCTCGGGCGACCGGCGGCTGGCGCTGAACGCGGTGGCCCGCGACCGGGCGCTGGCGGCGGCCGACTGGCCGGCCTCGGTGCCGGTCGAGGGGGTCGAGGTGGCGCGCGAGACCGTGCTCAAGGGCTGGCTGCTGGCGCTGGCGCTGGGGCTCTTGTCGATCGATATCCTCGCGGCGCTGTGGCTGGCCGGGCGGCTGACCGGGCCGCGCGCGGGGCTGGCGGCGGCGCTGCTGTGCGCCGTGGCGCTGGCGGGCCTGCCGGGCACGGCGCGGGCCCAGACGGCGGAGGACGAGAAGCTGATGCGCGCCGCCTCTGGCGTGGTGCTGGCCCATGTGCTGACCGGCGATGCCGAGGTCGACCGGCTGGCGGCGGCGGGGCTGACCGGCCTGTCCTCGGTGCTGGCCGCGCGCACCTCGATCGAGCCGGGCGCGCCGATCGCGGTGGCGCTGGAGGATGACGAGCTTTCCGTGCTCACGCTGCTCTACTGGCCGGTCACGACGGGCCAGCCCGCGCCCTCGCCGCAGGCCTATGCCAAGCTCAACCGCTACCTGCGCTCGGGCGGGATGATCCTGTTCGACACCCGCGACGGCGACGTGGCGGGCTTTGGCGGCGGCACGCCGGAGGGGCGGCGGCTGCAGGCGCTGGCCGCGCCGCTGGACATCCCGCCGCTGGAACCGGTGCCGCAGGACCATGTGCTGACCCGCACCTTCTACCTGTTGCAGGAATTCCCCGGCCGCCACCGCGGCCGCGGGATCTGGGTCGAGGCCGCGCCGCCCGATGCCGAGCGCGCCGAGGGCATGCCGTTTCGCAACCTCAACGACGGCGTGACGCCGGTGGTGATCGGCGGCAACGACTGGGCGGCGGCCTGGGCGGTGGATGAACGCGGGTTGCCGATGGTGCCGGTCGGGCGCGGCATGGCCGGGGAACGCCAGCGCGAGATCGCGCTGCGCTTCGGCGTGAACCTCGTGATGCATGTGCTCACCGGCAACTACAAGTCCGACCAGGTGCATGTGCCCGCGCTTCTCGAACGGCTGGGGCAATAGGCGATGACGGGTGAGGTGATCTTCGATCCGCTGCTGCCCTGGCCGGTGATCTGGGGCTTCGCGGCGCTGTCGGCCGGGCTGGTCGCGCTGGCGCTGTGGCGCGGTTTGGCGGGCTGGGCCTGGCGCGGGCTGGCGGCGGCGGTGCTGGTCGCCGCGCTGGCGCAGCCGGCGCTGCAACGCGAGGAGCGCGAGCCGCTGACCGACATCGTGATCCTCGTCGTCGACGAGACCGCCAGCCAGCGGCTGGCCGGCCGGGCGGACCAGACGGCCGAGGCCGCGGCGCGGATCGCGGCCGAACTGGAGGCCCTGCCCAATACCGAGCTGCGGCAGGTCACGCTGGCCGATGCCGGCGAGGATGCCGGCACACTGCTGCTGGGCGCGTTGTCGGCCGCGCTGGCCGAGGAACCGCGGGCCCGGATCGCCGGCGCGATCCTGGTGTCGGACGGGCAGGCGCACGACCTCGACCTGCCGGTGGACCTGCCCGCGCCGCTGCATCTTGTCCAGACCGGGCTGGACAGCGACTGGGACCGCCGGCTGGTGATCGAGACCGCGCCGACCTTCGGGATCATCGGCGAGCCGGTGTCGATCCTGATGCGGATCGAGGAACAGGGCGCGATGCCCGAGGGCGAGGCGGGCCGCGACGTGGCGATCACCATCGCCGTCGACGGCGGCCCGGCACAGCCGTTCCGGGTGCCGGTGGGCCGGTCGCTGGAACTGCCGGTGACGCTGGACCATGCCGGCCAGAACGTCGTTCAGGTGACGCTTGAGACGGTGACGGGCGAGCTCACCGACCGCAACAATGCCGCGGTGATCCAGATCAACGGGGTGCGCGACCGGCTGCGGGTGCTGCTGGTTTCGGGCGAGCCGCATGCCGGCGAACGGACCTGGCGCAACCTTCTGAAATCCGACGCGGCCGTGGACCTCGTGCATTTCACCATCCTGCGGCCGCCGGAAAAGCAGGATGGCGTGCCGGTGTCGGAACTGTCGCTGATCGCCTTCCCGACGCGCGAGTTGTTCATCGAGAAGATCGACGAATTCGACCTGATCATCTTCGACCGTTACCGCCTGCGCGGCATCCTGCCGTCGATCTACCTCAACAACATCCGCGACTATGTCGAGGGCGGCGGTGCGGTGCTGATCTCGGCCGGGCCGGAATTCGCCGAGGCCGAAAGCATCTTCTATTCCGGCCTTGGCGAGATCATGCCGGGCCGGCCGACGGCGCGGGTGATCGCCGAGGGGTTCACGCCGGGAATCACCGACCTGGGCCAGCGGCACCCGGTGACCGAGGGGCTGGCCCCGCCCGAGGCGGGCGACGCGCCGCCCTGGGGCCGCTGGCTGCGCCAGATCGACCTCGCCGAGACCCGCGGCCAGGTGGTGATGTCGGGCGCAGAGGAGCGGCCGCTGCTGCTGCTCGACCGGGTGGGGGAGGGGCGCGTGGCGCTGCTGGCCTCCGATCACATCTGGCTGTGGGGCCGCGGCTTCGAGGGCGGCGGGCCGCAGCTGGAGCTGCTGCGCCGGCTGGCGCACTGGATGATGAAGGAGCCGGAGCTGGAGGAAGAGGCGCTGACCGCGCGCGGCGAGGGCGGCGAACTGACCGTCACGCGCCGCAGCCTGTCGGAGAGCGCGCGCGATGTCACCGTGACGGCCCCGGACGGCGCGGAGACCGTGCTGCAGCCCGCCGAGGTCGCGCCGGGGCGGTTTTCCGCGACGATGGCGGCGCCGGAGCCGGGGCTTTACCGGCTGACCGATGGCGAACTGGACCGCGTGATCGCGCTGGGCCCGGCCGCGCCGCGGGAATTCGAGGAAACCATCGCGACGGGCGACAAGCTGGCCCCGGTGATCGAACCCACCAACGGCGGCATCCTGCGGATCGAGGAAGGCACGCCGGACATTCGCACGGTGCGCGAGGGCCGCGTCGCCGCCGGTCGCGGCTGGATCGGGATCACGCCGCGCAATGCCTACCTGACCACCGATATCCGCATAACACCGCTGTTGCCCGCCTGGGCCGTGCTGTTGCTGGTCACCGGGCTGGTGCTGGCCGGCTGGCTGCGCGAGGGCCGGCGGTAGCGGGGGCCCTCCCGCCCGTCTCCGGCCCGCGGCTGCGGGCCGGATCCCGTTGGGCCGGGCCGCGCCTGCGGCGCGGGGCCGGAACCTTTTGCAGGACATCCGGTGCCTGGGATAGGATCGGGTCGTCCGGGGCCGGGTTCGGCCTGCCGGATGGCCGGTGATGCTTGCCGGATTGGCGATATTGGTTATATGATTTGACCAATCTGGAGGGAAGCGATGGATCTGCCCAGCCCCGACCCGGCGATCATGGCCCGCAAATCCGCGATCCTGGCGCGACTGCGCGAGGTTTTGCCGGCCGATTCGGTCATCGACGACGCGACCGAGACCCGCGCCTATGAATGCGATGCGCTGACCGCCTATCGCTGTCCGCCGCTGGCGGTGGTGCTGCCGCGCACGACCGAGGAGGTCGCCGCGGCGCTGAAGATCTGCCATGCCGAGGGCGTGCCGGTGGTGCCGCGCGGATCGGGCACCTCGCTGGCCGGCGGCGCGCTGCCGACCGGCGACGCGTTGATCCTTGGCGTGTCGCGGCTGAACGCGGTGCTGGAGACCGATTATCCCGATCGTTTCATCCGGGTGCAGTCGGGCCGCACGAACCTGTCGGTCACCGGTGCGGTGGAGGCCGACGGGTTCTTCTACGCGCCCGACCCGTCAAGCCAGCTCGCCTGCGCCATCGCCGGCAATATCGCGATGAATTCCGGCGGCGCGCATTGCCTGAAATACGGGGTGACGACGAACAACCTGCTGGGTGTGCGGATGGTGCTGATGGACGGCACCGTCGTCGATCTCGGCGGGCCGTGGATGGATGCGCCGGGGCTCGACCTGCCGGGCCTTGTCTGCGGGTCGGAGGGCCAGCTTGGCGTGGTCACCGAGGCCTGGCTGCGGATCCTGCCTAAGCCCGAGGGCGCGCGCCCGGTGCTGATGGGCTTCGAGTCCTCCGAGGTGGCCGGGGCCTGCGTGGCCGACATCATCAAGGCCGGCGTCCTGCCGGTCGCGATCGAGTTCATGGACCGACCCTGCATCGAGGCGACGGAAGCCTTCGCCAGGGCCGGCTACCCGATGTGCGAGGCGCTGCTGATCGTCGAGGTCGAGGGCTCGCCGGCCGAGATCGACGAACAGCTTGGCCTGATCAAGCAGATCGCCGGGCGCCACGACCCGGTGGAGTTGCGCGAGGCGGGCGACGAGGACGAGGCGAAGCGGATCTGGCTGGGCCGGAAATCGGCCTTCGGCGCGATGGGGCAGATCAACGACTACATGTGCCTCGACGGCACGATCCCGGTGTCCAGCCTGCCGCATGTGCTGCGCCGGATCGGCGAGATGTCGAAGGAATTCGGGCTGGACGTCGCGAACGTGTTCCATGCCGGCGACGGCAACATGCATCCGCTGATCCTGTTCGACGCCAACAAGCCCGGCGACCTGGAGCGCTGCGAGGCCCTTGGCGCGGAGATCCTGAAGCTGTGCGTCGAGGTCGGCGGCTGCCTGACCGGCGAGCATGGCGTCGGCATCGAGAAGCGCGATCTGATGGGCGTGCAGTTCGCGCCCGCGGATCTCGAGGCGCAGATGCGCGTCAAGGACGTGTTCGACCCGAAGTGGCTTCTGAACCCGGCCAAGGTCTTCCCGCTTGCCGTCAGCGCCGGGCGGCGCGCCGCCTGAGGGGGGCCGTCTGCCCCCCTCGCGGCCCGTCGGGCCGCTCACCCCCCGAGGATATTTCGAGACCAAAACGATGACCGAGTTGTGCCCCGAGACGGAACAGGAGCTGGCCGAGGCGATCCGTGCCGTGGCCGGGCCGGTCGCGGTGCGCGGCGGCGGCACCCGCGGGATCGGCCGGCCGGTGACCGGGCAGGTGCTTGAGACCCGCGGGATGGCCGGCATCGTCCTTTATGAACCCGGCGCGCTGACGCTGGTGGCGAAGGCCGGCACGCCGGTTGCCGAGATCGAGGCGGCACTGGCCGCCGAGGGCCAGCGGCTGGCCTTCGAGGTGCCCGACCGGCGCGGGCTTCTGGGCACCGAGGGGGTGTCGACGATCGGCGGAGTGGTGGCGGCCAATGCCTCGGGGCCCCGCCGGGTGCAGGCCGGCGCCTGCCGCGACGCGCTTCTGGGCGTGCGCTTCGTCGACGGGGCCGGGACGGTGGTGAAGAACGGGGGCCGGGTGATGAAGAACGTCACCGGTTACGACCTTGTCAAGCTGATGGCGGGCAGCCACGGCACGCTGGGGGTGCTGAGCGAGGTCGCGCTCAAGGTTCTGCCGGCGCCCGAGGCGGCGGCGAGCCTGGCCGTGGCGATCGACGATCCCGGCGCGGCGGTGGCGGCGCTGTCGGCGGCGCTGGGCTCGCCCTTCGACGTCACCGGGGCGGCCTGGCTGCCTGATGCGGGCGCGCTGGTGCGGATCGAGGGCTTCGCGGCCTCGGTGGCCTACCGGGCCGAGCGGCTGGCCGCGCTGCTGGCGCCGCACGGGGCGGTGACGGTGGAGCGCGATGCCGATGCGGTCGCGGCGCACTGGGCGGCGGTGCGCGATGTCGCGCCGTTGCACGGCCGGCCGGGCGATCTGTGGCGGCTGGCGCTGAAACCTTCCGACGCGCCGGAGGCGGTGGCGCGGCTGGGCGGCGCGGCGGTGATCGACTGGGGCGGCGGGCTGGTCTGGGCGCTGGTGCCCGCGGGCGAGGATGCCCGCGCGCGGCTTTCCGGCCTCGGCGGCCATGCGACGCTGATGCGCGCCGCGCCGGAAACCCGCGCCCGGATCGCGCCGTTCCCGCCCGAACCCGCGGCGGTGGCCGCGCTGTCGGCGGGGCTGAGGCAACGGTTCGATCCGCGCGGGGTGCTGAACCCCGGGCTGATGGGCTGAGGGGCCGGGCATGGTGATCCTGATCACGCTTGTCGTCTACCTCTCTGCCGCGGCCCTGCCGCGCGGCCGGCCCGCGGCGATCGGGATCGGCGTGGCGGTGGCGGCCGGCGCGCTGATCTGGGCGGCGATACCGGGCGGAGAGGCCGGCGAGACGACGCTTTTCCACCTCTACCTCGTTCTCGCCGGCATCGGGCTGGCGATGGCCGGCGTGGCGCAGGCGCTGCGGCTGTTGCTGCCGCGGCAGGGGGTGCTGACCCGCGCCTATCCCGCGATCATCCTGATCGTGGCGGTGCTTGCGCCGATCGTCGCGCGCGGTTTCCTGGATTGAAGGGCAAGGCATGCAGACGCATTTTTCCGAGGAGCAGCTGAAGGATCCGGGCATAGCGCGGGCCAACGAGATCCTGCGCGCCTGCGTGCATTGCGGGTTCTGCACCGCCACCTGCCCGACCTACCAGGTGCTGGGCGACGAGCTGGACAGCCCGCGCGGCCGGATCTACCTGATCAAGGACATGCTGGAACAGGGGCGGCCGGCCGACGAAAAGACCGTCAAGCATATCGACCGCTGCCTGTCGTGCCTGGCCTGCATGACGACCTGCCCTTCGGGCGTGCATTACATGCACCTGGTCGATCATGCCCGCGCGCATATCGAGAAGACCTATCGCCGGCCGCTGATGGACCGGCTGCTGCGTGCGGTGCTGGCGCGGATCATTCCCTATCCGGGGCGGTTCCGGCTGGCGCTTCTGGCGGCGAAGATCGGCCGACCCTTCGCCGGGCTGGTGCCGGACGCGCGGCTGCGCGCGATGCTGGCGATGGCGCCGAAACGGGTGCCGCCGGTCAGCCGCAACGACGATCCGCAGGTGTTTCCGGCGCTGGGGGAGCGGCGGATGCGGGTGGCGCTGATGACCGGCTGCGCGCAGAAGGCGCTGAACACCGACATCAACGACGCGACGATCCGGTTGCTGCGCCGGCTGGGTTGCGAGGTGGTCGTGGCCGAGGGCGCCGGCTGCTGCGGGGCGCTGACGCACCACATGGGGCGCGAGGCCGACAGCCATGCCAGCGCGGCGGCCAATATCCGCGCCTGGATGGCCGAGAAGCGCGCGGCCGGGCTGGATGCCGTGGTGATCAACACCTCGGGCTGCGGCACGACGGTGAAGGATTACGGCCACATGTTCCGCACCACCGGGCTGGCGGCGGAGGCGGCGGAGGTGGCCGGGATGGCCTGCGACATCTCCGAACTGCTGGAGCGGATCGGCCTGCCGGAGGGGCGGGGCGGGCTGCGGGTGGCCTATCATTCCGCCTGTTCGCTGCAGCATGGCCAGCAGGTCAAGACCGCGCCGAAGACGCTTCTGAAACGCGCGGGGTTCGAGGTGGTGGAACCGGCCGACAGCCACCTGTGCTGCGGGTCCGCCGGCACCTACAACCTGTTGCAGCCCGAGATTTCCGCGGAACTGAAGGCGCGCAAGGTCGCGACGCTGGAGGCGGTGCGGCCGCAGGTAATCGCGGCAGGCAACATCGGCTGCATGATGCAGATCGGCGGCGGCACCGGGGTGCCGGTGGTGCATACCGTGGAACTGCTGGACTGGGCCACGGGCGGGCCGAAACCGCGGGCGCTGGCGGAAGATTGGCCATGAAATCGCCGCACGGCCGTGGCAGACTTGCGCCATGAGGCTGTTGTCGATCCTGTGTTCCGCGCTGATGGTCGCCGGCGCGTTGGCGCTCGGGCCCTCCGGGCTGGCCGGCCTGACGGCCCCGGCGCAGGCCGAGCCCGCGCCGCTCAAGCGGATGCTGACGGCCGACGACAGCCGCGGCTGGGAGGCGGTGGGGCGGCTGGACATCGCCGGGCGGGCGTTCTGCACCGGCGCGCTGATCGCGCCCGACCTCGTGCTGACCGCCGCGCATTGCCTGTTCGACCGCGAGACCGGCCAGCGCTTCGACATCGCCGACATGACCTTCCTTGCCGGCTGGCGCGCCGGACGGGCCGAGGCATATCGCGCGGTGCGGCAGGCGCTGCCGCATCCCGAGTACGAATTCGTCGGCGCCGACCGGGTGGCGCGGGTGCGCCACGACATCGCGCTTTTGGAACTGTCGCAGCCGATCCGGCTGTCCGGCGTGCGGCCCTTCGAGACCGAGGGGCAGCCGAAGCGCGGCGAGGCCGTTGGCATCGTGTCCTATGCCCATGACCGGGCGGAGGCGCCCGCGATCCAGGAGGTCTGCGACGTTCTGGGCCGTCAGCCGGGGATGCTGGTGCTGTCCTGCCTTGTCGATTTCGGCTCGTCCGGCGCGCCGATCTTCGTGCTGCGCGACGGGGTGGCGCGGATCGTTTCGGTGGTTTCGGCCAAGGCCGAGATGGGCTCCACCCCCGTCGCGCTGGGCTCGACGCTGGACGAGGCGCTGGACGTGTTGCGGGCCGAGGTCGGGCGGGTGCCGGTGGTGCCGGCGGGCCAGCGGTTCACCGGCGGCGGGGCGAAGTTCGTCCGCCCGTAAGGCCCATGCGGGGGGCTTGAACCCGGCCCGTTCCATTCCCAGATCAGTCGCACGGGGCGCCATGACGGGCCCCGGTGCTCCAAGGCCCGTTCCGGACGGAAGGGCCGAATCCCATCGCTCGACGGAGGATGATGACATGCGTACGTTCGATCTTGCCCCGCTTTACCGCGCGACCGTCGGTTTCGACCGGGTCGCGGACATGATGGACCGGGTGCTCGCGGCCGATGTGGCCCAGCCCACCTATCCCCCCTACAACATCGAGAAGACCGGCGAGGCTGCCTATCGCATCTCGATCGCCGTGGCCGGTTTCACCGCCGAGGAACTGAGTGCCGAGGTCAAGGACAACGCGCTGATCGTCTCGGCCCGCAAGGCGCCCGAGACGGTGGAGCGGACCTACCTGCACCGCGGCATCGCGACCCGCGCCTTCGAGCGGCGCTTCGCGCTGGCCGATCACGTGAAGGTCACCGGCGCCGCCCATGTCGACGGGATGCTGCATATCGACCTTGTGCGGGAAATCCCCGAGGCGCTGAAGCCGCGCCGGATCGAGATCGCGCGGCCCGAACCCGTGGTCGAGGGCGAAGCGGCCGAGGCCTGAGCCCGGCTGCGAAGACTGTTGCGGGGCGCGCTTCGGCGCGCCCCTTTCGTATGGCGAAAGGCCCGGACCGCGATTGCGGCGCCGACCCGGGGGCTGCGCTAATCCTCCGGCGCCTCGAGTTCGGCGTCCGGATCGTTCACGTCGACGAGCGCGTTGGCGTGCTGCGCCACGGTGGTTTCGGCATCGTCGTAAAGCGTGCCGACACCGGGGCCGAGCGCCATGATCCCGGTCGCTCCGACAACGATGATGATGCCGAGGATCAGCCCGTATTCCGCCGCCGAGGCCCCGGTTGGATCCTGCAGGAACTTGCCCACGCCACGCATGTCACACCCTCACGTCGCTTCCGGCCGGGACTGTAACCCACACCGGCGTCCGGCAGGAATTCCCAGGCTGAAGAGTTTGCCGGATTGCACAGGCAAAGCGTACCACCCCTATACTTAGGGATGTATGAATCACCGATGGTCTGGCCGCGTCTGGCCGCGTCTGGCCGCCCGGTCAGACCGACAGGCAGACGTATTTCATCTCCAGGTAGTCCTCGACTCCATGGTGCGATCCCTCGCGGCCGAGGCCGGATTGCTTGACCCCGCCGAAGGGCGCGACCTCGGTCGAGATGATGCCGGTGTTGACCCCGACGATCCCGTATTCCAGCGCCTCCTGCACCCGGGTGATGCGGCCGACGTCGCGGGCATAGAAATAGCTCGCCAGGCCGAAGATCGTGTCGTTGGCCAGCGCGATCACCTCGTCTTCGGTTTCGAAGCGGAACAGCGGCGCGAGCGGGCCGAAGGTTTCCTCCTTCGCGACCTTCATCGTCTGGGTCACGCCGGTCACCACCGTCGGTTCGAAGAAGGTGCCGCCCAGCGCGTGGCGCCTGCCGCCGGTGACGATCCGGCCGCCGCCCGTGATCACGTCCGCGATATGTTCCTCGACCTTGTCGACGGCGGCGGCATTGATCAGCGGGCCGGTCTCGGTGCCGTCCTCCAGCCCGTCGCCGACCTTCAGCGCGGCGACCGCGGCGGCGAGTTTTTCGGCGAAGGCGTCATAGACCCCGGCCTGCACGTAGATCCGGTTCGCGCAGACGCAGGTCTGGCCGTTGTTGCGGAATTTCGAGGCCATGGCGCCGGCTACCGCGGCGTCGAGATCGGCGTCGTCGAAGACGATGAAGGGCGCGTTGCCGCCCAGTTCCATGGAACACTTGATCACCTGGTCGGCGGCCTGGCGCAGCAGGATCCGCCCCACCTCGGTCGAGCCGGTGAAGGTCACTTTGCGGATTGCGGGGTTTTCGCAGAATTCCTTTCCGATATCCGAGGATTTCGTCGAGGTAATGACGGAAAGTATACCTTTCGGCAGGCCCGCGCGTTCGCCCAGAACGGCCATCGCCAGCGCCGACAGCGGCGTTTCCGCCGCCGGGCGGGCGACGAATCCGCAACCCACGGCCAGCGCCGGGCCGGCCTTGCGGGCGATCATCGCGTTGGGAAAGTTCCATGGCGTGATCGAGCCCACGACGCCGATCGGCTGCCGGAGCACGGTGATCCGCTTGTCGGGCTGGTGGCCAGGGATGGTTTCGCCGTAGATCCGCTTGGCCTCTTCGCCGAACCATTCGATGAAGCCGGCGCCATAGGCGATTTCCCCCTTCGCCTCGGCGAAGGGCTTGCCCATCTCGGCGGTCAGGATGCGGGCGAGATCGTCCTGGT
>CAYUXM010000066.1:0-13928 GCA_964448765.1 uncultured Rhodobacterales bacterium
CCTCGTAGTTGTCCATGTGCTGCATCGCGCCCTGGTAGGCCTGGATGCCCGAGAATGTCAGCCCCGGCGCGGCATCGATCGCCTTCGCGATCTCGACGACCGCGGGCGTCGTGGTCACGCCGCAGCGGCCCGCGCCGCAATCGATCTCGACAAGGCATTCGATCGTCGTGCCGTGTTTCTGCGCGGCAGCCGACAGGTCGGCGACATTCGCCACGTCGTCCACGCAGCAGATCGTGCGCGCGCCAAGCTTCGGCATCCGGGCCAGCCGGTCGATCTTGGCCGGGTCGCGGACCTGGTTCGACACCAGCACGTCGGTGATGCCGCCGCGGGCGAAGACCTCGGCCTCGCTCACCTTCTGGCAGCACACGCCGACCGCGCCGCCCAGCTCGATCTGCAGCTTCGCGACATCGACCGACTTGTGCATCTTGCCATGCACCCGGTGGCGCATGCCATGCGCCTTCGCGTAGTCGCCCATCTTGCGGATGTTGCGTTCCAGCGCGTCGAGATCGAGGATCAGGCAGGGCGTCTGGATGTCGGCCTCGTCCATGCCCGGCAGCGCGGGCACGTCGTAGCCGACATCGAGCGATTGCAGATCGGTCAGGTCTTTCATGGTCACTCTCCCGTTCCTTCAGGCCTGCATCCAGGGCAGCCTGTCGAGGTCCACGTTGCCCCCGGTGATGATCACGCCGACACGCTTGCCGCGGAACACCTCGGGGTTTCTCAGGATGGTGGCGAGCGGCACCGCGCAGGACGGTTCCATCACGATCTTCATCCGCTGCCATGTCAGTTTCATCGCGTCGACGATCTCGCCCTCAGAGGCGGTGAGGATATCGGTCACGTAGCGCGACACGAAATGCCAGGTGTTTTCCTTCAGCGGCACCTTGAGCCCGTCGGCCACCGTCACCGGCGCGTCGTCGGCGATGATCCGCCCCGCCTTGAAGGAGCGGCAGGCATCGTCGGCCTGGTCCGGCTCGGCGGCGTAGATTTCCACCTGGGGGGCGATGTTCGACAGCGTCAGGCAGCAGCCCGAGATCATGCCGCCGCCGCCGATCGGGGCGATCACCGCGTCCAGGTCGGCCACCTGGTCGATCAGTTCGCGCGAACAGGTCGCCTGCCCGGCGATCACCCGCGGATCGTTGTAGGGATGCACGAAATCCGCGCCGGTGCGGGCATGGACCTCGGCGAACACCGCCTCGCGGCTGGAGGTGGAGGGCTCGCATTCGGTGATCGTGCCGCCGTAGCCGCGCACGGCGGCCTTCTTGGCCTCGGGCGCGGTATGCGGCATGACCACGTGGCACGGGATGCCCCGGCGGCCTGCGGCATAGGCCAGCGACAGGGCGTGGTTGCCGCTGGAATGGGTGGCGACCCCGCGTTCGGCCTCCGCGTCGCCCAGCCCGAAGACGGCGTTGCAGGCGCCGCGCACCTTGAAGGCGCCGGCCTTCTGGAAGTTCTCGCATTTGAAGAACAGCTCGGCCCCGGTCAGTCCGTTCAGGTAGCTCGAGGTCAGAACCGGCGTTCGGTGGATATGCGGCGCGATCCGGTCATGCGCGGCGATCACGTCGTCAAGGCCAAGGCGGTCCGCGGCGATCATGTCCTTCATCCCTGTCTCCCTCACTCTGCCGCCAGCGCGCGGGGCGCGGCCGAGGCGCGGTAGACCTGCTGCGCGGCGGCGACCCCCGATCCCGGTTCGATATCCAGCCCGAGATCGGCCATCGCCATCTCGGCCGTGGCGATCCCGCTCAGCGCCATGACATCGGTCAGGCTGCCGAGATGGCCGATGCGGAACACCTTGCCGGCAACGGCGCCCAGCCCCGCGCCGAAGGCGACGCCGTAGGTTTCGGCGGCATGCGCGACGATCCGCGCGGCATCGAACCCGGCGGGCGTGCAGATCGCGCTGACCGTGTCGGAATAGAGGGCGGGGCGGCGGGCGCAGAGATCGAGGCCCCAGGCCCCGACTGCCGCGCGAACGCCGTCGGCGATCCGGCGGTGGCGGGCGAAGACGTTGTCCAGCCCCTCGCCCAGCAGCATCCCGCAGGCCTCCTTCAACCCGTTCAGCAGCCCCAGCGGCGGCGTATAGGGATAGCCGCCGGCGGCGTAGCCCGCCGCCATGTCGCGGATATCGAAGAAGGCGCGCCGCAGGCCGGCGCCCTCGGCCGCCGCCATCGCCCGTTGCGAGAAGGCCACGATCCCGAGCCCCGCGGGCAGCATGAACCCTTTCTGCGAGCCGGTCACGGCCACGTCGACGCGCCACTCGTCGAACCGGAAATCCATCGACGCGATGGAGCTGACCCCATCGACGAACAAGAGCGCCGGGTGGCCCGCGGCGTCCAGCGCCCGGCGCAGCCCGGCGATGTCCGACACGACGCCGGTGGCGGTTTCGTTATGCGTGGCCAGCACCGCGCGAATCCGGTGGCCGGTATCGGCGGCCAGGATTTCTTCGAACCGCGCGACCGGAAGGCCCTCGCCCCAGGCGGTTTCGACGACCTCGACGTCCAGCCCGTGGCGCCGGCACAGGTCGATCCACTTCTGGCTGAACATGCCGTTGCGGGCGGCCAGCACCGTGTCGCCCGGTGACAGCGTGTTGGTGATCGCGGTTTCCCAGCCGCCGGTCCCGGTCGAGGGGAAGATGAACACCTCGGCCGAGGCTGATTGCACCACCGCCCGCACACCGTCGCGCGCCGGGCCGAGGATTTCGCCGAATACCGACGACCGATGATCGATCGTCGGCATGTCGCAGGCGCGGCGCAGCGATTCGGGCATGTTCGTCGGGCCGGGGATGAAGACGGGGTTCTGCGGGTGCATGGTGACGGGTCCTCCCTTCCGCATCCCTGTCCTAGGGCTCCCGCCGACCGTCTGCAATTTTTTTGAAAACGTTTTTCACAAATGCTTTGGCATGGAAATCTTCATGCCTTGCAGCAGCTTGTAGTTTTTCATATCGTGAAATACGTTTTCAGATAGCTGATGGCAAGGATCGCTCGCAGCATGGATACCGCCCCGACCCGCCGAACCCGCGGCCGCCCGAAGGCCTGGACCGACAAGACCGAGCAGAACACGATCAAGTCGCTCGACCGGGCGATGGAGGTGCTCGATCACCTGTCCACGCTCGCCGGGGCGACCCTGTCGGAACTGGCCGGGGATCTTGGCCAGTCGCCCGCCACGGTCTACCGCATCCTCGTGACGCTGGAGGCGCGCGGGCTGGTGGAACTCGATGCCGAGGCGCAGCTTTGGCACGTGGGGCCGCGGGCCTTCCTGATCGGGGCGCGCTACCTGCGCCGCACCTCGGTCGTGGATCGCGCCCGCCCGATCCTGCGCCGTCTGATGGCCGAGACCGGGGAAACCGCCAATCTCGCCATCGCGCGCGACGACCACGTGATGTTCGTCAGCCAGGTGGAATGCCACGATTCGATCCGCGCGTTCTTTCCCCCCGGCACGCTGTCGCCGATGCATGCCTCCGGCGTCGGCAAGGCGCTGCTGGCCGAGATGTCGGAGCGCCGTCTGGCCGCGCATCTGCAGCGCGCGCCCCTCGAACGGTTCACCGGGCACACGATCACCGAACCGGCGCGGCTGCGGGCCGAGCTGGACGCGACCCGCGCGCAGGGCTTCGCCGTCGACGACGAGGAAAAGACCCTTGGCATGCGCTGCATCGCCGCCGCCGTCTTCGACTGGACCGGCGAGGCGGTGGCCGGCCTGTCGGTCTCCGGCCCGGTCAGCCGCGTCTCGCAGGCCGAGACGCAACGTCTGGCCGGCGCCGTGACCCGTGCGGCCGCCGAGCTTTCGGCGGCGCTGGGCGCCGACCGCGCGATCCGGCCGCAGGGCCCGGCGCAGCAGGCCGCCGCACCCCATTGACGCGGCCGCCGGGAAACCGGAGCCTGAGGCCGATCACCCCGAACCGCACAAGATGGGAGACTGAAAGCGATGCGCAGCCTTGTTGCCCTCCTCCTGACAACGGGAACGGCGCTGGCCGATCCGGTCGGAATCACCCCGGAGATGATGTCCGTCACCGTCGAGACCACAAAGGGCCCGGTCGAGATTTCCCGCGTCCAGGACAACGCGAACACCGTCACCGGCGACTGGGCGCTGACCTCGCGCCCCTGCCCGGCCTTCTGCATCCAGCCGATGACCCCGGCCGAGGGCGTGACGACGATCGGCGAACTGGAGCTTCTGGAGTTTTTGCAGGATCCGGAAGTCTTTGTCATGGATGGCCGGATCCGGCCGGAATTCGAGGCCGGAACGATCCCCGGCGCGGTGTCGGTGCCCTATAACGAGGCGGCCGACCGGCTTGGCGAACTGGGCTGCGAGCCGGATTTCGAAGGTTTCGAATGCCCCGCCGATGTCCCGCGGGTGGCGCTGTTCTGCAACGGCCCCTGGTGCGGGCAGTCGCCCGCGGCGGCGCGGCGGATGATCGAGGCGGGCTACCCGGCCGAAAAGATCTTCTACTACCGCGGCGGCATGCAGGTCTGGCGCGCGCTGGGCCTGACGGTGGTGCCCGGCGGCTGATCGGGGCCGGCCGGGCGATCGTCCGGTCAAGCCCCATTGGCCGGTCGATCGGCGCGACATCGTCCGTCAGCACCAGCCCGCCCGCCCGCGCCCGGCGCGCATCGCGACCACCGCGAGGATCGGCGCGGGCAGCCCGGCGCAGGGCGAAGGCAAGACGGCCAGCGGCGCGATCATGGAAGGCCCGGCAGGGGATCGGCCACGCCATCAGGGCCGGGGCGCCGATCCTGTCAATCGCGATACGGGGCCGCCCGGCCCGATTCTGCCGCGCCATCGTCCGGCCGCCGGGATCACCAGTTCCGCCCGACGGTTTCGCGTTGTTTCGCGCCATTTTCACACGGCGGCGGTGCTGCCTGCGGTTTCGCGACAGTGCCAATCTTTTTTCGGGCATCCGGCCATCGCGGCATGCAAGATCTCGCGGTCGAACAGGGGGCGGTGATGGAGATTCTGATCGTCGAGCAAGACCCGAACCTCGCGGGGCTCTGGGCCCGTCATCTGCGCCGGGGCGGGGCGCAGGTGTGCCTCGCCGGCGACGAACATGCGGCCGTGGCCCGGATCGACGGCGCGCCGCTTTCCGCGCTGGTCGTCGATATCGGCCTGTCGGCCGGCAGCGCCATGGCGATCGCCGATTACGCGCGGTTCCGGCAGCCGCAGGCGCGGGTGATCCTGGTCACCGCGCAGCGGTTCTTCTCGGACGGGTCGATCTTCGAACTGATGCCGAACGCCTGCGCCTATCTCTCCCGCGGCACCGATCCCGAGGATCTGGCCGCGGTGGTCGATCATCACGCCCGAAGGGGCTGACGCGGCGCGCGGCGGTGCGGCGCCATGAAGTCGGGCGCCGGCCCGATCGGCACGATCCTGTGCGGATTGATCGTCTCGTGGCTGTAGTGATAGTGCCGCCGGGCATGATCCATCTTCACCGTGCCCGCGATGCCGGGCCATTGGTAAAGGTCGCGGGTGTAGCCCCACAGGTTCGGGTAGTCGACGATCCGGGCGCGGTTGCACTTGAAATGGCCGTGATAGACCGCGTCGAAACGCACCAGCGTCGGGAACAGCCGCCAGTCGGCCTCGGTCGGCGCGTCGCCCGTCAGGAACCGGCGGGTGGACAGCCGGTCCTCCAGCCAGTCGAGCGTGTCGAACAGTTCCGTCACCGCCGCGTCATAGGGTTCCTGCCGGGTGGCAAAGCCACAGCGGTAGACCCCGTTGTTGAGCGTGTCGTAGATCCGCGCGTTGATCGCGTCAATCTCCGCGCGCTGCGCCTCGGGCAGGAAATCGGCGGTATTGCCGGTGATCGCGTCGAAGGCGGAATTGAACATCCGGATGATCTCGGCGCTTTCGTTCGACACGATGGTGTCCTGCGCCTTGTCCCACAGCACCGGCACGGTAACCCGGCCCGTGTAGACCGGATCGGCGCGGGTATAGATGTCGCGCAGGAAGGTCACGCCGTGCAGCCGGTCGCCGGTGGTGCCGGGAAAATCCGTGGCAAAGGTCCAGCCGTCGTCCAGCATGTCGGGATGCACGGCGGAGACGTCGATCAGCCCCTCCAGCCCCTTCAGCGCCCGGTAGATCAGCACCCGGTGCGCCCAGGGGCAGGCGTAGGAGACGTAAAGATGATAGCGCCCGGCCTCGGCCGCGAAGCCGCCCCGGCCGGAGGGCCCCGGCGCGCCATCGGGCGTGATCCAGTTGCGGAACTGCGATTCGCTGCGCTTGAACGCGCCGCGCGTCGCCTCCGTGTCGTACCATTCTGTGGACCAGCGGCCCTCGATCAGGCGTCCCATGCGCATCTCCTTGTGCAAGCCGTCAAGCTAGGGCGCATGATGGCGGGTCAAAACCGTCGCCGCCGCGCAGCGGCCTTGCGCTGACGCACAGACTGTCATCGGCATGTCACCGCCTCGGCCTATCTCGCACGCACTGTTTCCCGACCGGCAACACTGGGCGGGACGCGCTTGATTTGCGGCACGTTTGCGTCATCCTCCTCGCAGACGACCGGGGGGCTGAAGATGTCGGAATTCCTGCCGAAAGAGGTGCGGGACGGGCTGGAGGAAGCGCGCAAGCGCGATCTGCGCCGCCGGGCGCGGCTGCGTGTCGTGGCCGGCGACGATGTCTACCCGATCCTGCGGATATGGGACGACGGTTTCGCGCTGGATGCCGAAGAGGTCAGCCAGCTGCGCGGGCTTGTCGATGTCTACGACGGCGCGCGCCATGTCTCGCAATGCCTGATCATCGCCTCGGACGTGGCCGAGGGCCAGCTGATCTGCACGATGAAGCGGGCGACGCAGGCCGTCGATGCCGCGCCGGTGGATTTCGAGCGCGACGAGGCCGCGCCCGTCGGGCTGATTACCCAGCTCTAGCCTATTGCAGGTCGGCGAAGGCGGCCCGCATCCGCGCCACCGCCTCCTCCACCCGCGCGCGGGGCAGGGCGATGTTGAACCGGTGAAAGCTTTCGCCGCCGGTGCCGAACCAGTGGCCCGGCGCGGTGCCGATCCCCGCCTCGCCGTGGACGCGGCGGGTGACCTCCTCGGCGCTCATCCCGGTGCCGGAAAAATCGACCCAGGGCAGGAAGGTCGATTGCAGCGGCATCGACCGGACGCCGGGTATCGCGTTGATCCCCTCGTCGAAGATCGCGCGGTTCCGCGACAGGTGCCGCATCTGCGCATCCAGCCAGTCCTGCCCGGCGGGCGAATAGGCCGCCTGGCTCGCCATCACGCCCAATGTCGTGGGATCGTAGTTCAGCTCCGTCATCCGGCCTTGCGCCCGCGCCCGCAGCGCCGGATCTGGCAGGATCATCTGCCCCACCCGAAGCCCGGCCAGGTTGAAGGTCTTGGACGCGGCAAACAGCGTCACCGTCCGGTTCCGGTGTTCCGGCGCGGCGATATCCATCGGCACGTGGCGGAGCCCGGCATCGTCGTAGACCAGATCGGCATGCACCTCGTCGGAGACCAGGATCAAATCATGCCGGGCGGCGAAATCGGCGACCTGCCGCAACTCCTCGACCGTCCAGACCCGGCCGGACGGGTTTTGCGGCGAACAGAACAGCAGGATCCGCGTGTCAGGTGTGATCGCCGCCTCGGCCGCCGCCCAGTCGAACTCGTAGCGGCCGTTCACCAGCGCCAGCGGCAGTTCCACCGGGCGCCGGCCGGCGCGTTCGCTTTTCAGACGGAACTCGTGGTAGACCGGCGTGAAATAGGCGACGCCCTCGCCCGGTTCGCTCCAGATATCCAGGCAGGTGGCGATCGCGTGGCCCAGCCCCTGCGCGGTCACCACCCAGTCGGGATCGACCTGCCAGCCGTGTCTGGACTGCAACCACCAGGCGACGGCCGCGCGGTAGCCGGCGCCGTCGTAGCCGTAGCCGAAAGCGCCGATATCGACCGCCGCGCGCAGCGCCTCGACCACGCAAGGCGCTGTCGCATAGTCGGAATCCGCGACGGACATGCCGATCCCTTCGTCCGTGGGGATGCCGAAGGTCTTTTCCAGCGCCACCCATTTCGAGTTGTGGATCGCCCGCATCGGCAGGATCGTGTCGAAGTCCATGAATGCCCTCGTGATTGACCGCGGCGCGAAGCTAGCGACCACGGCGGAATCCGCAAGGGGACGTTGCGACGCGCCCGCCGATCGCCTATCTGAGGGCCCATGATCCGCCCGATCCTGATCCATCCCGACCCGCGGCTGAAGAAGGTGGCCGACCCGGTGGCCGAGGTCACCGACGAGATCCGCGCGCTCGCCTCCGACATGCTGGAAACGATGTATGACGCGCCGGGCATCGGCCTTGCCGCGCCGCAGATCGGCATTTCCCGCCGGGTGATCGTGATGGACGCGGTCAAGGACAAGGCCGATCCGCCGCGCCCGATGGTGCTGATCAACCCCGAAATCGTCTGGTCGTCCGAGGACCGGTCGGTCTACGAGGAAGGCTGCCTGTCGATCCCGGAACAATACGCCGATGTCGAACGGCCCGCCGAGGTGCGCGTGCGCTGGATCACGCCCGAGGGCGGCGCGGCGGAAGAGCATTTCACCGGCCTCTGGGCGACCTGCGTCCAGCACGAGATCGACCACCTGAACGGCAAGCTGTTCATCGATTATCTCAAGCCGCTGAAGCGCCAGATGATTACCCGGCGGATGGAGAAGCTCAAGCGCGAGCGGGCGCGGGCGTGACCGTCCGGCCTTTCGTGCCCTGGCCCGACAAGCGGCTTTCCACCCCGGCCGAACCCGTCGCCGCGATCACCGAAACGGTGCGGATGATCTGGGACGACATGATCGAGACGATGGATGCGATGCCGGGCGTCGGCCTTGCCGCGCCGCAGATCGGGATCATGATGCGGCTGGCGGTGGTGGATTGTTCCGACAAGCGCGGGCAGGCGGTGCGGATGGCCAATCCCGAACTGCTGCATGCCTCCGTCCAGATGCGCAGGCACGAAGAGGCCAGCCCGAACCTGCCCGGCGTCTGGGCCACTGTGGAACGGCCGCGCGCCGTGACGGTGCGGTTTCTCAACGACCAGGGCGAGGTGGAGGAGCGCGACTTCGTCGGGCTCTGGGCGACCTCGGTCCAGCACCAGATCGACCACCTGAACGGCCGGATGTATTTCGACCGGCTGTCGCCGATGAAACGCAGGATGCTGGTGACCCGCGCACAGAAGATGCGGAGGCGGATGTGAGGGTGGTGTTCATGGGCACGCCGGCGTTTTCCGTCCCGGCGCTGGAGGCGCTGGCGGCCCGGCACGAGGTGGCCTGCGTCTATTGCCAGCCGCCGCGCCCGGCCGGCCGCGGCCAGAAGGACCGGCCCAGCCCGGTGCAGGCGCGGGCCGAGGCGCTGGGCCTGCCGGTGCGTCACCCCGTCAGCCTGAAGGCGGCCGAGGCGCAGGCCGAGTTCGCCGCGCTGCAGGCGGATGTCGCTGTCGTGGTGGCCTACGGGCTGATCCTGCCGCAGCCGGTGCTGGACGCGCCGGCGCGGGGCTGCCTGAACATCCATGCCTCGCTTTTGCCGCGCTGGCGCGGGGCGGCGCCGATCCATCGCGCGATCATGGCCGGCGACGCGGAAACCGGCGTCTGTATCATGCGGATGGAGGCGGGGCTGGATACCGGCCCGGTGCTGCTGACACGCCGCACCCCGATCGGGGCGGAGGAGACGACGGGCGATCTGCATGACAGGCTGGCCACGCTGGGCGCCGGGGCGGTGATCGAGGCGCTCGACCGGCTGGATGAGCTTGCGCCCGTGCCGCAGCCCGAGGCCGGCGTGACCTATGCCGCGAAGATCGACAAGGCCGAGGCCGAGGTGGATTTCACCCGCCCGGCCGATCAGGTCGACCGGCTGATCCGGGCGCTGTCGCCGTTTCCCGGCGCCTGGTGCCGGATCGTCGCGGGTGACGCGCCGGAACGGCTGAAGCTGCTGCGCAGCCGGGTCGTGGCGGGGCGCGGCCGTCCGGGCGAACGGCTGGGGGGCACGGTGATCGCCTGCGGCGACGGCGCGGTGGAGATCACGCTGGCGCAGCGCGCCGGCAAGCGGCCACTTGCCGCGGCGGAGTTGCTGCGCGGCCTGCCGCCTTCGTGGTATGTAGTGACCGGAAACGCGACCGGCGCGTGAAGGGGAGAGGCAGATGCCCGTCATCGCATTGATCATCATCGGGGCCGCCGCGGGGCTGATCGCCACGCGGATGATGAAGGTCGAGGCCAGCCTGCCGGCGACCATCGCCATCGGCATCTTCGGCGCGCTGATCGGCGGGCTCGTGCTGCGCGCGCTTCTCACGATGGCCGGCTGGCTGGCCGGGTTCGTCGGCGCGGTGCTGGGCGCGATGCTGCTGATCTGGCTGTGGCAGACCTACGGGCCGAAAGGGCGGTGATCCGGCTGCTCGTCTCGGCGCTGATGGTCCGGCGGCTGGCCGGGGCGGCGCTTTGGCTGGCGGTCCGGCCCGGCGGCTGGGCGGTGATCGTGGCCGGGCTTCTGATATGGCTGAAGGCCACGGGCTGACGGATCGGGCCGGGCCAGCGCCTCGGCCACCAGCGCCACGCGGTCGCGCAGCCCGGTATCGCGCAGATGCGCATAGCGCTGGGTCATCTGCACCGATCCGTGGCCCAGAAGCTTCTGCACCTCGTAAAGGCTGACCCCGGCGTTCACCAGCAGGCTGGCGAAGGTGTGGCGCAGGTCGTGCACCCGCACGCCGGGCAGGCCGGCGCGGCGGCGCGCCCGGTCGAAGGCGCGGTGGATGCAGGTATAGGGCAGGCCGGTATCGGGGTTCGCGAACAGCGGATCGCGCGGCAGGGCGCCCAGCCCCAGCGCCCCGGCGCGGGCGGCGATCTCGTCCAGCAGGTCCAGCGCGGCGCGGCCCAGAACGATCCGCCGCGCCCGCCCGGTCTTCGACACCGGCACGGTCAGCACCCCGCGCGCCGCGTCGATGTCGCGCCAGCGGGCGTTCAGCACCTCGCCCTTGCGCGCCCCGGTCAGCAGCAGAAGCCGCACGATCCACGGCAGCCAGGGGTGGCGGGTGGCGTCGCAGGCGGTGACGAGGCGGGCGATTTCCGGCGGTTCCAGCAGGCGTTGCGGCGCGTCGCCCACCGGCACGCGGGGCATCTTCTGGCCGAAGGTCTTGCGCGGTTCCAGCATGCCCCAGTGGCGCGCCAGCGTGATGACCCGGTTGTAGAGGAAGATGTGCTTGTTGACGGTCGAGGGTTTCAGCCCCTTGCGCAGTTGCGCGCGGCGCCAGTCGTCGGTGGATCTGGTGTCCAGCGCGTCCAGCGGCAGGCGGCCCAGCGTGTCGCGGAAATGCTTGCCCCAGTTCAGCGCGTCGGCGCGGTGCGATTTCTTGGTGCTGCGCGCATAGGGCAGGTAATGCGCGTCGAAAAAGGCGTTGAGGCTGAGGCCCGCGGCCGGGTCGGCGACGGGCTGCGGCGCGCGGCGCAGCGCGGTGCGGAAGATCGACAGGTCCATCATGGCCGCCCCCGGTGTGGCTGGGGCACGGGGCAAGGCGCGGGGCGGCCGGGAATTCGCGGGGATGCAATCATGAGCGGTCCAATCAACAGGGGGCCCGCGCCCGGGCGGAACTGCCCGAACGGGGCCGGAGAATCGGGAAGGGGCCCGTTCGGCGGTGGCCGAAGGCGTGCCCGCCCCTTGTCTCGGGCGAGGGAAACCCTGGATCACTTGCTACGCTGCGCATGTGCCGCCTTCGGACCGCGCCGCCCGCGATGGGGCGGCAATCCGGCAGGCTAAGGGCACACAAAAACCAATCCAGCCGAATTCACGGCTGTTTCGCACCCATTCACGCAACATCACCCGGGTGCGGTACCGGATCGCCGGTTCGGGCGATCCCATGTGGGGGCCGGGGCGGGCGAACCGCCCCGGCCGGTTCCGTCAGGGACGGATCAGAAGGTCATCGCCAGACCGGCCGACCAGGTCGCGTCGTCGGAGCCGTCCCAAATGTCGCTGCTGCCGTAGCCGACCTGGGCCACGACACCGCCGCCGAGGTCGTAGTTGACGGCCGCGCCCCAACCCTTGTCCTCGGTGCCGTCGGCGTAGTCGTAGACGCCGTAGTTGGCCGACATGGTCAGCGCGCCGGTGGTGTAGCCCACGCCGATGGCGGCATGGCTGTCCGCCGAAAGTTTGGTTTCGTTCTCGTCGGCCGCTTTACGCTTGAATCCGTCGAGATCGGAGTAGTTCAGGACAACGGTGAACCCGCCAGCAGCCACGCTGGCGCTGACACCGAAGATGTCGACCCCGCCGTTGTCCTGCGTCTGGTAACCGGCACCAAGGCCCAACGTCATGCCGCCCATGTCGCCCGACCAGGACGCACCGATGCCAAGGACGCTGTCCTGATCGGTAGCATCGGCCTGAGCCGTGCCAGCAATGAGCGTTTCACCCGTCGCCGCGCAGCGGGACCCAGGGGGGAGTTCTGTGACCGCGCCGGTCGTGGTGTTCTGACAGATGATCGCGGTCCCCGCCACGGCATCCGTGCCGGCGCTGACCTCGGCCGAGGCCGAGATGGTGAAGTCGCCGAAGGAGTAGTCGTAGCGCGCGACCTGGCCGTTCAGCGCGCCGTCGAGGCCGGCGTTGCCGCTGAAGCCCGCGTGGCCGGTGTGATCGTCGGCCAGCGACGCACCGATGTCGACCTCGGTCAGCCGCGCGTCGAACGCGCCGTCGGTGTCGCCCATGGTCAGCGTGCCGAAGGCGCCACCGATGGTCACGGTGAAGTCGGGGTTGGCGCCCTGAATGTCACCGGAACCGTTGCCGGAGTTGCCCATGTCGGTGATGTCGTCAAGATCGACGGTCGCGCCGAAGGTCAGGCCGCCGTCGGTTTCGCCGGTCATGGCGAAGCGAACATCGACCGACTGGTGGAATTGCAGGTCGGTGCCGTCGCCACCGGCGACGCCCATTTCGGCCGACCCGGTGATGGTGACCTCTGCCGCAGCAGCGCCCGCAAGCGCCACCAGGGCAGTGGTAGCAAAGAGAGTGTTGCGCGCCCGGCAAGGGTAGCGGACCATGTGATGCGGCGTCAGATCATCCGGATCGCGCCCCTGTCGACGGCCAGAACATAGCCCTTGCGGGCGATGTTGCGCACCAGAAGCTCGGCCACAAGCTGGTTGCCCAGCGCATCGCGCAGCCGCTTGATCCGGGTCGCGCCCGCCGCCTCGTCGCAATCGGCGGCGGCGCGGCCCGAGATCACCGCCTCGATTTCCGCGCCGGTCAGGATGTCGCCGTCCATCCGCGCCTCGGCCAGCACCGCCAGCGTCTCGATCGCCGCCGGGGTCAGGGTGAAGGACATGTCGTTCAGCACCACCGCGTTCTCGCCCCGGCTGACGAGGAGCGAGCGGACCTCGATCCCCGCGCGCTGGATCTCGCCGATCCGGCGGTTGAGCGCGGCGATCATCACCAGAAACACCAGCGCCGCGACCAAGAGCGCCGCGGCGAAGACCAGCAGCACGAAGATCACCATCCGGTAGCTTGTCAGCACCTCGGAAAACGCGGTGCCGGACTGGGCGAGAATTTCCAGCAGCCGGATTTCCCCCGCCCCGGTCAGCGCGTCGTTTTCCACGAAGATGCGTTCGACGCGGGCGTTGAAGGCGTTGCCGTCCGGCAGGGTCAGGAACAGAAGCACGGCCGCGCCGGCGAGGATCGCGACGATCGCCGCGATCCCGGCCAGCACGACGCGGTTGCCCGCGCGAAACGGCTCAGAAGGCAAGGAAGAACGGTCCGGCATTGTTCCTGCGGCTGTCGAGCCCGCCGGGCCCGAAGGTGGATAGGATGTTCAAAAGCGTCCAGCCCTCGCGCGCCAGCCTCGGCGCCAGCGCGGCGGCGGCGGCGGCGGTGTTGCCGCAGGCCGCGTCCGGCACCTCGGCCACGCCGTAATGCAGCTTCAGCCGGCCGTTTTCCTGCTTGGCCTTGTAATCGGCATAGCAGTCGGCCGCCGCCGGCAGGGCCGGGACGGTCAGCGCAAGGGCGAGGATCAGGCAAC
>CAYUXM010000067.1:0-13689 GCA_964448765.1 uncultured Rhodobacterales bacterium
CGCCGGCGTTCTGGAACACCGGCTTCGCCTCCGAGGCCGTGGCGGCGATCGTCGCCGCCAATCCGCACAGCGCCCGGACGCTGTTCGCCGAGGTATTCCAGGACAATCCCGGTTCGGCCCGGGTGCTGACGAACTGCGGCTTCGACTATCTCGGCGATGCCGAATGCTGGTCGGTCGCGCGCGGCGCGCGGGTACCGACCTGGACCTACCTGCGGCGGATGGCCTGACACCGGCCGGCGCGGGCCCGGCGCCGGCGGCCGGGGCTTGCGCGCCGCGCCGCCGCCCGCTATCGACCGGGGCCTGACAGCCGGGGCTTCGCCATGAAATTCCTCGATCTCGCCAAGGTCTATATCCGCTCCGGCGCGGGCGGCAACGGCTGCGTCAGTTTCCGGCGCGAGAAATACGTCGAGTTCGGCGGCCCCGACGGCGGCGACGGCGGCACCGGCGGCTCGGTCTGGGCCGAGGCGGTCGAGGGGCTGAACACGCTGATCGACTTCCGCTACCAGCAGCATTTCTTCGCCAGGAACGGCCAGCCCGGCATGGGCAAGGGCCGCACCGGCAAGGATGGCGAGGACATCGTGCTGAAAGTGCCGGTGGGCACCGAGATCCTGGAAGACGACGAGGAAACGCTGATCGCCGATCTCACCGAGGTCGGCCAGCGCGTGCTGCTGGCCAGGGGCGGCAACGGCGGCTGGGGCAACCTGCATTTCAAAAGCTCCACCAACCAGGCGCCGCGCCGCGCCAATCCCGGCCAGGAGGCGGTGGAACGCACGATCTGGCTGCGGCTGAAGCTGATCGCCGATGCCGGCCTTGTCGGCCTGCCCAACGCCGGCAAGTCGACCTTCCTCGCCGCGGTGTCGAACGCGCGGCCGAAGATCGCCGATTACCCGTTCACCACGCTGCATCCGGGCCTTGGTGTCGTCGGCGTCGACGGGCGCGAATTCGTGCTGGCCGACATCCCCGGCCTGATCGAGGGCGCGAGCGAGGGCCGGGGGCTGGGCGACCTGTTCCTGGGCCATGTCGAGCGCTGCGCGGTGCTGTTGCATCTGGTGGACGGCACGTCCTCGACCATCGCGAAGGATTACCGCACGATCGTGGCGGAGCTTTCGGCCTATTCGGCGGATCTGGCCGAAAAGCCCCGGATCGTGGCGCTGAACAAGGTCGATGCGCTCGATCCCAAGACCCTGGCGAACCGCCGTCGCAGCCTCGAGAAGGCCGCGGGCGGGCCGGTGCTGTGCGTCTCGGGCGTGACCGGGCAGGGGGTGACGGAGGTGTTGCGCGCGCTCTGGGCCGAGATCGCCGCCGAGGGCGCGCCGGCCGAAGGGGGGGACGGGCCGTGGCGTCCCTGACCGCCGCGCGGCGGCTTGTCGTCAAGATCGGCTCGGCGCTGCTGGTCGGGCCGGCGGGGCTGCGCACCGACTGGCTGCGCGGGCTGGCCGAGGATGTGGCCGCCGCCAAGGCGCGCGGCGCCGACGTGATCCTCGTGTCCTCCGGCTCGATCGCGCTGGGGCGACGGGTGCTGAACCTGCCCCCGGGCGCGCTGGCGCTGGAACAGAGCCAGGCGGCGGCGGCGGTGGGCCAGATCCGGCTCGCGCGGGCCTACGAAGAGGCGCTGGCCCCGCACGGGATCACCGCCGCGCAGGTGCTGGTGACGCTGGAGGATACCGAGGACCGGCGCCGCTACCTCAATTCCCGCTCCACGATGGAAACGCTGCTGGGCCTCGGCGCGGTGCCGATCGTGAACGAGAACGACACGGTTGCGACCGACGAGATCCGCTATGGCGACAACGACAGGCTGGCGGCGCAGATCGCGGTGACGGTGGGGGCCGACGTTCTGGCGCTCTTGTCCGATGTCGACGGGTTCTATTCGGCCAATCCCAAGGACGATCCCGCCGCCCGGCGCTTCGACATGATCGAGCGGATAACGCCCGGGATCGAGGCGATGGCGGGCGATGCCGGATCGGGCCTGTCGCGGGGCGGCATGAAGACAAAGCTGATGGCGGCCAAGACCGCGACGCAGGGCGGCTGCGCGATGGTGATCGCCGAGGGCAGCCGGCTGCGCCCGCTCGCCGCGCTGGAGGCCGGCGCGCCCTGCACCTGGTTCCTGGCCGAGGGCGACCCGCAGGCGGCGCGCAAGCGCTGGATCGGCGCGATGAAGCCGAGGGGCGAGGTGGTGGTGGACGAAGGCGCGGAGGCCGCGCTGAGGCAGGGCAAGTCGCTTCTGCCCGCGGGGGTGCGCGCGGTCTCGGGCCGGTTCGGGCGTGGCGAGCCGGTGGCGATCCGCGGTGCATCGGGCGCGGTTCTGGGCACCGGGCTGATCCGCTATACCGATGCCGAGGCCGGGGCGATCGCGGGCCACCGGTCGGGCGAGATCGCGGCGATCCTTGGCTATCCGGGGCGCGCGGCGCTGATTCACCGCGACGACATGGCGATCTGAGGCGATCCGGGGGAGGATGTGATGGATACGGCCGACTTTGCCGGGCTGATGACCCGGATCGGAGAGGCGGCGCGCGCCGCGGCGGCGGAGCTGGCCTTCGCCCCGGCCGACCGGAAACGGGCCGCGCTGGAGGCCGCCGCCGATGCCGTCCGGGCCCGGCGCGCGGAAATCGTGGCGGCCAATGCCGAGGATCTCGCTTACGGCGCCGCCAAGGGCCTGTCGCCGGCGATGATGGACCGGCTGCGGCTGGACGAGGGCCGGATCGGCGGGATCGTCGAGGGCCTGCGCGCGGTGGCGGCGCAGCGCGATCCGGTGGGCCGGGTGCTGGCGGAGTGGGACAGGCCCACCGGCCTTCAGATCCGCCGCGTCGCCACGCCGCTGGGCGTTGTCGGCGTGATCTACGAATCGCGCCCGAACGTGACCGCCGATGCCGGCGCGCTGTGCCTGAAGGCCGGCAACGCGGTGATCCTGCGCGGCGGGTCGGAAAGCTTCCATTCCTCGACCGCGATCCATGCCTGCATGGTCGAGGGCCTGCGCGCCGCCGGCCTGCCGGAGGCGGCGATCCAGCTGATTCCCACCCGCGACCGGGCGATGGTGGCCGAGATGCTGCGCGCCACCGCCCATGTCGACGTGATCGTGCCGCGCGGCGGCAAGGGGCTGGTGGGCCTCGTGCAGGCCGAGGCGCGGGTGCCGGTCTTTGCCCATCTCGAAGGCATCTGCCATGTCTACCTCGACCGCGCCGCCGACCCGGCGAAAGCCCGCGCGGTGGTGCTGAACGCCAAGACCCGGCGCACCGGCATCTGCGGCGCGGCGGAATGCCTGCTGATCCATCGCGACCTCGTGGCCGGGCTGGGGGCCGAGGTGGTGGCCGATCTGGTCGCCGCCGGGGTCGAGGTGCGCGGCGGCGAGGGCCTGCATCACCTGCCCGGCGTGGTGCCCGCCGCGCCCGAGGATTTCGGGCGCGAGTTCCTCGACATGATCATCGCCGCGGCGGTCGTGGAGGATGTCGACGGCGCGATCGACCACATCCGCCGCCACGGCAGCCAGCATACCGAGGCGATCCTGACCGAGGACGACGCGGCGGCGGAGCGGTTCTTCACCCGGCTCGACAGCGCGATCCTGATGCGCAACGCCTCGACCCAGTTCGCCGATGGCGGCGAATTCGGCATGGGGGCCGAGATCGGCATCGCCACCGGCAAGCTGCATGCCCGCGGCCCGGTGGGCGCCGAACAGCTGACCAGCTTCAAGTACATCGTCACCGGCGACGGCACGGTGCGGGGCTGACGCCGCCGGCCGATCAGAACCGGATCGCCACCTGTTCCGGCGCGACCTGAACAGTCACCCGCCGGTCCTGCCGCGCCGCCTCCAGCGGCAAAAGCGCGAACTGCACCTGCGCGGCGGTGATCGGCACCGGCGCGGCCGGATCGGTCATGCTGTGAAACAGCGCCGCGTCGACCTTCAGCTTCGGCGCCGATCCGGCGATCCGCCAGTGCCCCTCCGCCTCTGTGACCTCGACCACCCCGCCGTAGGGCATCGCAATCTCAAGGCATTGCAGCGCCAGGAACGCCAGCTTGACCGCGCCGCGCGGCCGGTCGTCGGCCACCTGCCAGTCGATCCGGGTGCGGCCGCCGGCCGTCATCTCCGTCAGGATCGAGCGGATCTCGGCCTCGCCCAGCCGCTGGTCGGCGGTGGCCAGGCCGAAGGCCACGCGAAAGAACCGCACCCGCGCCTTGGCGTTGTTCACGCTTTCGGTGATCAGCGCCATCTCCGGCCCGTCGATCGCGCCGCCCATCTGGAGCAGTTCGACACCGTTGCCGATCGCCGACAAAGGGCTGATGATGTCGTGACAGATCCGCGAGCCGAGCATCGCGGCAAGATCCTCCCGGCGGCGGAAGGGTTGCGGCTCGTCGGGAAGCGGCAGGTCGGCGGGCGGATCGGCAGGGGGCATGGCTGTCCTCGAAGAACTGGGATTACGGGCAATGACGACGAACGCGATACTCGAACCGGGGATGGTTGTGCGGCATCCCGACCGCCCGGACTGGGGGCTGGGGCAGGTCCAGTCCAACATCGGCGGGCGCATCACCGTCAACTTCGAACACGCCGGCAAGGTCACCGTCGAGGGCCGGACGATCACGCTCGACCTCGTTTTCGACCCGCCGGCCCGAGGCTGACGACGCGGGTGACGCTAGCAGAGCCGGCGGGCCGACCGGAACCCCCGAATTCCCGCGCCCGCGCCGGATTGTATTGCAAATGCGACGGGTCGCTCCTACAAACCCGCGACAATCCCGGGGATCGATCAGCCTGCCATGACAGTCGAGACGTCGCAGTTCGAGGTCCGCCTGGCCACCGGCGAGGCCGACTGCCTTGCGGCGCAGCGGCTGCGCTACGAGGTCTTCGTCACGGAACTGGGCGGCGACGGCCCGCTGGTGGATCATGACCGCCGCCTCGAACGCGATGCCTTCGATCCGGTCTACGATCATCTCGTCCTTGTGGACAGCCGCCGCGACGCCGCCGCGCTCGACCATGTCGTGGGCGTCTACCGGCTGCTGCCCGGCGACCGGGCCGAGGCCTTCGGGCGGTTCTACTGCGATTCCGAATACGATCTTGCCCCGCTGCGGCGCTCCGGCCGGCGGCTTCTGGAACTGGGCCGGTCCTGCGTGCATGCCGACTACCGCGGCGGGCCGGCGATGTTCCTGCTGTGGAACGGGCTGGCCGACTACGTGCTCGACCGCGGGATCGAGGTTCTGTTCGGCGTTGCCAGCTTTCACGGCACCGATATCGAGGCGCTGAAGCTGCCGCTGTCGTGGCTGCATCATCACCACCTCGCGCCCGAGGCGCTGCGGGTCAGGGCGCTGCCCGACCATTTCCAGCGGATGGACCTTGTGCCCGCCGAGGCGCTGGACCGGCGCGCCGCGATGGTCGCGATGCCGGCGCTGATCAAGGCCTATCTGCGGCTGGGCGGGTTCGTGGGCGAGGGCGCGTGGGTCGATCACGCCTTCAACACCACCGATGTCTGCCTGCTGATGGACACCGCCGCGATGAGCGACCGGCACAAGGGCTATTACACCCGCAAGCGCGACGGGAGCTCGGGCGAGGCGGGGGCGTGAGCACCTGGCGCGGCGCCGCGCCGCCGCCGCTGCCGCGGTTCGGGCCGGCCGGCTGGCTGCGGATCGTGGCCCGCGGCGTGCCGCTGGCGGTGGTGACCTACGGCGGGCTCGCGATCCTGCTGCTGGTCCGTCTGGTCGAGGCGCCGCTGTGCGGCGCGGCGCGGCCGGTGACGCCGTTCATCACGCAAGTCGTCTGCAGATCCGCCTTCGTGCTGCTCGGCATCCGGCACCGGGTGCGCGGCCGGCCGATGGCCGGGCGCGGCGCGCTGGTGGCCAACCATGCCTCGTGGCTCGACATCTTCGCGCTGAACGCCTGCGACCGGATCTATTTCGTCGCCAAGGCCGAGGTCGCGGGCTGGCCCGGCATCGGCTGGCTGGCGCGGGCCACCGGCACGGTCTTCATCGCCCGCGACCGGCGCGCGGCGAAGGCGCAGCAGGCCCTGTTCGACGCGCGGCTGCGCGCCGGCCACCGGCTGCTGTTCTTTCCCGAAGGCACCTCGTCCGACGGGCTTCGGGTGCTGCCGTTCAAGACCACGCTGTTCGCCGCCTTCCACGGCGACGGGCTGGCCGATCACCTGCAGGTGCAGCCGGTCAGCGTGACCTATACCGCGCCCGCCGGCCGCGATCCGGCGTTCTACGGCTGGTGGGGCGACATGGACTTCGGCGGCCATTTCCTGGCCGTGCTGGCGCAGTCGCCGCAGGGCCGGGTGGAGATCGCGTTCCACGATCCGCTGCCCGTCGCCGCGGCCGCCGACCGCAAGGCGCTGGCGCTGGCCTGCGAGCGGGCGGTGCGCGCGGGCGTGGCGCCGGCGCACGGCGCGGCCGGCTAACCCAGCGGCGCGACCAGCGCCCGCAGCGCGGCAAGCGGATCGTCGGCGCCCCAGATCTCCTCGCCGATCCCGAGGAAATCCGTCACCGGCGCGAGATCGGCGACCAGATCGGCGGTCAGCGCGCCCTCGGCCACCACCGGCACCTCGATCATCTCGCTCCACCATTCGAAAAGATCGCGCCCGGCCCGCGGCGCGCTGCCCAGCGGGTCGTCGCCGGCCGGGCCGAAGGCGACGTAATCGGCCCCGGCCTCGCCGGCGTTGATCCCGTCATGCCGGCTGTTGCCGCAGAACGCGCCGACGATCGCATCGGCCCCCAGCTCCTTGCGCGCCGCGCGCAGCGACCGCGCGCCATCTGGCAGGTGCACCCCGTCCAGCCCGTGCCGTTCCACCAGTTTCAGGTGGCTGTCGATCACCACCGCCACGTCGCGGGCATGGGCCGCCAGCCGCACCGCATCCGCCGCGCGGCCGATCCGGTCGGCATCGCGCCCGGCCATCGCGATCCGCACGCAGGCCACCGGTTCGGCATCCAGGATGCCGGCGAGGCGCTCGGCGAAGGGGGCCGGGTCGAACTCCGGCGGGGTGATCAGGTAAAGCTGCGGGCGATCCTCTGCGGCCATGTCCGGGCCCTCCTTGGCGTCGCCCCGTGGTACTGCAGGCCGGGCCCGGTTTGAAGGCCGGATCGCGGCGCCGGGCCCTACTTCGGCGGCAGGGCGGCAACGAAGGCCAGCGCCATCCCGACCAGCCGGCCGCGCAGCCCGTCATCGGCCATCGCCGCGTCGTCGAGATCGACGAAGCCGGTCATCTTCCGCCCGGTCAGGTCCATCGCCCGCACCCCCGGCAAGGCCAGCGCCGCCGCCTCGTTCGGCGCGCCGACGCGGATCATGCCGCCGCCCTTGTGCACACCGCAGACCATGTGGCCCTGCCACAGGAAGCACAGCCCCCCGAACATCCGTCTTTCCGTCACGCCCCGGCCGGCCAGATCGCCGCGAAACAGCTCCGCCAGTCCCGTGTCAAAGGCCATCTTGTCCCCCGTCACTTGTCACGCTCCCGCCGCGAGCTTATCAGGCCCGCATGCCGCAGGACACGCCGATGACCGATCCCGACAGCCCCGCCTTCGTCCTCGTGCGCCCGCAGATGGGCGAGAACATCGGCGCGTCGGCGCGCGCGATGCTGAACTTCGGCCTGACCGGCCTGCGCGTCGTCGACCCGCGCGACGGCTGGCCGAACCCGAAGGCGGTGGCGATGGCCTCGGGCGCCGGGCGGCTGCTGGACGCGGCGGGGCTGTTTGCCGATACCGGCGCCGCCGTGGCCGATTGCCAGATGGTCTTCGCCACCACCGCCCGCGCCCGCGACCTGACGAAACCGGTCTACACGCCGGAGGCCGCGATGGCCGAGGCGCGCGCGCGGATCGCGGCGGGCCAGCGCGTGGCGGTGCTGTTCGGCCCGGAACGCACCGGGCTGGAAAACGACGACATCGCGCGCGCCAACGCGATCGTCAGCGTGCCGGTGAACCCGGAATTCCCCTCGCTCAACCTCGCGCAATGCGTGCTGCTCACGGGCTACGAATGGCGCCGCCAGGCCGACGCGCCCGAGGGCCGGCGCGTGGAATGGGCCGGCAGCGAACCCGCCCCGCAGATCGAGATCGACCGGCTCGCGGAGCATTTCGAGGAGCGGCTGGAGGCCGCGGGCTTCTTCTTTCCCGCCCAGAAGGCCGAGGGCATGAAGCGCAACCTGCGCAACCTGTGGTCGCGCCTGCCGCTCAGCCGCGCCGACGTGCAGACCTTCCACGGCATGCTGCGCCAGCTTGTCCGGCGCCGCGACGATGCGCCGCCGGGCGGCGGCCGGCCTTGAAGGGGGCGGGGGGCAGGCCTACTGTCCCGCTCGCGACGAGGAGGGCGAGATGACCGGCAAGCGGAGCATTTTCGAAGAGGTCGGCGACGGGCCGCGCGCCGAGGCCCCGAAGGGCGGCATGATCGACGCGCCGCGCCAGGGCGCGCGGGCCGCGGTGCGGGCCTGGCTGCTGGCGCTGTTCGTGCTCGTGACGCTGATGATCGCCGTCGGCGGGCTGACCCGGCTGACGGATTCGGGCCTGTCGATCACCGAGTGGCGGCCGGTGACCGGCGCGCTGCCGCCACTGTCGGCCGCGGCCTGGGAGGCGGAGTTCGAGAAATACCGCGCGATCCCGGAATACCAGTTGCAAAACAGCGGCATGAGCCTGGCCGAGTTCAAGGTGATCTACTGGTGGGAATGGGGGCACCGGCAGCTGGGCCGGGTGATCGGGCTGGTCTGGGCCGCGGGTTTCGTCTTCTTCTGGGCGACCGGCCGGATCCCGGCGGGCTGGACCGGGCGGCTGCTGCTGCTGGGCGCGCTTGGCGGGCTTCAGGGCGCGATCGGCTGGTGGATGGTCGCCTCGGGGCTGACCGGGCAGATGGTCGATGTCGCCTCCTACCGGCTGGCCACGCATCTGGGGCTGGCATTCGTGATCCTCGGCCTGATCGCATGGTACGCGATGCAGCTGTCGCGGCCCGAGGCGCAGCTTTTGCAGGCGCGCCGGTCGGGCGAGCGCCGGCTCTTCGGCCTTGCCACCGGGATGATGCATTTCGCCTTCCTGCAGATCCTCTTGGGCGCGCTGGTCGCCGGGATCGACGCGGGCCGCAGCTTCCCGACCTGGCCGCTGATGGGCGAGACGTTCTTTCCCGCCGATGCCTTCTACGTGCCCGGCGGCGAACCCTGGCAGGCGTTCTTCGAAAACCCCGGACTCGTGCAGTTCATGCACCGGATGGCGGGCTACCTGCTGCTTGCCTTCGGGATCGTCGTCTGGCTGAAGGGCCGCCGCTCGGCCCATCGCGCGACGGCGGGGGCCTTTAACGCGATGGCGGCGATGCTGGCGGTGCAGATGGGGCTCGGGATCGTCACCGTGATCCATGCCGCGCCGCTGGCGCTTGGCCTTGCGCACCAGCTGGGCGCGGTGGCGCTTTGGGTGCTGATCCTGCGGGCGCGCCACCACGCGGCCTATCCGATTGCACAATCGATCCGGGGAACCTGAGATGACCGCCTTCGACAGGCTGATGGCCTTCCAGCGCGAGACCGAGGCGCTGGCGCAGATCGCCGGCCGGCTGGGCTGGGACCAGGAAACGATGATGCCGCGCGGCGCCGCCCGCCAGCGCGGCGAGGAGATGGCCGCGATCGAGGGCGTGCTGCACGCGCGCCGCACCGATCTGCGGCTGCGCGACTGGCTGGCGAAGGCCGAGGCGCCCGATGCCGCCGGCGCCCGCGCGCTGGAGCTGATCGGCCGCACGCTGGCGCGCACCGCCTGCATTCCCGCCGATCTGGCATCGGAAACCGCGCGCGTCACCAGCCTGGCCCAGGGCATCTGGGCCGAGGCGCGGGCCCGCGACGATGTCGCGCATTTCCTGCCGACGCTGGCCGAGGTGATCCGGCTCAAGCGCGCGGCGGCCGAGGCGCTGGTCGCCGGCGGCTTCGGCGGCGGCGATCCCTATGACGCGCTCCTCGACGATTACGAACCCGGCGCCACCGCCGCGGGGCTGGCGGCGATGTTCGGCCGGATGCGGCCGCGTCTGGTCGCGCTGCGCGACAGGATCCTCGGATCGGGGATCCATCCCGCGCCGCTGTCGGGCCATTTCGCCGAGGATCGGCAGCTCGGCCTGGCCCGCGATCTCGCCACTGCCTTCGGCTACGACTGGTCGCGCGGCCGGCTCGACTTGGCCGTGCACCCGTTTTCTTCCGGCTCGGGCGACGATGCCCGGATCACGACGCGGGTGGTGGAGGACGAACCGTTCAACTGCCTCTATTCCACGATCCACGAGGTCGGCCACGCCGCCTACGAACTGGGGATCGACCCGGCCCATGCGATGACGCCGCTGGGGCAGGGCGTGTCGATGGGCGTGCATGAAAGCCAAAGCCGGATCTACGAAAACCAGCTGGGCCGCTCCGCCGCCTTCACCGGCTGGCTCTACGGCCGGATGCGGGATGTCTTCGGCGACATCGGCGTGGCGGGGCCGGAGGCGTTCTTCGCCACCGTCAACCGCGTCACGCCCGGTTTCATCCGCACCGAGGCCGACGAGGTGCATTACAACCTGCACATCATGATGCGCTTCGACCTCGAACGCGAGCTGATCGCCGGCCGCCTCGCCCCGGTCGACCTCGAAGACGCCTGGAACACGCGCTTCGCCGCCGATTTCGGCACGGCGGTCGACCGGCCCGCACATGGCATGTTGCAGGATGTGCACTGGTCGGTCGGCCTCTTCGGATATTTCCCGACCTACAGCCTCGGCAATGTCTATGCAGGCTGCCTGCACAAGGCGCTGCGTGACGCGACCCCCGATCTCGACGCCCATCTGGCGACGGGCGAGGCCCGCGTCGCGACGGACTGGCTGCGCGCCGCGGTGCAGCGCCACGGCGGGCTCTACCGCCCGTCCGAGGTGATCGAACGCGCCTGTGGCGTCGCGCCCGCCGAGGGCCCGCTGCTGGATTATCTGGAGGCGAAGTTCGCCCGGATCTACCGGCTGTGACAGCCGCCGCGCCCGGCCGGGGCCCGGTGCCGGTCGGCCGCGCGATCTGGCTGCTGGCGCTTGGCCAGACACTGGGCTACGCCTGTTTCTTCTACATCTTCGCCGCCCTGGTGCTGGCCTGGGAACGGGCGCTCGGCTGGCCGGCGGAACTGCTGGCGGCCGGCCCGACGCTGGCGATCGTGATCTCTGCCCTGCTCGCGCCGCTGGCCGGCCGGGCGGTCGACAGGGGCCTCGGCCCGGAAATCCTGACCGCCGGGGCCGCGATCGGGGGGCTCGCGCTTCTCGGTCTCGCCGCGGCCAGGGCTCCCTGGCACTACCTCGCGGCCTGGGCCGGGCTGGGCCTCGCGCAGGCGCTGTGCCTCTACGAGGTCTGTTTCGCCTTCCTGATCCGGCGCTACGGCCTGTCCGCAAGGCCCGCGATCATCCGGGTGACGCTGGTCGCCGGGCTTGCCTCGACCCTGGCCTTCCCGGCCGGCGCGGCGCTGGCGGCGACGTTCGGCTGGCGCGGCGCGGTGCTGGTCGCGGCGGCGGCGGCCTTCGCCCTGATCGTGCCGCTCAACGCGGCCGGCGCCCGCGCGATCCGCCGCAGCGCGCCGCCGCCCGACCCGGCCGCCCGCGCCCGCGCCGCGCAGGGCGATGCCGCGGCCAGCCGCGCCGCGCTTGGCCGGCCGCGGTTCTGGGCGCTGGGGCTCCTGTTCGCGCTGATCAATCTCGATCACTGGATGCTGATCTCCTTCCTGCTGCCGATCCTGGCCGAAAAGGGCGTACCAGAGGGGCTGGCGATCCTCGCCGCGGCCACGGTCGGCCCGGCGCAGGTCGCCGGGCGGCTCGTGCTGATGCGCTGGGAGGCGCGGATCGGCACCGCCCGCGCCACGCTGTGGACGCTGGCGGCGATGGCGGCGGCGGCGCTGGCGCTCTTGGCGGCCGGGGCGACGCCGGCCCTGGTTCTCGCCTTCGCGGCGCTGCAGGGCGCGGCGATGGGGGTGGTCACGATCCTGCGGCCGATGCTCACGGCCGAGGCGCTCGGCCAGGCCGGCTACGGCGCGATCGCCGGGATGCTGTCGATCCCCGCGCTTGCCGCCACGGCCGCGGCGCCGATGCTGGGCGCGGTGATCCTCGGCGCGGGCGGCGCCGGGGCGCTCACCGCCACCGCACTGGCGCTGGCGCTGGCCGCGCTGGCGATCGCGCGGTTCCTGCTGGCGCGCCTTGCCCCCGCGGCCTGACCGCGCCGGTTTTGGTCGGGAAATATCCTCGGGGGGCGCGGCCGCAGGCCGCCGGGGGGCAGACAGCCCCCCGCGCCGGAGCCGGCCTCAGGCCTGCCAGTCGGGCTTGCGCTTTTCCAGGAAGGCCTGGATGCCCTCCTCGGTGTCGCGCCACAGCATGTTTTCCACCATCACCGCCGCCGTGTGGTCATAGGCCGCGGCAAGGTCGAGGCCGATCTGGTCGTAGAACGCCCGCTTGCCGATCTTCACCGCGCCGCCCAGCTTGCCGGCCACCACCTCCGCCAGCGCGCGGGTCTCGGCCGCCAGCGCCTCGGGCGCGACGACGCGGTTGACCAGCCCGATCTCGCGGGCGCGGGCGGCGTCGATGAATTCGCCGGTCGTGAGCATCTCGAAGGCCATCTTGCGCGGCACGTTGCGGCTCAGCGCCACCATCGGGGTGGAGCAGAACAGCCCGATGTTCACGCCGTTCACGCCGAACCGCGTGGCCTCGGCCGCCACCGCCATGTCGCAGGTCGCGACCAGCTGGCAGCCGGCCGCGGTGGCGATGCCGTGCACCTCGGCCACCACCGGCTGGGGCAGGGCGGGGATCATCTGCATCACCTCGGCGCAGCGGGCGAAGAGATCGGCGAAATAGGCGCGGCCGCCATCCTCGGCCTGCCGGCCGGCCTGCATCTCGCGCAGGTCGTGGCCGGCGCAGAACGCCTTGCCCGCGCCGCGCAGCACGACGACCTTCGCGGCCCGATCCTCCATCAGCCGGCCGAATTCCGCCTTCAGCGCCGCCAGCATCGCGTCCGACAGCGCGTTCAGCCGCTCCGGCGCGTTCATCGTCAGCGTGGCGACGCCGCCCTCGTCGTCGCGGATCAGCAGGCTCTGGGTCATCTTGCAATCCTCCCTTGACCGGGGAACCTTAGGCCGCGAAAGACGGAGTTTAAAGATGCCAGCCATGACGCCCGCGGAGCTTGAGACCTTCCTGCACCGGGAGTTTCCCCAGGTCGCGCAGGATTTCCGCATCGAGGCGGCGGACGCGGCGGAAACCGTGGTCCGCATGGTCGTGGCCGACCGGCATCTGCGGCCCGGCGGCACGGTGTCGGGCCCGTCGCTCTTCGCGCTGGCCGATGTCGCGATCTATCTTGCGATCCTCGCGCGGATCGGGCCGGTGGCGCTGGCGGTGACCACGAATGCCGCGATCGACTTCATGCGCAAACCGGCCGCCGGCGCCGACCTGGTCGCGCGGGCGCGGCTGCTCAAGCTGGGCCGGGTGCTGGCGGTGGGGGACGTGCTGATCTACAGCGACGGGCTGGCCGAGCCGGTGGCGCGGGCCAGCCTGACCTACTCGATCCCGCCCGCAGGCAAATGACCGTCGGCGCCGGGGATTTCCCGGACAGCCGATGGGGTATATTGTTACCGTAAACACAACGCGTTGATTTCATGACATACTTTTCTCTCAGCGCCTCTTGACCAGGCCGCGGAAATCCACGAAACAGCCGCATCCGAACCGAGGGCCCGATCGGCCCCGACAAAAACCAGCCGAAGGGCCAGGACATGAAGACCTTTACCGCA
>CAYUXM010000068.1:0-13637 GCA_964448765.1 uncultured Rhodobacterales bacterium
CCGCCCGCGCCGCGCGCGCGGCCTCGGGCGCCGCGGGGGTAATGATCGGCCGCGGCGCGCTTGGCGCCCCGTGGCTGCCGGCCGAGATCGCGCACCGCCTGCATGGTGCGCCGGCCCCGGCCATCCCGCGGGGTCCGGCGCTGGCCGACCTGATTTCAGAGCATTACGAGGCGATGCTCGGGTTCTACGGTCGCGATCTTGGCCTGCGGGTCGCGCGCAAGCACCTGGGCTGGTATGCCGACCGGGCCGGGGCCGGCGCGGCCGCGCGCCGGGCGATGCTGACCGCCGGCAGCCCGGCCGAGGTGCTGCAGCTGATCCGCGAAAGCTACGTCGCGGCGCACCCGGGGAGGGCGGCGGCATGAACCTGCCGGCCCCCGGGATCATCTGGGCCTCGCTGCCGCTGCCGGCGCTGATGCTCGACCGCGAGGACCGCACGATCGAGATCAACCCGGCCGCCGAGCTGTTTCTCAACATGTCCGCCCGGTCGCTCAAGGGCCAGCCGCTGTTCGAGAAACTGGCGATCGACGCGCCGCTGGAAGAGGTTTTCGCGCGGGTCCGGCAGAACCGCTCGGCGCTGTTCGTCAACGATGTCGATGTCGGCACCGGCGACCGCGCGCCGGTGCAATGCAACCTGCAATGCGCCCCGGTCGGCGAAGACCCGGACACCGTGCTGCTGCTGATCTCGCCGCGCGAGATCGCCGGGCGGCTGGGCCGGGCGATGAATGTCAAGACCGCCGCGCGCTCGGCGATCGGCATGGCGGAGATGCTGGCGCATGAAATCAAGAACCCGCTGGCCGGGATCACCGGGGCCGCGCAGCTTCTGTCGATGGGGCTGCCCAAGGAAGACCAGGAACTGACCGACCTGATCGTGGCCGAGACCCGGCGGATCCTGAAGCTGCTGGAACAGGTCGAGCAGTTCGGCAACCTGCGGCCGCCCGAGCTGAAGGCCGTGAACATCCACGACGTGCTGGACCGGGCGCGCAAGTCCGCGCTGGTGGGCTTCGCCGCGCATATGGAGGTGGTGGAGGATTACGATCCCTCGCTGCCGCCGACCCTGGCCGATGGCGACCAGCTGTTGCAGGTGTTCCTGAACCTGCTGAAGAACGCCGCGCAGGCGACGAAGGGCGCGCCCGGCACGATCCGGCTGCGCACCTTCTACGACATGGCGCTGCGCCTGCGCCGGCCCGACGGGCAGGACCAGTCGCTGCCCCTGCAGGTCGAGGTGATCGACGACGGGCCGGGCATTCCGCCCGAGATCGCCGAGGTGATTTTCGATCCCTTCGTCTCGGGGCGCGAGAACGGCACCGGCCTTGGCCTGGCGCTGGTGTCGAAGATCATCTCCGACCACGGCGGCTGGATCAGTTCGGACTCGGTGCCGGGGCGCACGGCGTTCCGGATCTCGCTGCCGATCGCGCCGCGCGAGGCCCAGACAAAGATGGAGAGGGAGTGATGGACGGAACCGTTCTTGTCGCCGACGACGATCGCACGATCCGCACGGTGCTGACCCAGGCGCTGACGCGGGCGGGCTGCAAGGTGCATGCCACCTCGTCGCTGACCACGCTGATGCGCTGGGTCGAGGAGGGCAAGGGCGACCTCGTGATCTCGGACGTGATCATGCCCGACGGCAACGGGCTGGAGGCGCTGCCGCAGATCTCGAAGGACCGGCCGGGCCTGCCGGTGATCGTGATCTCGGCGCAGAACACGATCATGACGGCGATCCAGGCGGCCGAGGCGGAGGCCTTCGACTACCTGCCCAAGCCCTTCGACCTGCCCGACCTGATGAAGCGCGCCGCCCGCGCACTGGAACAGAAGCGCCGGCTGGGCGGCCGGCAGGCCGCCGCACCGGGGACCGAGGCCGGCGAAGACCTGCCGCTGGTCGGCCGCACCGGCACGATGCAGGCGCTCTACCGGCTGGTGGCGCGGGTGATGAACACCGATCTGCCGGTGCTGATCACCGGCGAATCGGGCACCGGCAAGTCGCTGATCGCCCGCGCGATCCACGATTTTTCCGATCGCCGCTCGCTGCCCTTCGTCGTCGCCCAGGCCGCCGATCTGCTGGGGGCCGACGGGCCCTCGTCGCTTGTCGCGCGGGCGCGCGGCGGCAGCCTCGTGTTCGACGAGGTCGGCGATTACGACGAGGAAACCCAGGGCCGCGTCGTGCGGCTGCTGGATGCGCTGCCGGAAAACCCGCCGCGGATCATGGCCACCAGCCAGGCCGACCTGGTCGCCCGGATGGAGGGCGGCGGGTTCCGGCAGGATCTGTTCTACCGGCTCGGCGGGGTGACGATCGCGGTGCCCTCGCTGCGCGAGCGGGTCGAGGATATCGCGCTTCTGGTGTCGCATTTCCTTGCGCGGGCGGAGCGCGAGGGCTTCGCCCCGCGCCAGTTGTCGGCCGAGGCGCTGGAGCTTGTGCGCAGCTATTCCTGGCCGGGCAATGTGCGCCAGCTGGAAAACGCGGTGCGCCGTTTGATGGCGACCTCGACGGGCGAAGAGATCACCCGCGCCGAGGTCGAGGCGGTGCTGGGCGCGATGCCGGCGATGGAACCCCTGCAGGGCGGCGGGTCGGGCGAGAAACTGTCGACCTCGGTCGCCAAGCATCTCAAGCGGTACTTCGACCTGCATGGCGGGGCGTTGCCGCCGCCGGGGCTTTACGAACGAATCCTGCGCGAGATCGAGGTGCCGCTGATCGAGATCTCGCTCGACGCCACGGGCGGAAACCAGGCGCGCTGCGCCGATCTTCTGGGCATCAACCGCAATACCCTGCGCAAGAAGATCACCGATCTCGATATTCGCGTGACACGCCGGCGCAAGCTGATGTAAAATCGCAACAGGGCGCGTTGCGCGGTCGCACCAGAACGGGCGGTGGCGGGCGGGCCGCGACCGGCTCGGGGGGCGGGCCGACCGCTGCGACAGACAGGCGGGAAGAGGCAGGGCAGTGCAAGGCGCGACGCGACTCGCGACATGGGAGCGGCTCGTCCGGCTGAGAAAGCTCAGGCGGGTGCAGAACGCCGCGACGATCGGGCTCGTCCTGCTCGGCCCGGTTCTGGCGCTGGCCACCTACCTGGTGTTCGGGCCGATGGGGCAGGGCGCCGATTCCTCGGCGCTGCGGCTGGTTCTGCTGGCCGATTTCGTGTATTTCCTGCTGCTCGCCGCGCTGGTCCTGGCGCGGCTGGCGCGGATGATCGCGGCGCGGCGGGCGCATTCGGCGGGCTCGCGCCTGCACCTGCGGCTGACCGGCGTGTTCACCGGGATGGCGCTGTTCCCGACCATCGTCGTGGCGATCTTCGCCGGGCTGACCGTCAATATCGGGCTGGAGGGCTGGTTCTCCGACCGGGTGCGGCAGGTCGTCGGCGCCTCGCTGGACGCGGCGGAGGCCTATCGGCAGGAACATCGCGACGATATCGAGGCCGATGCCCGCGGCCTTGCCGACTACCTCGTGCAGGCCCGCCGCGCCGGGCTTCTCTACGACGACGGATCGATGCGCCAGATCCTCACCCAGGGCCAGGCGCTGATCCAGCGCGGCCTGCGCGAGGCCTTCGTGATCGACGGCACCGGAGAGATCCGCGCGCGCGGCGACCGCAGCTATCTGTTCGACTACGAGGAACCCGCGCCGGCGGCGCTGGAGGACGCGCGCGCGGGCAAGGTCGTTCTGGTGGAAGACTGGCGCAACAACGAGTTCCGGGCGCTTCTTCAACTTCCGAACTTCCCCGATCGCTACCTTTACGTCTCGCGCGAGGTCGACGGCAACCTGCTGTCGCTGCTGGATGAAACCCGCGCCACCGTGGGCCTTTACCAGCAGCTGGAGGAAACCCGCGGTCGCGTCGTGTTCGAATTCGGCCTCGTCTATCTCGGCTTCGCGGTGATCATGATCCTCGCCGCGGTCTGGCTGGGGCTGTGGTTCGCGGAACGGCTGTCGCGGCCGGTGGGCCGGCTTGCGGGCGCGGCGCAGCGCGTCGGCGCCGGCGATCTCGACGTGCAGGTGATCGAGGAACCCGGCGACGACGAGATCGCGATGCTGGGCCGGGTGTTCAACCAGATGACCCGGCAGCTGAAAGGCCAGCGCAGCGCGCTGATCGAGAACCACCGCCGCACCGAGGAACGTCGCCGGCTGTTCGATTCGGTCCTGTCCTCCGTCACCTCCGGGGTGATCGGCCTGACCGCCGAGGGCCGGATCGACTTTCTCAACCCGGCCGCGACGCGGATCCTGGAGCTTGATCTTGGCCGCGACACCGGCCGCAGCCTGGCCGACACGGTGCCGGAGTTCGCGCCGCTGTTCGCGCGGCTGCGCGAGGGGCTGGGCGAGACGGTGCAGGAGGAGATCCGGCTCAGCCGCTCCGGCCGGCTGGAAAGCCTGCTGGTCCGCATGGCGATCCGGCGGAATTCCGATGGCCGGCTGGAAGGTTACGTGCTGGCCTTCGACGACGTGACGGAGCTTGTCTCGGCGCAGCGGATGGCGGCCTGGGGCGATGTCGCGCGCCGGATCGCGCACGAGATCAAGAACCCGCTGACGCCGATCCAGCTGTCGGCCGAACGGCTCAAGCGCAAGTTCCTGCCCAAGGTCGGCGACGACGCCGAAACGCTGGAACAGTATACCGACGTCATCGTGCGCCAGACCAACGACCTGCGCCGGATCGTCGACGAGTTTTCCCGCTTCGCCCGGATGCCCGAACCCGATCGCCGCGATCACGACCTGGTCGCGCTGGTCCGCGACGCGGTGACGCTGCAGGAGGGCGCGTTGCACGGCGCGGCGCTGTCGGCCGATCTGCCAGAGGGCGACCTGGTGCTGGAGCTTGACGCGACGATGATTTCGCAGGCCCTCACGAACCTTATCAAGAACGCCGGGGAGGCCGTTGAAAGCCTTTATGAAACGGGCGCACCCGAGGGTTACGCGCCGGAAGTGCGGGTGGCGATGACGGCGGCGCCCGACATGGTCACGATCACCATTTCCGACAACGGCATCGGCCTGCCCGCCGACCGGGCGCGGCTGTTCGAGCCCTATGTCACTACCCGCGCGAAGGGCACCGGCCTTGGCCTGCCGATCGTGCGCAAGATCATCGAGGAACATGGCGGCACGCTCACGCTGGGCGATGCCGAGCCGTTCGAGGGCTGCAGCCGCCGCGGGGCGCGGGCCGAGATTCGCCTGCCCCGGGCCCGCCGGGCGCGCGGCAAAACACAGGGGGCCGCCCGCGCGGGCGGTGAGGACAGATGAGCGATATCCTGATCGTCGACGATGAACGCGATATCCGCGAGCTGATCGCGGACATCCTGGCCGACGAGGGCTATTCGACCCGCACGGCGGCCAATTCCGACGATTGCATGGCCGAGATCAACACCGCGGAACCGGCGCTGATGATCCTCGACATCTGGCTCAAGGACAGCCGGATGGACGGGATCGACATTCTCAAGACCGTCAAGCGCGACAACCCGGATGTGCCGGTGGTGATCATATCGGGCCACGGCAACATCGAGATCGCCGTCGCCGCGATCCGCCAGGGCGCCTACGATTTCATCGAGAAGCCGTTCAACATCGACCAGTTGCTGGTGGTGATCCGCCGCGCGATGGAAACCGCCCGGCTCAGGCGCGAGAACGCCAGCCTGCGCCGGCGCGACGCCGGCGAGGCGGTGATGATCGGCGCGGCGCCGGCGTTCCGGCGGCTCAAGGACCAGCTTGACCGGGTGACCAGGTCGAACGGCCGGGTGATGCTCACGGGCGCGCCGGGATCGGGCAAGGAGGTGGCGGCGCGCTACATCCACCAGAATTCCGCCCGCGCCACGGCGCCCTTCGTCACCGTCTCGGCCGCCTCGATCGAGCCCGACCGGATGGAAGAGGTGCTGTTCGGCCGCGAGACCGAACAGCGCGGAGTGGAAAAGGGGCTTTTGGAACAGGCGCATGGCGGCGTCGTCTATCTCGACGAGGTCGCCGACATGCCGCCCGGCACCCAGTCGAAGATCCTGCGGGTTCTGACCGAACAGCAGTTCACCCGCGTCGGCGGCACCGACAAGGTCCGGGTCGACCTCAGGGTGATCTCGTCGACCACCCGCGACCTCGCCGCCGAAATCCGCGCCGGCCGGTTCCGGCAGGAACTCTACGACCGGCTCAACGTCGTGCCGGTCGCGGTGCCGCCGCTCGCCGACCGCCGCGAGGACGTGCCCGATCTCGCGCGGCATTTCATCGAGGCCTTCAACCGCGGCCAGGGCCTGCCGCTGCGCGACCTCAGCGACGAGGCCGAGACGCTGTTGCAGACGATGGACTGGCCGGGCAACATCCGCCAGCTCAGGAACGTGATCGAACGCGTGCTGATCCTCGGCGAACCCGCCGGCCCGATCGAGGCGCGCGAACTGCCCGGCCAGCCCGAACCGGCGGCGGAGGCCGACGGGCGGCTGGTGCTGGCCGGGCAGATCGCGACCCTGCCGCTGCGCGAGGCGCGGGAACTGTTCGAACGCGAATACCTGCTCACCCAGATCAACCGCTTCGGCGGAAACATCTCGCGCACCGCGAGCTTCGTCGGCATGGAGCGGTCCGCCCTGCATCGCAAGCTGAAGTCGCTCGGCGTCGTCACCACGTCGAAATCCGGCGCCCGCGTCGCCGCGATCGGCGAGGGCGCCGAGGACGACGCCGCCAGTTGATCGCGCCCGAAGTCTCGGCCCGGGCCCGTTCCCGGCGGGCCGTCGGCGCGGCCGGCTGCGGCGCCGGGCGGGCGTTGCCGGGGTGGCGGCCGTTGCCAAGCCCGGCGCGAGCGCCTAGAACCGGCCGGGTCGGTGCCGGCAGCGAAAAGGGCGGCCATGAAGGTGATCATCTGCGGCGCGGGCCAGGTCGGCTGGCAGATCGCCCGGCATCTCTCCGGCGAGAAGAACGACGTCACGGTGGTCGATTCGAACGCCGAACTCGTGCGCCGCGCCACCGAAACGCTGGACGTGCAGGGCGTGGCGGGCTTCGCCTCCTACCCCGACGTGCTGGATGCCGCCGGGGCGCGGGATTGCGACCTGATCATCGCCGCGACCCATTCCGACGAGGTGAACATGGTCACCTGCCAGGTCGGCCATTCGGTTTTCGGCATCCCGCGCAAGATCGCCCGGATCCGCGCGCAAAGCTATCTCGACGCGATCTACGCCGATCTCTACCGCCGCGATCACATGCCGATCGACGTGGTGATCAGCCCCGAACGCGAAGTCGCCGAGGCGGCGCTGCAACGGCTGAACGCGCCCGCGACCTTCGATACCGAAAGCTTTCTTGGCGGCCGCGCGCAGTTGCTGGGCATCCAGCTCGACGAGGCCTGCCCGGTTCTCAACACCCCGCTGAGGCAGTTGACCGACCTGTTCTCCACCCTGCGCGCGATCGTGGTGGGGGTGCGCCGGGGTGGCCGGCTGTTCGCGCCCGAGGCCGGCGACCAGCTGTTCGCCGGGGACCAGATCTATGTCCTGTCGGAGGTCGCCGACGTCAACCGGACGCTGGAGATCTTCGGCAAGGCCACCAAGAAACAGGAACGCGTGGTGATCATCGGCGGCGGCAATGTCGGCCTGTCGGTCGCCCGCGCGCTGGAGTCGCGCACCGACCGGGTCCGCGCCAAGGTGATCGAGAAAAACCGCGCCCGCGCCGAACATGCCGCCGATGCGCTGGAACGCACGATCGTGCTCAACGGCGACGGGATGAACATCGACCTCCTGCTGGAGGCCAACATCGACCGCGCCGACGCGGTTCTTGCGGTGACCGACGACGACAAGACCAACATCCTCGTCTCGGTGCGCGCCAAGCAGGCCGGCTGCCGGATGGCGATCACGCTGGTCAACGATCCCTCGCTGGTGCCGCTGATGGCGCCATTGGACATCGACGCCTATATCAACCCGCGCGCCACGACCGTCTCGTCGATCCTGCGGCACATCCGGCACGGCCGGGTCCGCGCGATCTATTCGATCGGCGATGCCGAGGCCGAGGTGATCGAGGCGCAGGTGCTGTCCACCTCGCCGATCTCGGGCCGGCAGATCCGCGAGATCGAGTTCCCCGAGGGGGTGATCGTCGGCGCGCTGATGCAGGGTGAGCAGGTGATCACGCCGACCGGCTCCACCCGGCTGGAGGAAGGCGACGTGGCGGTGATCTTCGCGATGGCGGCCGACGTGCCGGAGGTCGAGAGGCTTCTGCAGGTCTCGATCGATTTCTTCTGACCGATGCGCCGGCTCGCCTCCCTGCCGCTGTTCGTGCTGCTGATCGGGCTGGCCGCGCTGGCGATGCTGGCCCCGGTGATCCATGCGCTTGCCGGACGCGACTGGGACCAGGCCCGCGCCTTTGCCCAGCCCGCCGCGCTTGGCCTCGTGCTGGCGGTGGTGCTGGGCATCGCCACCGCCTCGAACCGCAGCCGCAACCCGGCCCGGACCCAGCTTGTCACGCTGCTGGCCGCCTACACGCTGCTGCCGCTCCTTCTGGCGGTGCCGTTCGTCGAGGCGGTGCCCGGCGCCGGCCTGCGCGCCGCCTGGTGGGAAATGCTGTCGGCTTTCACCACCACCGGCGCGACGCTGTTCGCCGCCGGCGACCTGTCCGAAACCGTGCATCTGTGGCGCGCGACGGTGGGCTGGCTGGGCGGGCTTTTCACCCTGTCGACGGCGGCGGCGATCCTCGCGCCGATGCATCTGGGCGGGTTCGAACTGCTGACCGGCGCGCCGGCCGGGCGTGGCGCCGTCGGCTCCACCCGGGTGTTCCGGGCCGCCGAATCGGGCGCCCGGCTGGGCCAGGCGGTGCTCACGATCCTGCCGCTCTACGGCGGCGCGACGGCGGCCCTTTGGCTGGGCCTCGTGCTGCTGGGCGATCCGCCGACGGTGGCGCTGTGCCACGCGATGTCGGCGCTGGCGACCTCGGGGATCACGCCGCTGGCGGATTTCTCGGCGGCGCCGTCCGGCATCTCGGGCGAAGCGCTGATCCTCATGGTGTTCCTGTTCGCGCTCAGCCGGCGGCTCTACCCGCTGGACCGGCCCGGCCTCATCCCGCGGGGGATCTCGGCCGATCCCGAGGTGCGGCTGGCGGCGATCATCGTGACCGGCGTGACCGTTCTGCTGGTGCTGCGGCACTGGGTCGCGAGTTTCGACAGCCCGGTGCCGGAAACCCTGGGCTCGCTCGGCCGCGCGATCTGGGGCACCGGCTTCACGGCGCTGTCGTTCCTGACGACGACCGGCTTCGCCTCCTCGGCCTGGGCGGAATCGCAGGCCTGGTCGGGCCTGACCGCGCCGGGGCTGGTCCTGGCCGGGCTCGCCACGATCGGCGGCGGGGTCGCGACCACGGCCGGCGGGGTCAAGCTCTTGCGGGTCTACGCGCTTTACCGGCACGGCGCGCGCGAGGTCGAGCGGCTGATCCACCCGTCCTCGGTCGGCGGCGCCGGCGCGGCGGAGCGGCGGCTGCGCCGCCAGGGCGCGCGGCTGGCCTGGATCTTCTTCATGATCTTCGCGCTGACGATCTGCCTGACGATGCTGGCGCTGTCCTTCGCCGGGCTGGGCTTCGAGGCGGCGACGGTGCTGACCGTCTCGGCGCTGTCGAACACCGGGCCCCTGGCCGGCTTCGCCAGCGGCGCGCCGGTCGCCTGGTCGGGGCTGGGGGCCTTCGCCCAGGCGGTGCTGGCCGCGGCGATGGTGCTGGGCCGGCTCGAGACGCTGGCGATCATCGCGCTCCTCAATCCCGATTTCTGGCGCAACTGACAGCGACGGCGCAATTTTATTGCAACAGGTAGGCCCGGCGCATGCGTTGGGGCTGGCGCCCACCGGATTCTCCGCGCATAGTCGGCCCATCCCCCGGGTGTCGCGACCACGGGGGCGAAAAACGCGCGACGAATAACGAGGGCAAGACCCCCATGGCTGGCGATAGACAGAACTTGCAGGACGCATTCCTCAACCATGTCCGCAAGACCAAGGTTCCGGTAACGATTTTCCTGATCAACGGCGTCAAGCTTCAGGGCGTCATCACCTGGTTCGACAACTTCTGCGTGCTGCTGCGCCGCGACGGGCAATCGCAACTGGTCTACAAGCACGCGATCTCGACGATCATGCCCGGCCAGCCGATCTCGCTTTACGAGGGCGAGGACTGACCGATCCGGCCATGACCGCGGGGGCCGGCCCGATGCGGGCCTTCGTCCTGCATCCCGAGATCCGGGGCAGCGACCGGCGCCACGCGCCGGAACTGGCGCTGGAGGAGGCCGCGGCGCTGGCAGCCGCGCTGCCCGGCCTCGATGTCGTCGGCGCCGAGATCGTCCGGCTGGCGCTTCCGCATCCGGGCCTTCTGTTCGGCACCGGCAAGATCGCCGAGCTGAAGACGCGGTTCGAGGCGCTCGACATCGGTCTCGTGCTGGTCGACGGGCCGGTGAGCCCGGTCCAGCAGCGCAACCTCGAGAAGGAGTGGGGCCTCAAGCTTCTCGACCGGACCGGCCTGATCCTGGAAATCTTCGCCGACCGGGCGCGCACCCGCGAGGGCGTGCTGCAGGTCGAGCTTGCGGCGCTGAGCTACCAGCGCACCCGGCTGGTGCGCGCCTGGACCCACCTGGAGCGTCAGCGCGGCGGGCTGGGCTTCGTCGGCGGGCCGGGCGAGACCCAGATCGAGGCCGACCGCCGCGCGATCGACGAACAGATGGTGCGGTTGCGCCGGCAACTCGCACGGGCCGTCAAGACCCGCGAATTGCACCGCGCCGCGCGCCGCAAGGTGCCGTTCCCGGTGGTCGCGCTGGTGGGCTATACCAATGCCGGAAAGTCGACCCTGTTCAACCGGCTGACCGGCGCCGCGGTGATGGCGAAGGACATGCTGTTCGCCACGCTCGATCCGACGATGCGCGGCCTCGTCCTGCCCGACGGGCGCAAGGTGATCCTGTCCGATACCGTGGGCTTCATCTCCGACCTGCCGACGGAACTTGTCGCGGCGTTCCGCGCCACGCTCGAGGAGGTGCTGGAGGCCGACCTGATCCTGCATGTCCGCGATATCGCGCACCCGGAAACCGGGGAACAGGCCGCCGACGTGCGCGACATCCTCGAGGGTCTCGGCGTCGCCGGGGGCGTCGCGCAGATCGAGGTCTGGAACAAGATCGATCTCCTGCCGGCGCCCGAGCGCGAGGCGCTGCTGGCGCAGGCGGCGCGCAGCCCGGCGGTGGAACCGGTCTCCGCCGTGACCGGCGCGGGGCTCGACGGGCTGGCGCGGGCGATCTCGGCGGCGCTGGCCGAGGCGCGCGGCACGGCGGTGATCGATCTGCCCTTCGCCGCCGGCCGCCGCCGCGCCTGGCTGCACGATCAGGGCGTGGTGCTGGACGAGGCGGAAACCGACACCGGCCACCGTCTCACGGTGAGCTGGACCGAGGGCCAGAAAGCCCGGTTCGCGCGGCTCGGCGACGACTGAGATCGTTTTGGTCGGGAAATATCCTCGGGGGGCGCCGCCGCAGGCGGCCGGGGGGCAGACAGCCCCCCGCGCGGACCGCGCCGTCACTCCGGCGGCACGAGCCGGGTGATCCCGGCCGAGGCCGCGCGCGCCAGCGCCGGGTCGAGCGACATCGGGATGTATTCGCCGCGCCGCCACAGGTCCGACAGGTCGTCGTAATGCCGGCTCAGCGGATGGCCCGACTGCCCGGTCGAGATGATGAAGACCGAGGAGTCCGGATCGGCGAAATCGTAGACGCCGCGATAGCCCGCGCCATGGGTGGACCGGTAGGGGTTCGGGCCGCGCCCCGCGGTGAGCCCGCGCATCAGCGTGTTGTCGCCGCCCGAGGTCGATTGCCGGATGTTGACGAACCATTTCAGCACCGGCACCTCGCCCAGAACCGGATGGTCGTGCGTGGCTTGGTGCGCGTCGCCCCAGCGCCAGCTTTCGATCGTGCCGCCGAAGCGCTCGCTCAACTCCACCAGCGCGTCGTCGAGCGCGAGTTGCGCGATGTCGGTGCAGGTTTCCTGCGGCGAGGATTGCAGCACGTCGCACCAGCGCGACGCGCCGTCGATATCGCGGAACACGCGTTCCAGGAACAGCGGCCGCAGGCTGGTGAAGTCCCCGGCCAGCGGGCCAAGCTCGTCGCGGATGAGCCGCTGCTGCAGCGCCCGGACCCAGGCGGCGTAGATCAGGGGCTCGGGCAGGTGCTCGCTCATCTCGCCGTCCCAGGCGGCCAGCAGTTCCAGCGCCCGTTGCCGCCGGCGTTCGGGCGTGCCCGCGGGCGCCGCCTCGCCGGTGAACCACAGGTCCGCGCCGATCAGCGGCAGGAGCGTGCGCGCGGTGGGCGAGACGATGTCGAGCTGGGTGGCGATGAAGCTTTCGCGGCTGTGCACCTCGCGCTCCTGCATCAGCCGGCGCCAGCGCTGCACCCGGTCGCTGTCGCCCCAGGCGAAGGAGACATGGTTGGGGAACGGCGCATCCACGATCTTGTTGTTGGTGTTGCCGACGATGCCGCCCTCGGGATCGGCGAAGCGCGGGTTCATCTCGTAGGGCAGGGTGCCTTGCCAGCGGTTGATCTCCTTCCAGCCCGGGGCCGGCATCCGGCCCCGGGTCTCGTGGCCCGGGTCGCGCGCCGGCATCCGGCCGACCAGTTGCATCGCCACGCCCTCGGCATCGGCCAGCGTCAGCATCTGCGACGGGGCGACGACCCGTTCGCCCGCGGCGATCGCCTCGGCCCGGCTGCCTGCGCGCATTATCCCGAGAACCGCGCTGGCCGAGGTGTCGGCCGGGTCCAGCAGCGTCCAGCCCAGCGCGGCGACATGGCCCGGCGGCGTGACCGAGGCCAGATCGTAATGCGTGCCGGGCAGGACCGGGCCGTTCTGCGTCCAGCGCAGGGTGATCGTCACCGGCTCGGCATCCCGGACCTCGATGATCGACCGGCGGGTTTCGAAATCCGTCCAGCCCGCGGCGGTGCGGTAACGGGTGGGATCGGCGGGGTTCAGTTCCTCGATGAACACGTCCTGATCGTCGAGATAGGCGCTGGTCAGCCCCCAGCCCAGATCGGCATTGCGCCCGACCAGCACCAGCGGCACGCCGGGCAGGGTGCCGCCGATCACCCCGCCCGAGGTCAGATCCAGCCGCGCGAGGTACCAGGTCGAGGGCGCGGAAAAGCCCAGGTGCGGATCGTTGGCCAGCAGCGTGCCGCCGGCCGCCGAGCGCGCCGGGGCCGCCGCCCAGGCGTTCGAGGCGCCGCCGAAACCCGCGCGCGGGAACGGCGACAGCGCATCCCCGGCGATCCGCAGCGCGGCCCGGTCCGGGCGGATGCCCGGCATCAGCTGCGCATAGGGCGGCAGCGCCGCGGTGCCCGGTCCGGGCACGTCGGGCAAAAGATCCGTCGCCCAGTCCGCCGACAGGGCCGAGACGCGGGCGGCCAGCACCTCCTCCTCCAGGTGGGTGGACAGGCGGATGCCCATCAGTTTCAGGATCGCCAGCGAATCCGCGGGCTGCCAATAGGCGATGGCGGCGGGGAACAGGAAGAATTCCGGCGCGCCGCGGCCCAGCGCCTCGGCATTGACCGTCTCGATCCAGGCGTTGACGCCCGCGGCATAGGCCTCGAGCGCCGCGCGCGTATCGGCGTCCTGCGCGGCGACGGAGCGGGTGGCAAGACCGTAGAGGTCCAGCCGTCGCATCAACTCGTCGACCCGCACGGTGCGCGCGCCGAACAGTTCCGACAGCCGGCCCTGCGCGGTGCGCCGCAGCA
>CAYUXM010000069.1:0-13521 GCA_964448765.1 uncultured Rhodobacterales bacterium
CGCCATATCCTCGGCCCGCGCGGCATGGATCACAAGCTGATGTTCACCGGCCCGACCGGCGCCAATGCCGTCGAGGCGGCGATGAAACTGGCGCGCAAGGTCACCGGCCGCACGAACATCATCGCCTTCACCAACGGCTTTCACGGCGTCACCCAGGGCGCGCTGGCGGCCACCGGGAACGGCTATCACCGTGGCGCGGCCGGGATCACGCTGAACGGCGTCACCCGGATGCCCTATGACGGCTATTTCGGCGAGGCCGCCGACACCGCCGATTTCCTCGAAACCATGCTGGCCGACCGGTCGAGCGGGGTGGACGCGCCCGCCGCGATCCTGCTGGAGACCGTGCAGGGCGAGGGCGGGCTGACCGCCGCGCGGCCCGAGTGGCTGGCCCGCGTGGCGCGGCTTGCGCAGGATCACGGCGCGCTGCTGATCGTCGACGACATCCAGGCCGGCTGCGGCCGCACCGGCACGTTCTTCTCCTTCGAGGGGATGGGGTTCACGCCGGACATCGTGACGATGGCCAAGTCGATCTCGGGCTTCGGGCTGCCGATGGCGCTGATGCTGGTCCGGCCGCGCCACGATGTCTTCGGCCCGGCCGAGCACAACGGCACGTTCCGGGGCAACACCCATGCCTTCGTCACCGCCCGCGTCGCGATCGAGAAGTTCTGGGCCGACGCGCGGTTCGAGGACGACATCGCGGCGAAGGCGCGGCTGCTCGACGTCGTTCTGGGCGAGATGGCCGAACTGGTGCCCGGATCGCGGCGCAAGGGCCGGGGGATGATGCAGGGGCTCGACGTCGGGTCCGGCGACCTCGCGGCCGCGATCTGCGCGCGCGCCTTCCGCAACGGCCTGATCATCGAGACCTCGGGCAACGCGGACCAGGTGGTCAAGGTGCTGGCGCCGCTGACGACCCCGGCCGAGACCTTCCGCAAGGGCCTGTCGATCCTGCTCGACGCCACGCGCGCGGCCACCGAAACCGGCAAGCTGGCGGCGGAGTAGGCCATGATCGTCAGGGATTTCAACGATATCGTCGAGAACGACCGCGACCGCGTCGTGACCGATGCAAGATGGTCCTCGGTGCGGATGCTGCTGGCCGGCGACGGGATGGGGTTTTCCTTTCACATCACCTTTCTCGAAGCCGGGTCCGAGCACGAGTTCGAATACAAGAACCATTTCGAAAGCGTCTACTGCATGCAGGGCACCGGCTCGATCACCGACCTGGCGACCGGCGAGACGCACGAGATCCGCCCCGGCGTGATGTATGCGCTCGACAAGCATGACCGCCACATCCTGCGCGCGCGGGAGGAACTGGTGATGGCCTGCGTCTTCAACCCGCCCGTGACCGGGACCGAGGTGCATCGCGAAGACGGTTCCTACGCGCTCGAAACCTGAACAACAGAGGCCCCGGCCCCGGCCGGGTGGCAATCCGTGACAGTGACCGACCATACCGTCGAGAAGATCGGCGGCACGTCGATGAGCCGCATCGGCGCGCTTGCCGACACGCTCATCATCGGCGACCGCGCGCCGGACGCGCTCTATCGCCGGATCTTCGTGGTGTCCGCCTTCGGCGGCATCACCAACCTTCTGCTGGAACACAAGAAGACCGGCACGCCCGGCGTCTACGCGCTGTTCGCCAATGACGACAACGATCACAGCTGGCTTGACGCGCTCACCCGCGTGGCCGCGGCGATGTCCGAGGCGCATGGCGCGGTCCTGACCGAGGCCGCCGACATCGCCCTGGCCGAGGATTTCGTGCGCGACCGGATCGAGGGCGCGCGCAGCGTGCTGTTCGATCTCAGGCGGCTGTGTTCCTACGGGCATTTCCGGCTGTCGGCGCATATGCAGGTGGTGCGCGAACTCCTGTCCGGTCTGGGCGAGGCGCATGCCGCCTTCGTCACCGCGCTGATGCTGCGGCGCCGGGGCGTCAACGCGCGCTTCATCGACCTGTCGGGCTGGCGCGACGAGGCCGAGGTCACGCTGGATCAGCGGATCGCCAACGGGCTCGACGATACCGACCTGACGCGCGAGATGCCGATCGTGACGGGCTATGCGCAATGCCGCGAAGGCCTGATGCGGGAATACGACCGCGGCTATTCCGAGGTCACGTTCTCGGCCATCGCCGCCGCGACCGGCGCGCGCGAGGCGATCATCCACAAGGAGTTCCACCTGTCCTCGGCCGATCCGAAGCTGGTGGGCGAGCCGGCGGTGCGCAAGATCGGCCATACCAACTACGACGTGGCCGACCAGCTGTCGAACCTCGGGATGGAGGCGATCCACCCGAACGCGGCCAAGACCCTGCGGCAGGCCGATATCCCGCTGCGGGTGACCAACGCGTTCGATCCGCACGATCCCGGCACGCTGATCGACGACGCGCCGGCGGATGCGCCGGGGGTGGAGATCGTGACCGGGCTCGAAGTGGTCGCGCTGACGCTGTTCGAACCCGACATGGTCGGGGTGAAGGGCTATGACGCCACCACGCTCGAGGCGCTCCGGCGGCACCGGGTGCGGATCGTGTCGAAAAGCTCGAACGCCAACACGATCACGCATTACGTCGAGGCGCCGCTGAAATCCGTGCGGCGCGTCGCGGCGGAGCTGGAGCGGGCCTATCCGTCCGCCGATATCGGGGTGCGCAGCCTTGCCATCGTCTCGGCGGTGGGGCGCGACCTGACGGGCCTGCGCGCCTTCAGCCGCGGCCTGGCCGCGCTGGAGGACGACGGGATCGAGGTGATCGCCGCCCAGCAAACGCCGCGCAACGTCGACATCCAGTTCGCGGTGCCCCGCGATGCCGCCGACCGCGCGGTGATCGCGCTGCACCGGGCGCTGGTGGCCGGCGCGGTCGGCGAACCCGTGAAGCGCGCGGCATAGACCGCGGCGCCGGCCCGGTGCCGGCAAAAGGGGGTGCCGGCGGCCGCCCGCCTTGCTAGGAAGGGCGCAGCCGGTTCCCGACCGGCGCCGGAGCGAGAGGACGAGCGGATGAAGCTGAACGTGTACCTGGCGGGCGAGATTCACAGCGACTGGCGCGACGCGATCGTCGCCGCCTGCGAGGGGCTGGGCATCACCTGGTCGGGCCCGGTGACCGACCACGCGGCCTCGGACGATTGCGGGGTGGAGATCTTCGGCGCGGAACCCGACAAGTTCTGGCACGACCGCAAGGGCGCCCTTCTGAACGCGGTGCGCACCCGCACCGCGCTGGACCGTTGCGACGTGCTGGTCGTGTGTTTCGGCGAGAAATACCGCCAGTGGAACGCCGCCTTCGACGCGGGCTATGCCGCGGCGCTGGGCAAGCCGATCATCGTGCTGCACCCGCCCGAACACGACCATGCGCTGAAAGAGGTGGACGCGGCCGCCAACGCGGTGGCGCGCAGCCCAGACGAGGTGGCCCGCGCGCTGCGGTACGTCGTCAGCGGGGGGCTTTAGCGCCGCGGCGCGCGCCCCGCGCGATTCCCCTGTCGGCCCGGTCATGGCGGCCCGGCAGACCCGCCGCGCGGCCAATCCCGGCCGATCCCTGCGGCTGATGCCGCATCGCGCCCGACGCTGCGCAGGATCCCGCCGCGCCCCGCCGCCCGACCGGCACCATTCCGCCAAGGCGGAGTCCCGCCGGATTTAATGATATCAAGGGGATAACGCTTTTCCGCCGATCCGTCGGCGCCGTTCCGCAAAGCGGCCGCCTTTCGGCCCGAATCCCTTAACACTCTCGCCCCGATCCTGCCCCAATCTCTAACGCATCTGGCGGAAGGAGCACGCTCCACACGTCGGTGATTTTGATCCGGTGGCGCAGACGAAGGCCCATTTCAGGGCGGCGCGATGCCGGGAAGTGCATAGGGAGAAACGACATGGCCACGGAATTTTCGGGAACCGATCGCTGGGACATTGCCAGGCTGGGCAGCGGCGCGCAGACCGTCGACATGGGGGCCGGCAATGACCGGATCATCTCTTACGGCGACGCGGGCGAGCCGGACCCGGCGCAGACCGAGGGCGCGGAGGGCCGGGTGACCCCGGCGATCCCGGCAGAAGAGGCAAACGACACGCTGACCGGCGGCGCGGGCCGCGACACGTTCGAATTCCGCGCCCTGCTGGATGCCCGGCCCGAGGTGATCGCCGAGCACACCCGCGCCGACGGCAGCGTGAACTGGCGCGGCGTCGCCGGCGAGAACGACAACGTCCACGATCACTGGGTCAACGGCTTCGGGCTCGACACGATCACCGACTACTCGAAGGCCGAGGGCGACAAGATCGTCATCAAGGGTCACACCGCCCAGATCGCGAGCATCACCCATGGCAGCGACGAGAACGGCAGCTACTCGCTGATCACGGTAATCAGCCAGCAGGGCGACGGCGGCGCCGGCGGCGCCAACACCGCCACCGGCGCGCATGACGAGGATCCGCTGGGCCAGATCAAGGTCTATGGCGACATGGTGACGCTGGCCGACGTGAAGGTGCAGAACACCTTCGACGGGATCGACCGGCTGGAACGGGCCGATACCGTCTTCGCCTCGAACGACCTTGGGATGACGCAGGAAGTGTTCAGCAACACCGACGGCACGTCCTACCACGGGATCCTCGAAAAGCAGCGCGACAAGGTGCATATCGGCGAGGGCGTGCAGACCGTCGATGCCGGCGGCGGCAACGACGTGATCTACAGCTATTCCGACGGCGGCGAACCGGACCCGGCGCAGGGCGGCGACCGGATCAACCCGGCGGTGCCCGAGGGCGCGGCCGATGACGTCATCGCCGGCGGGCAGGGCAAGGATACCTTCGCCTTCCGGCTGCTTCTGAACGCCACCGACGAGATCCTCGCCAAGCACACGCGCGATGACGGTTCGATCAACTGGCGCAAGGTCGCCGGCGAGAACGGCAATGTCCACGATCACTGGGTCGAGGGGATCGGCAACGACACGATCCTCGATTTCTCGAAGCAGGACGGCGACAGGATCGACATCCGCGGCCATACGGTCGAGATCGCCTCGATCACCTATGCCGAGGACGAGGGCGGCGACTATTCGCTGATTGCCCTGCGGTCGCAGCAGGGCGACGGCGGCGGCGCGCATGACGAGGATCTGCTGGGCACGATCAAGGTCTATGGCGACAAGGTCACCAAGGACGACATCAAGCTGAAGGCCAAGGTGTTCTACGGGGTCGACGATCTCGAGGATATCGCCGAGGGCGCGGCGCAAAGCCTGGCCGACAACGCGCCGCCGCCGGACAGCCAGCCGCAATGGATCGCAGAGAACCCCGAGGCGATCGACCTGGCCTTCACCGGTACCGAGCGCGGCGACACGATCAAGGCCGGCAGCGGTTCGCAGACGGTCGAGGGCGGCGGTGGCCGCGACAGGCTGATCTCCTATGCCGATGCCGGAGAGCCGGACCCGGCGCAGGGCGGGGCGCGGATCACCCCGGCGCTGTCGCCCGATGCCTCGGACGACGTGTTCACCGGCGGCGCCGGCGCCGACCGGTTCGAGTTCCACGCGCTGCTGAACGCCACCGCCGCGGTGCTGGCCCAGCACACCGGCGACAACGGCAAGATCAACTGGCGCAAGGTCGCGGGCGAGAACGACAATGTCCACGATCACTGGGTCGAGGGCTGGGGCGCCGACGTGATCACCGACTACTCGAAGGCCGAGGGCGACAAGATCGTGGTCCGCGGCCACACGGTGCAGATCGACGGCATCGACTACGGCAACGACGACGGCGGCGCCTATTCGCTGATCACCGTGATCAGCCAGCAGGGCGACGGCGGCGCGGGCGGCGCGAACACCGAGACCGGCGCGCATGACGAGGATCTGGTGGGCACGATCAAGGTATATGGCGACAAGGTCGTGGAATCCGACATCAAGGTGCAGGCCGCCGGCGTCTTCGACGGGATGGACAGGCTGCCAGGTGTCGACGATCTCGCGGCCTACAACGGCGGGGTGCAGGAGATTTCCTCCAACACCGATGGCGCGGCGATCGTGACCGCGCCGGAAACGCTGGAGACGGTCGATCACGTCACCATCGGCTGGGGCGCGCAGACCGTCGACGCCGGGGCCGGCAAGGACAAGATCCGGGTGCTCGCCGATGCCGGCGAACCGGACCCGGCGCAGGGCGGCGACCGGATCACCCCGGCGATCGATCCCGCGCTGACCACGGATGTGATCCGGGGCGGCCAGGGCCGCGACATCTTCACCTTCAACATGCTGCTGAACGCCACCGACGTGGTTCTTGCGCGCCACACCAAGGCCGACGGCAGCGTCAACTGGCGCAAGGTCGCGGGCGAGAACGACAATGTCCACGACCACTGGGTCGAGGGGATCGGCAACGACGTGCTGCTCGACTTCTCGCGCCAGGACAAGGACAAGATCATCATCCGGGGGCACACCGTCGAGGTCGAGTCGATCACCCACGGTGCCGACGACGGCGGCGCGTTCTCGCTGATCACCCTGCGCTCGCAACAGGGCGACGGCGGCGGCGCGCATGACGAGGATGCGCTGGGCACGCTCAAGGTCTACGGCGACAAGGTGACGGAGGCGGACCTCAAGGTGCAGTCGAAGGTCTTCGACGGCATCGACGAACTCGGTCCGCTGGAGGATCAGCCGATCGTGTTCTACGGCGACGACGGGGCCGATGAGCTGACCGGCACCGACGCGGCCGACACCATGCACGGCGGGCGCGGCGACGACCTGATCAGCGCCGGGGCCGGCAACGACTTCCTGTTCGGCGGTGCGGGTCACGACACGCTGGAGGGCGGCGACGGCGACGACTGGCTGGAGGGCAGCTGGGGCCGCGACCGGATGGACGGCGGCGCGGGCAACGACATGCTGCTGTCGGACGGCTGGAACGACGTGCTGACCGGCGGCGGCGGCGCGGATGGCTTCGCCTTCGGCGCGAACATCCGCAAGGCCACGATCACCGACTGGGAGGACGGGCTCGACATGATCCACCTGACCGGGGTCGGGGCGGTCGACGCGTTCTCCGATCTCACGATCACCACGCTGTCGGACACGTCGCAGCGGGTGAGCTTCACCAACGACAAGGGCGCGACGGCCACGATCGACGTGCTGAGCGAGGCGGAAATGTCGCTCACCGCGGAGGACTTCTTGCTCTGACCGCGGCCGGCTGACAGGCGAGGGGGCCGGGATGGGCGACCATCCCGGCCCGTTTCACTCCACCCGGCGCCGCCGGCGGGCTACAGCCCCGGCAGCCACAGCGCCAGCCCCGGAAAGGCGATCAGCAGCGCCACCAGAAGCAGCGAACAGCCGATGAACGGGAAGGCGGAGGTATAGATCGTGCGCATCGTCGTGCCCTGCGGCGCGACGCCCTTCATCACGAACAGCAACAGCCCGAAGGGCGGCGTGGTGAAACTGATTTCCAGCGCCAGCAGCATGATCAGGCCGAACCAGACCGGATCGAAGCCCAGCGTCATCGCCAGCGGGAAGAAGATCGGCACGGTCAGCAGCATGATCGAGATCTGTTCCATGAACATGCCGAGCATCAGCAGCACCGCGAACATCACCAGAAGCATCGCGAGCGGCGCGAGATCGTAAGAGATCGCCCAGCTCACCAGCCCCCGCGATGCGCCCGAGAACGCCAGAAGCTGGCTGAACGTGGCCGAACCGAAGACGATCAGATAGGCCATCAGCGTCACCCGCAGGGCGCCGGTGACCGATTTGCGCATCGCCTCCCGGGTCAGGCAGCGGAACGCGGCGGCCAGCAAGATCACCCCCAGCGCGCCGAAGGCGGCGGCCTCCGACGGGGTGACGAAGCCGCGGATCATCAGCACGACGATCACCACCATCACGCCGATCATCGGCACCACGTCGCGCAGGAACAGGCCCAGCTTCTGCCCCGCCGACAGCGGCGCCACGTCATAGGCCGGCGCGGCCTCCGGGTCGCGCCGGGTCTGCAGCCAGATCGTCGCGATGTAGAGCCCGGCGAGGATCAGGCCGGGGATCACCCCGGCGATCAGCAGCCCCGCGACGTCGATCTGCGCCAGCGTCGCCAGCAGCACGGCCAGCGCCGAGGGCGGGATGATGATCGCCAGCCCGCCGGTGCCGAGGATCGGCCCGATGCTCATGTGCGGCTTGTAGCCCCGGCGGTTCATCTCGGGCACCATCAGCGAGCCCAGCAGCGCGGTCGAGCCCATCGAGGAACCCGACAGGGTGGAAAACGCCGTCCCGCCCAGCACCGTGACATAGCTCAGCCGCCCCGGCAGCCGGCCCAGAAGCTTGTCGATCGCGTTGAACATCCGCCCGCCGAGGCCGGTGTGAAAGAACACCTCGCCCATCAGCAGAAACAGCGGGATCGGCACCAGCGCGTATTTCGTGATCTCGCCCAGCCCGTTGTTGAGAAGCTGGACGACGCCGCGCTCGCCGCCCATGAACACCCAGGCGCCGAGGATGTTGGCGGCCAGGAACGCCAGCGCCACGGGCATGCCCACCGCCATCAGCGCCACGATCGTGCCCAGAAGCAGGGCCAGCGCCTCGTACCATTCCATCATTCGTGGATTCCCGGCTCGCCGGTGTGCATCAGTTCGTCCCCGAAGACGAAGCGCGAGAATTCGATCGCCATCAGCCCGAAGCTGAGCGGGAAGGCGATGGTCAGCATCCAGCGCGGGAAATAGTAGGCCCGCGTGTCGTAGTCGCCGCGCTCGATATTGGTCAGGAACAGGTCGACCCCCTTCCACGCCAGGATCACGCAGACCGCGACGCAGGCCGCGGCGACGGCGCGGCTGAGCACCCGGCGCGGGCCGTCGGGCAGGGCGGAGGTGACAAGTTCGATGTGAACATGGCCCTTTTCGCGCACCAGCCAGGGCGCGCCCAGCATCGTCATGTAGAGAAGCCCGTATTCGGCCGAGGTGAAGAGCCAGGCGAAGGGTTGCAGCCCGGCGTTGCGCATCAGCACCGAGACGATGACCGAGATCATCATCCACACCAGCAGCGCGCCGGCGAGACCCGCCATGCCGTAGAGAAGCCAGCCATAGGCCTTGCGCATCGTCACGTCCTCGCGCCGCGTTGCGGGGGCCCGCGCATTTGCAGGCCCCCGCCGGTCGTCAAACGGGCCTCACTGGGCCGCGTCGAGATCGTAGAACAGCTCGATCAGCCGGTCGTAGTTGCCGGTGCCGCCGGGCTGTTCGGCCATCAGGTCGCGCATCCGCTCCCACGTCTTTTCGCGGGCGGCGGCGAGGTAGTTGGCCTTCGCTTCGCCCTCGAGCGAGACGACCTGCATGCCGGCGGCCTCCAGCGCGGCGAAATCCTCGTCGCGCTTGCCGCGCAGCGCCTCGACGCTGTCCTTCTCGTGCTGGATCGCGACGTCCTGAAGGATCTTCTGCGCCTCGGGGCTCAGGCTGTTCCACTTCTCGAGGTTGATGATCACCCCGAGGTCGGTGGAGAAGAAGCACGGCTCGATCCGGTAGTTCAGGAACTCGTTCCACTTCAGGTCGATCAGGCCGATCTGGGTCCAGCCGGTGGCGTCCACGACGCCGCGCTGCAGCGCGGAATAGACCTCGCCGGTGGGCAGGTCGATCACCTGCGCGCCGAGGTAGTTGGTGAAGAACGCGTTGTAGACGTTGTTGCCGCGCAGCTTCAGCCCCTCGACCTTGAGGTTGCCGTTCTCGTCGAATTCCGGCGCGTTGCGGGTCCACAGGTTGTAGCACACGCCCGAATCGAACCAGCCGAGGTATTTCAGCCCCATCTTCTCCTGGTGGATCTGGTCGATCAGCTCGATGCCGCCGTTCTGCCGGGTTTCCACCGCGGTCAGGTTCGAGGCGACCATCGCGTCCTTTTCGGGCAGCGCGCCGCCGTAGAACGACCCCGGCGTGTAGACCAGGTCGACGATCCCGTCGCGCACCGCGTCGGGCTGCTGGAACATGCCGATCGCCTCCGGCCCGCCGCGCACGTCGATCTGCACCACGCCGGCGCCGGCCTCGTTCACCTTGTCGACGAAGGACAGGAAGCTTTGCGTGTAGATCAGCGTTTCGGGAAAGGCGTGCACCGCCGAAAGCCGGTCTTCGGCCTGCGCGAGACCCGCGAACATCGCGGCCCCGAGGGCGAGGCCGCCGAGATGGGTGAGTTTCATGGTCTTCCTCCTCTGTTGCGGGGCGGCCGCGGCCGGTTCCCTGCGGTTGGTCGGCGCCACCCCGGCACCGATGCCCGCGCCGGACGGGCGCGGGTTCACGCCGCGCCCCGGGGCCAGGCCCAGGGCGCGGTCTGTCGTCGGGCCGCGCGGAAGCGGGCGATCTCGTCGGCGTGGCGGCCGGTCAGGTCGATGTCGTCCCAGCCGTTCGCCAGCTTGGTGCGCCAGGTCTCGTCCAGCGCGAAGCCGATCGTCAGGTCGCCCAGCGCGATCTCGCCCGCGTCGAGGTCTACCGTGGCCTCGGCCGTGCCCGCGCCCAGCGCGGCGGTCAGCGCCGCGGCATCGGCGGCGGCGACACGGGCCGGCAGCAGGCCGTTGTTGACGGCATTCGCGGCGAAGATGTCGCCAAAGCTTTCCGCCACCACCGCCCGGATCCCCGCATCGACCAGCGCGTAGACCGCCGCCTCGCGCGACGATCCCGATCCGAAATTGCGCCCCGCGACGAGGATCGAGGCCCCGGGATGCCGGTTCAGCGGAAAGGCCGGATCGGGTTCGCCTGCCACGTCGCGGCGCAGGTCGTGCAGCAGGAAGCCGCCGTAGCCCGCGGCCCGCGGCTGCGACATGAACCGCGCGGGAATCAGCTGGTCGGTGTCGAGATTGTCCAGCGGCAGGGCGACGGCCTGCCCGCGATGCACCCGCCAGCCCGCCATCACGCCGCCCTCCCGGCCAGCATCGGGCGCACATCCGCGATCTCGCCCGCGACCGCCGCCGCCGCGACCATCGCGGGCGACATCAGGTGGGTGCGCGCGCCACGGCCCTGCCGGCCGCGGAAATTGCGGTTGGTGGACGAGGCGCAGCGCTTGCCCGGCGCCACGATGTCGCCGTTCATCCCCACGCACATCGAACAGCCGGCCTCGACCCAATCCAGCCCTGCGCCGGTGAAGATCCGGTCGAGCCCTTCCTCCTCCGCCTGCCGCTTGACCGGCGCCGAACCGGGCGAGACGATGCCGGGCACCCGCGCCTTGCGACCGGCCAGCACGGCGGCGGCGGCGCGCAAATCCTCGATCCGGCCGTTGGTGCAGGAGCCCAGGAACACCTGGTCGACCGGGGTGCCGGCGATCGGCCGGCCGGGCATCAGCCCCATGTAGTCCAGCGCCGCGCGCGCGGCCTCGGCCTTGCCCTCTGGCAGGCCCGCCGGATCGGGGATCGTGCCGCCCACCGGCAGCGCCTGTTCCGGGCTGGTGCCCCAGGTGACCGTCGGGGCGATTTCCTCGGCATCGAACACCACGACGTGGGAAAACGCCGCGTCCGGGTCCGACCGCAGCGCCTGCCAGGCTTCGGCCGCGCGGTCCCAGTCCGCGCCGTCGGGGGCGAAGGGGCGGCCCTTCAGATAGGCCAGCGTGGTGTCGTCCGGCGCGATCATGCCGAACCGCGCGCCGCCCTCGATCGACAGGTTGCACAGCGTCATCCGGCCTTCCATCGACAGCGCGCTGACCGCGGCGCCGGCATATTCGACCGCGTGGCCGCGCGCGCCGTCGGCGCCCAGCCGGGCGATCCAGTTCAGCGCGATATCCTTGGCGGTGACGGCAGGGCCAAGCCGGCCCTCCACCCGGATCCGCATCGCGGCGGGCTTTCTTTGCCAGATCGTCTGGGTCGCCAGCACATGCGCGACCTCGGTCGCGCCGATGCCGAAGGCCAGCGCCCCGAAGGCGCCGTGGGTCGAGGTGTGGCTGTCGCCGCAGGTGATCACGAGCCCCGGCAGCGTCAGCCCCTGTTCCGGGCCGATGACATGCACGATCCCCTGCCGCGGATCGCGCAAATCGAAGAGCGGGACGCCGTGCCGGGCGGCATTGTCGCGCAGCCGCGCAATCATTGCCGCGATCTGCGGATCGGCGATCCGGTCGCGGCCGCGTGTCGGCGCGTAGTGGTCGACGACGGCCAGCGTCAGCCCCGGCTCGGCCACCGCCAGCCCGCGATCTGCCAGTTTCGCGAAGGCATGGTGCGAGCCTTCATGCACCAGGTGCCGGTCGACCCACAGAAGCGAGGCGCCATCGGCGCGGCGGTGCACCTCGTGCGCGGCCCAGAGCTTGTCGAGCAGGGTGGCCGGCGCGCTCATGCCCCGTCCCCCGCATGCTGTCCGATCGCCGGTTCCCAGTGCCGCGCGCGGCCGCGCCCGACGCGGGTCAGCGGCATTTCCAGGCGGAACATGTCGGGCCGGTAGAGGCCGGAGAGGTATTCCACCCCGTTGCCGTCCACGTCGCGCACGATCCTGTGCAGCGACAGAAGCGCCGAACCCACCGCGACCTCCAGCGCCTCGGCGACCTCCGGCGCGGCCAGCGTGGCCGAAACCGACTGGTGCGCATCCTCGATCCGCACGCCGCCGCGTTCCAGCAGCTTGTAAAGCGGCGTGGTGGCGAGATCGTTCTCCGAATAGTTCCGGGCGATCGCCTCGGGCACATAGGTCGTCAGGTGCGAGAACGGCGTGCCTTCGGCGATCCGCACGCGGGTGGCGATCTGCACCTTCGATCCGGCGGGCAGCCGCATCGCGCGGGCGACGAATTCGGGCGGCGCGGCATAGGCGAAGGACAGAAGCCGCGCGGTGGTCTGGCCCATTTCCACAAGCTGCGGCATCAGCGTGGAGAAATCCATTGCCACCGCGTTGCGCGGCTGGCCGGCCATCCGCACCACGGTGCCGCTGCCGGCGCGGCGTTCGATCATCCCGGCGGCGGCCAGCGCCTCCAGCGCGCGGCGCACGGTGACGCGGGAGACGCCGAAGCCCTCGGCCAGCCGCTGTTCGCCGGGCAGGCTGTCGCCGTCGGCCAGCCGGCCGCCCGCGATATCCTCGCGCAGCGACAGGTAGACCTGCCGCGCCTTCGCGCCTTCCGGAAGCATCGCCGTGCCGTTCCTGTCCACCCGTCCGATCCCCGATCCCGTCGCGCCGATGCTATCCCGGTGTCGTCAAAAAGCAAGCAGATGTATTTTCGGGACCGTGGATTTCTGACTTAACAAGGATACGAAAGCTGTATTACAGGTAATGCAGGTCAAGGGAGGGGAACATGCCGATCGTGGAGTTGCACCTGCTGGCGGGCTATGACGCCGAGGCCAAGGCCCGGCTGGGCGCGGCCCTGACCGACGCGGTGCGATTCGTCGTGCCGGCCGCGCCCGAGGCGGTGACCGTGATGATCCACGAGATGCCCGAGGCGCATTACTACCGTGGCGGCACGCGGCGCAGCCCGGCCGCCCCGGCGCCCGACCCGTCGGACCTGGTGCGCCGCTACCTCGCCGCGATGGAGGCGCGCGAGATCGCCGTGGCCGAGGCGATGCTGGCGCCGGGCTTCACCATGCAGTTTCCCGGCGCCGCGCCGATGACCCGGTTGCAGGAACTGATCGACTGGGCCAGGCCGCGCTACCGCTTCGTGACCAAGACCTACGAGGGGTTCGACGCGATGCCGGGCGGCGCGGCGGGCGGCGCGG
>CAYUXM010000070.1:0-13463 GCA_964448765.1 uncultured Rhodobacterales bacterium
GATCGACGGCGGAGACGGCGACGACCTGATCGACGCCGGCCACGGCAATGACGATATCCTGGGCATCCGCGGCAACGACACGATCGACGGCGGTACCGGCAACGACCTGTTCGAACTCGACGCGCCGGTGCCCGGTGACGACTGGACCGCCGAGATCGCCGGCGGCTGGGGCCGCGACACGCTGGACCTGTCGAACCTCGATGACTGGACGGTGGTGACCGAGGACGGCAAGGACTACGACATCGAGACGATCGACGAACTGGACCGGGGCAACGATCCGCTGTCGGGCAGCGTCTTCATCGACGACCAGGAGGTCGCGAGTTTCGAGGATATCGAGAAATTCTCGTGGTAGCGGGGCCGGCCGCGGCTAGCCCCGCGCCGCCGGGCGGTTGACGATCCAGACCCCGGCGGCAGCCAGCGCGAGGCCCGCGAGCGCGCCGGGGGTGAAGGCCTCGCCCAGGATCGCCCAGGCCAGCAGCATCGCCAGCGGCGGCACGAGGTAGAGCAGCGCGGAAATCCGCGTCGCGTCGCCGCGTTGCAGAAGCGCGATGTAAAGCCCGATCGAGACGATCGAATTCGCCACCACCAGATAGGCGATGGCGACCACGAACTCCGGGTGCCAGTCGATCACCATCGTCTCGGTCGCGGCGGCGAGCGGCCAGAGCACGGCGAGGCCGACGAGATATTGCACCACCCCGCCCACCGCCGGATCGGTCCGCATCCCGTGCGCCTTCTCGAACAGCGTGGCCAGCGTGATCCCGGCCAGCGCCGCCAGCGCCAGCGCCACCGCAAGGCCGGGGCTGGGCCCCAGCCCGCTGCCCGTCAGCACGGTGACGAGCACGCCGAGAAATCCCAGCGCCAGCCCGGCCCAAAGCCAGCCGCCCCGCCCTCGCGCCGTCGCCACGGCGACGAGGATCGGCTGCAGCGCCATGATGATCGCCGTGGTGCCTGCGTTCATGCCGCGTTTCATCGCCAGCCAGGCGAGGCCGAAATAGACCACCTGGATCAGGAAGCCGGTCAGCGCCACCGCGCCCCAGTGCCGGGCCGAACGCGGCCAGCGGATGCCCGGGCGCAACAGGAACGGCATGAGCGCCAGCGCGGCCAGACCGTAGCGCAGCGCCAGCATCGTCATCGGCTCGGCATGGGCGAGGCCGAGCTTGGCGAAAGTGTAGCCGCCCGACCAGAACAGCACGAAAACCACCGGCGCCGCGCTCCAGAACAGCGCGACGGCGGGCGGGTCGTCACCGGCGGGCAGATCGGGCGGGGCGGGTCTTTCAGTCATGATCGGTGCTCGCGGCGGGACCGGGTGCGGCGAGGCTAGGGGCGCCCGCGCCGGGCCGCAAGGCCCCGCGCCGGACACCGGAACGCGAAACGGCCGGCCGGGTCGCCCCGGCCGGCCGCCTGTTCCCTGCCCCGGTCGGGTCAGGCCAGATCGTAGCGATCCGCGTTCATCACCTTGGTCCAGGCCGCGGCGAAGTCCTGCACGAACTTCTCGGCATTGTCGTCCTGGGCGTAGACCTCGGCATAGGCGCGCAGGATCGAGCTGGAGCCGAACACGAGGTCCGCGCGCGTCGCCGTCCATTTCACCGCGCCCGACTTGCGGTCCCGGATCTCGTAGAGGTTGCTGCCCTTCGGCACCCATTTCCACGACATGTCGGTGAGGTTGACGAAGAAGTCGGTCGTCAGCGCGCCCTCGCGGTCGGTGAAGACGCCGTGCTTGGTGCCGCCGTGGTTGGTGCCCATGGCGCGCATGCCGCCCACCAGAACCGTCATCTCGTTCGCGGTCAGCCCCATCAGCTGCGCGCGGTCGAGCATCAGTTCCTCGGCCGAAACCACGTAGTCCTTCTTCATCCAGTTGCGGAACCCGTCGGCCAGCGGCTCCAGCACCGAGAAGCTGTCGGCATCGGTCATCTCCTCGGTCGCGTCGCCGCGGCCCGGGGCGAAGGGCAGCTCGATGTCGAAGCCCGCGGCCTTGGCCGCCTGCTCGACGCCGAGGTTGCCGGCCAGCACGATCACGTCGGCGAGGCTCGCGCCGGTTTCCCTGGCGATCGGCTCAAGCGCCGCCAGCACCCGGGCCAGCCGCGCCGGTTCGTTGCCCTCCCAGTCCTTCTGCGGGGCGAGGCGGATGCGCGCGCCGTTGGCGCCGCCGCGCAGGTCGGACTGGCGGAAGGTCCGCGCGCTGTCCCACGCGGTGGCGACCATCTCGGCCTGCGTGAGGCCTGTGGCGGCGATCTTCGCCTTGACCGCGGCGACATCGTAGCCGGTGGCGCCGGCCGGCACCGGATCTTGCCAGATCAGGTCTTCGGCGGGCGCGTCGGGGCCGATGTAGCGGCTGCGCGGGCCGAGGTCGCGATGCGTCAGCTTGAACCAGGCGCGGGCGAAGCAATCGTCGAAATAGGCCGGGTCGGCCATGAACTTTTCACAGATCGCACGATAGGCGGGATCGACCTTCATCGCCATGTCGGCATCGGTCATCATCGGCATGACACGCTTGCTCGGATCGGTCGCGTCGACCGGCATGTCCTCTTCCTTGATGTTCACCGGGCGCCACTGGTTCGCGCCGGCGGGCGACTTGGTCAGTTCCCAGTCGTAGCCGAACAGCAGGTCGAAATAGCCCATGTCCCACTTCGTCGGGTTCGTCGTCCACGCGCCCTCGATGCCCGAGGTCACGGCGTTCGCCGCCTTGCCGCCCATGTTCGGGTTCAGCCAGCCCAGGCCCTGGGTCTCGATCCCCGCGGCCTCCGGCTCGGCGCCCAGCGTCGCGGCGTCGCCGTTGCCATGCGCCTTGCCGACGGTGTGGCCGCCCGCGGTCAGCGCGGCGGTTTCCTCGTCGTTCATCGCCATCCGCGCGAAGGTCTCGCGCACCTGCGCGCCGGTCTTCAGCGGGTCGGGTTCGCCGTTCACGCCCTCGGGGTTGACGTAGATCAGGCCCATCTGCACCGCGGCGAGCGGGTTTTCCATCGTCGCCGGGTTTTCCAGGCTTTCATAGCGGCCGTCGGACGGCGCCAGCCATTCCTTCTCCGCGCCCCAGTAGGTGTCGATTTCCGGGTGCCAGATATCCTCGCGGCCGAAGGAGAAGCCGAAGGTCTTCAGCCCCATCGATTCGTAGGCCATGTTGCCGGCCAGCAGGATCAGGTCGGCCCAGCTGATCTTGTTGCCGTACTTCTTCTTGATCGGCCACAGCAGGCGGCGGGCCTTGTCGAGATTGCCGTTGTCGGGCCAGGAATTCAGCGGCGCGAAGCGGATGTTGCCATGCCCGCCGCCGCCGCGGCCGTCGGCCAGCCGGTAGGAGCCGGCGGAATGCCAGGCAAGCCGGATCATCAGGCCGCCGTAGTGGCCCCAGTCGGCCGGCCACCAGTCCTGGCTGTCGGTCATCAGCGCCTTGAGATCGGCCTTCAGCGCCTCGGCGTCGAGCGTCTTGACCTCGTCGCGGTAGTTGAAGTCCTTGCCCATCGGGTTGGTCTTGGTGTCGTGCTGGTGCAGGATGTCGAGGTTCAGCGCGTTCGGCCACCAATCCATCACCGAATGGCCGATATGGGTGGTGCTGCCGTGAATCACCGGGCATTTGCCCGCGTTCGCCTGATCGTTTCCGTCCATGGTCCTCTCCGATCTGGACCGGCGCTGCCGGCCGTTTGACTGCGCGCAACACTGGCCTGCCCCGATGACAGGCCGATGTCGCCGCCGTTTCTCGCCTCGTTTCCCGGGGTGGTCCCGCCCCCTCGGCCGTCCCGCCGGGGGCCGCCCGCACGGGGCGCCGCCGGGGCCAGCCTGTTCGCCGCCTGACAGTAGCAAACACGGTCTATCAGGAAAAGTTGGATTTTCTGATCGGCGTGATAGGATAGGCTTATGAAAAACCTGACGTTGAGGCAGTTGCGGTATTTCGAGGCGCTGGCGCGGCACGGCCATTTCGGCCATGCCGCCGAGGTCTGCGCGATCAGCCAGCCGGCGCTGTCGATGCAGATCCGCGATCTCGAAACCTCGCTGGGCACCGCGCTGTTCGAACGCGGCGCGCGGCAGGTGCGGCTGACGGCCTTCGGCGAGGACGTGGCGGCGCGGGTGCGCGACATCCTGCGCGCCGTCGACGAACTCGAGGATCTCGCCCGCGCCGCGCGCGACCGGCTGGTCGGGCGGCTGAGGATCGGGGTGATCCCGACGGTCGCGCCCTACCTGCTGCCGACGATCGCCGAAAGCCTCGCCACCAGCCATGCCGGGATCGACCTGCACCTGCGCGAGACGGTGACGCCGAAGCTTCTGCAGGAACTGGCCGAGGGCCGGCTGGATACCGCCATCGTGGCGCTGCCGGTGTCCGAACCGGGGCTGACCGAGGTGCCGCTGTTTTCCGAAACCTTCGTTCTGGTGCGACCCGAAACCGAGGCCGGCCAGCCGGTGCCGGGCGCCGAGGCGCTGCGCGAGATGCGGCTCTTGCTGCTGGAAGAGGGCCATTGCTTCCGCGACCAGGCGCTGTCTTTTTGCAAGATGCAGACCGCCGCGCCGCGCGAATTGCTGGACGGCTCGTCACTGTCGACGCTGGTGCAGATGGTCGGCGCCGGGATCGGCGTGACGCTGATCCCCGAGATGGCCGTGCCGGTGGAAACCCGCTCCGCCGCCGTCGCCGTCGCCCGGTTCCCCGAACCGCAGCCGCAGCGCACGATCGGGATGATCTGGCGCCGCACCAGCCCGCTGGCGCCGCAGTTGCAGCAGGTCGCCGGGATCGTGCGCGCGGCCGCCGACCGGCTGCGCGCCGCAGCTTGACCTGCGTCATTCGGCCGGTGGCGCGGCCGCGCTAGGATCGCGCCGGGACCGAAGCCGGGACAGCGACAGGCGGCGTGACGGCACGAATCGACATTCTCCACGACCGGGTGCCCGGCCGGCTTCGGCTGAGCATTGCCGGGCTTGTCGGCCGGCGGGCGCTGGCCGCGCGGCTGGCCGCGCGGTTGCAGGCCGAGCGGCTGATCCATGCCGTCGAGGTCCGGGCCCATACCGGGTCCGTCCTGATCCGGCACGCGCCGGAGGCGGCGCGCGAGGCGGTGCTGGCCGCCGTCCATGCCGCGCTGGCCGCGGCCCGCGCCAGCGCCGCACCGCCCCCCGCCGACGGCCCCGGCCCCGCCGTCGCACAGGCGCCGCCCGAGGCCGCGTGGCACGCGCTGGAGGCCGAGGAGGCGCTGGAGCGGCTGGGCGGCCATGCCGCGCGCGGGCTGGACAGCGCCGAGGCGGAGCGGCGGCTGCGCGCGCATGGCCCGAACACCCTGCCGCAGGAAGAGACGCGCCCGGCGCTGGCGCTGTTCGCCGACCAGTTCCGCAGCCTGCCGGTGGCGCTGCTGGCCGGCTCTTCCGTCGTGTCGCTGGCGAGTGGCGGTGTGACCGACGCGGTCGCCACGCTGACCGTCGTGGCGATCAACGGCGTGCTGGGCTACGTCACCGAGGGCCAGGCGGAACGCGCGATCCACGCGCTGATGGACACGTCGGGCCAGTCCGTGCGGGTGATCCGCGACGGCGCCACCGCCGAGATCCGCGCCGCCGCGATCGTGCCGGGCGACATCTGCGACTGGCGCGCGGGCGAACAGGTGACGGCCGATGCCCGGCTGCTGGCCGATCACCGGCTGCGCGTCGACGAATCGGCGCTGACCGGCGAAACCCTGCCGGTGGCGAAATCCGCCGCCGGCCTCGCCGCGCCCGGCGCGCCGATCGGCGAGCGGCCGGCGATGCTGCATGCCGGCACGATCGTCGCCGAGGGCCGGGCCACCGGCCTCGCCGTCGCCACCGGGCGCCATACCGAGGCCGCGCGCATCGCGCTGTTGAGCCAGACGGCAAACCGCCCACGCGCGCCGGTGGAGGACGAACTCGACCGGCTGGGCACGGTGCTGGTGAAGGGCGCGCTCGCCGCCTGCGGCCTGTTCTTCGGGATCGGGTTCGCGCGCGGCATCCCGCTGGCCGCCGTCCTGCGCGACGCGCTGGCGCTCGCCGTCGCCGCGGTGCCCGAGGGGCTGCCGGTGGTCGCCACCACGACGATGGCGCTGGGGCTCAGGCGGATGGCGAAGCGCGGCATCCTCGTGCGCCGGATCGACGCGGTCGAAAGCCTGGGCGCGATGCAGGTGATCTGCCTCGACAAGACCGGCACGCTGACCCAGAACCGGATGGCCGTGATCGCCGCCGTCGCCGGGCTGGAAGAGGCCGACCCGGACGACCCGGCGCTGGGCCGGCTGCGCGCCGTGGCGGCGCTGAACAACGATTCCGGGCCGGAGGCCGCGGGCTCGTCGGCGACGGAACGCGCGCTGGTCGATTTCGCGCGGGCCGGCGGGCTGGACGTGGCCGGCCTGCGCGCCGACCGGCCGCGCAAGGCCACGGTCGAACGCGGGCCGGGCCGACCCTGGATGCTGACCACGCATGCCGGCGACGGCCCCGGCACGCTCGTCAAGGGCGCGCCCGAGGCGGTGCTGGCGATGTGCAGCCACCGGCTGGCGAACGGTCGCCGCCGCAGGCTGACGCAGGCCGACCGCGACCATATCCTCGGCCTCAACGACGCCGTCGCGGCCCGCCCCGCCCGCGTCATCGCCTTCGCCGAGGGCAAGGGCCGCACCGCCTCCGACGCGCCGGAGGGCCTGACATGGCTCGGCCTCGTCGGCATGGTCGATCCGCTGCGCCCCGGCGCGAGACCCTTCGTGGCCGCGCTGCAGCGCGCCGGGTTGACGCCGGTGATCATCACCGGCGACCAGGCCGCCACCGCCGGCGCGCTGGCGCGCGAGCTCGATCTGGGGCAAGGCGGCCCGGTGCGGATCATCGACAGCGCCGGCATCGCCGATCTCGATCCCGCGCTGCTGGCCGCGATGGTCGAGGAAACCCAGGTCTTCGCCCGCGTCTCGGCGCAGGACAAGCTGGCGATCGTGCAGGCGATCCAGGCCTCGGGCCGGGTGGTCGGGATGACCGGCGACGGCGTGAACGACGGCCCGGCGCTGAAGGCCGCGAACGTGGGCATCGCGATGGGCGCCTCGGGCACCGACCTCGCGCGCGACGTGGCCAACGTGGTGATCCGCGACGACGATCTGGAAACGCTGGTCGACGCGATCGCGCAGGGCCGCGCGGTCTATCGCAACATCCGCCGGGCGCTGGAGTTTCTCGTCACCACCAACCTGTCGGAAATCGTGCTGGAAATCGCCGAGGCCGCGCATGGGCCGGGCGAGATCGAGACGCCGATGGAACTGCTGTGGATCAACCTCGTGACCGACGTGCTGCCCGGCCTCGGCCTCGCGCTGGCCGATCCCGACCCCGACGCGATGGCCCGCCCGCCGCGGCCGCGGGACGAGCCGATCGTCACGAAAGCCGACATGCGGCGCATGGGGCTGGACGGCGGCACCATCGCGGCCTCGGCGCTGGCGGCGCATTTCTTCGCGCTGGCGCGGCACGGGCCGGGGCCGGTGACGCGCTCGACCACCTACCTCGCGCTGTCGCTGGGCCAGCTCCTGTACACGCTGATGTGCCAGCGCCGCGACATCCGCCGGCTGGAGCCGGGACGGCTTTTGGAAAACCGCGCGCTCGACGCGACGGTGCTGACCTCCGCCGGGCTGGCGGTGCTGCCCTATGCGGTGCCGCCGCTGGCCCGGCTTCTGGGCATCTCGCGGCTGGGCCGGGCGGAAACCGCGGTGGCGCTGATCGCGGCGGTGACACCGGCCGCGGCGGTGCTGGCGCGGCGCGGCGTGGTGCTGGAACTGGACACATGGGAGGCGGGATCATGCGCAACTTCATCCTGACGTCGGACTCGGTCACGCCCGGCCATCCCGACAAGCTGTGCGACCAGATCAGCGACGCGGTGGTCGACGCGGTGCTGACCGGCGATCCGGCGGCGCGCGTCACGGCCGAATGCGCGGTCGCGACCGGGGTTCTGTTCCTGTCGGTGCGCAGCGACACCGAGGCCGGGGTGGACCCGGCGGCCATCGCGCGGCGGATCGTGGCCGAGGCCGGAACCGGCCCGCCGGCCGGACGGCCGCCGACCGTGATGCTGGATCTCGCGCGGCCCAGCGGGGCGCATGGCGCGCCGGGCACCGGCACGATGACCACCGCCTTCGGTCATGCCTGCGATCACACGCCCGAACATCTCGCCTACCCGATCTGGGCCGCGCACCGGCTGACCCGCGCGATCGAGGCGGCGCGGCAGGACGGCCGGCTGCCCTGGCTTGGCGCGGATTCGCAGGCCCAGGTCGCCGTGGCCTTCGCGGATCGCCGGCCGGTCGCGCTGCGCGCCATCGCGGTAACGACGGCGACGCCGGAACCGCCGCCCGAGACCGAGGCCCGCGCGGCGCTGATCGCGCAGGTGCTCGAACCGGCGCTGGCCGATGCGCCGGTGCGGCTGTCGCCGGACACGCGGATCGTGCTGCGCGCCGTGGCCGGCACCGGCGGGCCGGCGGCCCATGCCGGGTTGACCGGGCGCAAGCTGTCGGACGACAGCTACGGCGGTTTCGCGCGGCAGGGCGCATCCGCCCTGTCGGGCAAGGATCCGGGCCGGGTGGAGCGGCTGGCGGCCTGCGCGGCGCGGCAACTGGCGCGCTGCCTCGTCGCCGCCGGGCTGGCGCGCGAGGCCGAGGTGCAACTGAGCTATCTGGCCGGGGATCGCCGGCCCGCCAGCGTCGAACTGGATACCTTCGGATCGGGCACCGCGCCGGACGAGGCGCTGTCGGCCCGGCTGGCCGAGGTCTTCGATCTCGAGCTTGGCGCGCTCGACGAACGGCTGGGGCTGCGGCACCTTCCCGCGGCGCGCGGCGGGCGGTTCTTTCGCGACCTCGCGAGTTTCGGCCAGATGGGCCGCGACGACCTGTCGCCGCCCTGGGAAGATGTCACGCCGGCCGAACGGATCTAGGCCCGCTAACCCTTGCCCGGCCCCTTGCCGGGATCCAGCAGGCTGAAGGCCGTCATCGCCAGGGTGGTGGCCGGCCCGGCGACGCGGCCGCGGCTGAGCTGGATCACCGCCCCGGCGGACAGCAGCAGCGCGACCATGCTGCGCAGGTCCAGCGCGCCCTCGCTGTGGCGGCGGATGTCCGAATCGAGCCGGAGCATGCCGAACTGCACCACCTGACCGACCGGCGGCGGGGCCGGTGGCGGCCCGATCCGGGCGATGCCGAGCGTGGCGAGCCGCCCTTCCACCGCCTCGGCGCTGTCGCGCAACGTCAGGATCAGGCTGCCGGTATTGGGCCGGGCGACCACCGCCGCCACCCCGTCCACCGCGGCGATCCGGTCGAGCAGACCGGGCAGCGCCGCGCGGTCAAGCCCGCCGCGGGCCCGCAGCCGCAGCCGCCCCGGCACCGCATGCGCACGTTCCAGACGCAGCGGCGGGGCGCTCATCCCCGGCCCTCGTCGGGCGGCGCGGCGGCCGTTTCGGCGGCCGCGTCCGCCTCGGCGGCCTCCGCCTCCGCTTCCGCCTCGGCCATCTCGGCGCGCATTTCCGCCGCGATATCCTCCATGTGTTCGTAGACCTCGGCCCCGGCGCGGCGGAACTCGGTATAGGCCACCGCCCCGGTCTTCATCGCCGCGCGCATCACCGGCCGCCCGGCCCGGCCAAGCGCCACCGCCAGCCCCGGCACCAGCAGCACGGCCCCGGTGGCAAGCGCCGCGCCCAGAAGGAATTCCTTCTTCATCCTGTCCCCGTTTCCCGCTTGTCGCGTCTCATCCCGTTCGCGCGCCGGCCCGGGCGCAGGCCCGGCCGGCAGCCGGACTCTGCCGCCTGGGCGACGACGCGGACATGACACGGATCAAACCGCCGATCCAGAGCCGGAACAACCCGGGCCGGTGGCGGCCACTTTCGGGATCGGCGGTCAGGATCGGCGCGCGACCGGCTGATCGAGCATGAAGCGGATGCTGTGCATCGCGATCTGCACGTCGAAGGGTTTTTCGAGAAAGCCGTCCATGCCGCAGGCGTCGCAGGCCGCGCGTTCCGCCGCCGAGGTATGCGCCGTCAGCGCCACGATCGGCACCCGCGCGCCGCGATCCCCCGCGGCCCGCAGCCGACGCGTCGTCTCGAACCCGTCCATGTCGGGCATCGAGATGTCCATCAGCACGAGGTCCGCGCCGCGGTCGGCGAACAGCGCCAGCGCCTCGGTGCCGCCCTCGGCCTCGACGATCTCGAAACCCCGCCGCTCCAGCAAAACCCGCACGACCAGGCGATTGGTCGCGTCGTCGTCGACAACCATGATCCGCCGGCCCGTCACTGCCCGTTCCCCCGTTGCCGAGCCCCCATCTGCGCCTGCCGTCCGACCGGGATGGCAAGCGAAAACCGGGTACCCGTTTCCGGCGCGCTTGTGAACCGGATCGTTCCGCCCATCAGTTCGACGAGGCGCTTGCCGATCGCGAGGCCGAGGCCGAGACCGCCGTGGCGGCGGTTGTAGCTGCCGTCGGCCTGGAAGAACGTCTCGAACACCCGCGCCTGCACCGCCTCGGGAATCCCGGCCCCGGTATCGGCGATCTCGATCAGCAGCGCCTCGCCGCCCGCCGGGCCCGGCCCGGTCCGGGCGGAAACCCGCACGCCGCCGGATTCGGTGAACTTCACCGCGTTGGCGACCAGGTTGAACAGGACATGGCGCAGCCGGTCGGGATCGGCGACGAGCCGGTCGGGCAGGCCGGCGGCGAGATCGAGTTCGAAGTTCAGGCCCTTCGCGCCGGCCTCCGGCGCGAACAGCTGGCCGATCTCGGCGAACAGCGCGCGCGGCGCGAAATCGCGCGGTTGCGCGCGCACCTGGCCATGTTCGAGCCGCGAGAGTTCGAGAATGTGCGACAGCAGCCCGTTGAGCACCCGCGCCGAGCCGGCAGCGTGATCCAGAAGCGCCCTGCGGCCGGTGTCGGGCTCGGTTTCGCGCACCGCGTCGATCAATCCGACCACGCCGTTGATCGGCGTCCGCAACTCATGGCTCACCGAGGCCAGGAACAGGCTCTTGGCGGTGCTCGCGGCGCGGGCCTCGGCGGCGGCGCGTTCCAGTTCGGCGTTCTGCCGCGCCAGTTCGGCGATCATCCGGTCGAAGGCGGCGCCAAAGACCTCGAATTCGCGCGCCGGCGAGGCGATCGGGCCGACACGCTGGCTGAAATCCCCCGCCGCGATCCTCTCGGCGATATCGGTGACCCGGCGCACCGGCCTGACGATCTCGCGCGCCAGCGCCGAGGCGAGCAGGCTGCACAGGGCGATCACCGCCAGCATCGGCAGATACTGCGCCTTCGCGGCCTGCCACGCCCGGGTCTGGAGTTCGACCTTCGGCTGCAGGACCGCCACGGTCCAGCCGGTCGCGGCCACGGCGACATGGCTGCCCAGCCGCTGCGTCCCGTGCCAGGTATCCTCGACGAAATGGACGCCCGGGGCCACTTCGGCGGCCGTCCGTGGCCGCGGCAAGACGGGCGGCGCGCCGGGGTCGAGTTCCGGGGCGGCGCGCGGATCGAAGATCGCCCGTCCCTCGGCGTCGAGGATCACCGCCTGCCCGCGGTCGCCGAACCGGGCGGCCTGCTGCAGCGACCGCACGAAGCCGCCGTCAAGCACGCCGACGGCGAGCCGCCCGTCGGGCAGCCGGGTCGCGAGGTGGAAATACGGGCCGTCGCGGTCGCGCAGGGTCGGCGACAGGACGACCGGGCCGGGGCCGGCGGCCGCGGCATCGCGATAGCCGGCCATCGCGGCGCGATCAGGCAGCCGCCGCCGGGCCGTCCCTGCCGCATCGGCCTGCCGCAGGACGGCGACACCGGGCCTGCCGGTCTCGACCGCGACCAGCGCGAGCGGCCCCGCCGGCAGGCCGGGCCCCGCCGGGCCGGCGGCCACGGCGGCAAGGAAGCGCTCGCGCGCCTGTCCGATCTGCCGATCCAGCGCGGCGGCGGTCGCGGCGGCGACGGCAAGGCTCTTCTCGCGGGTCGCCGCCTCGGTATGGTTCAGCGCGATCCGGTAGGAGGCGAGCAGGATCACCAGCAGCGGCACCGAGACGAGGATCGTGAAGACGATCGTCAGACGGGCCTGGAAACCGGTGGACTGCCGAAACCGGGGATCGCGGCCCGCAGCGGAGCGCCGGTTCCCCTGTGCCGGGGGCGATGACATCGCGCAGGACATGGAGTTCGACCCCCTTTCGGGCCTGTCGGCGGCTTGGACCCGGGCCATCGGGCCGGAACCGCGGGCCGCGCGCCCGATGCGACGCCGCGTCCGCGGAGCGGTGGCCGGGGGCGGGCGGCGCCCGCCCCCGGCCCGTTCGTCAGGCGACGAAATCGTCCTGGGTCAGCGTGTGCCGGCCCTTGAGCGACAGTTCGAAGTCGGGCGCGTCGCCGCCGGTCGTGTTGCCCGAGACCACGGTATAGTCGCCGTCCTCCCGGGTTTCGTGGCTGACGACAAGCTCGCCCGCGCCGCCGGTTCCCGGCCCGGCCACCAGCGTGAAGGACTGGTGACCCGCCGTGCCGTCCATCGCGTCGATACCACCAAGGTCGATCCGGTCGCCGGGCTGGAACCCGACGATGGTGTCGCCATCGGCATCGGCGGCGGCGTTGAACACGAAGGTGTCGTCGCCCGCGCCGCCGTCGATCACGTTGACGGCCGCATTGGCGGTGATCACGTCGTCGCCGGACCCGGTCACGACGTTCTCGAACTCCCGGATCGTGTCCTGGCCGCCCGAGGCGCTGACCGCGACCCCGCGCCCACCGAGGCCGGAGCCGAGATCGACGGTGATGTTGTCGAGGATCGAGGCCATGTCGAGCGTGTCGGTGCCCGCGCCGCCGAACAGCAGGTCGTTGCCGTCGCCCGCGGTGGTCACGACCCTGTCGTCCCCGGCCCCGGCCTGCACCATGTCGGTGCCGCTGCCGGCCTCGATCATGTCGTCGCCGTCGCCGGCGAGGATCCGGTCGTTGCCGGCATCGCCGAACAGCATGTCGGCCCCGTCGCCGCCGAGGATGTTGTCATCCCCGGCCCCGCCGAAGACGACATCGTCGCCCGACTGCCCGTTGAGCAGGTCGTCGCCCGCCCCGCCGTCGATCACGTCGGCGCCGGCCCCGCCGACCAGGGCGTCGTTGCCGCCCAGGCCGAAGAGGGTGTCACCGCCGGCGCCGGCCTCATGGCCCTCTGCCGCATCTGAGCCGAAGAACAGGGCCGGGGCCGCGGCCGCCGCCGGCGGTGCGGCAGGCGGGGCGGAGACCGGCGGCTGGACCACCGGTTCGCCGGTTTCGGTCTCTTCCTCCGTCTGGCCCACCGTGGTGTCTTCCGCTTCCGGCTCGTCGGCCACGGGGTCGTCCGTCACCGGTTCCTCGGCTGCGGGGTCTTCCGCTTCCGGCTCCTCGGCTACCGGCTCCTCGGCCGCGGGTGCCTCCGTCACCGGCTCGTCGGCCACGGGCTCCTCCGCCACCGGCTCCTCGGCCGCGGGGTCGTCCGTCACCGGCTCCTCGGCCGCGGGTTCCTCCGTCACCGGCTCCCCGGCCGCGGGCTCCTCCGCTTCCGGTTCCTCGGCCGCGGGTTCCTCCGTCACCGGCTC
>CAYUXM010000071.1:0-13445 GCA_964448765.1 uncultured Rhodobacterales bacterium
TGCCGCTGCTCTTGGAATACGAGGTCGATTTCGTCACCGCGATGATCACCTCGGTGCAATGCGTTCTGGCGAACCTCGTGCCGATGGCGCTGTGGGGGCTGACCATCGCGGCGCTGGTGTTCATCGGCATGGCGCCGCTGTTTCTGGGGCTGTTCGCGGTGATGCCGGTGCTGGGCCATGCCACCTGGCACATGTATCGCCGGCTGATGCCGCCGCGGGGCGCGACGGCGCGGGCCTGAACCGCAAGGCGCCGCGCGATCCGCGCGGCGCCGCAAGCCGTGCCGGGGCGACCGTTCAGCCGTTGCCGGCGGCGTCCTTGCCGGTTTCGGGCGCCGGCGCCGAAGTGGCGGCCGGGGCAGCGGCGGCGGCCGGGGCCGCGACGCGGGCGGCGGCGCCGGTGTTCTGGCCCAGCGGATCGTCCTGGCGCTGCACGGAGCCTTCGAAATGCGCGCCGCTTTCGATCGCGATGGTCTTGTGGATGATGTCGCCCTCGACCCGCGCGGTCGAGGTCAGCCGGACCTTGAGGCCGCGCACCCGGCCCACGACGCGGCCGTTGACGACGATGTCGTCGGCCACGATCTCGCCGCGGATCGTCGCGCCTTCGCCGACGGTCAGCAGATGGGCGCGGATATCGCCCTCGATCGTGCCCTCGACCTGGATGTCGCCGCTGGTCTTGAGATTGCCGATCACGGTAAGGTCGGACGACAGGACCGAGGCGGGCGGCTTGGCCTTGCTGGTCGCCGGGGCGTAACCGCCGCTGTCGCCGGGTTTCGGGGCCGGGGCTGTCGTCGGCTTCGCCGGTTCGTCGCCGGCCTGCTTCGGGCCCGGCTCGTTGATCCTGCTCTTAGAAAACATTCCTCGCCGCCTTGATGTAGGTCATCGGGTTGACCGGCTTGCCGCCAACCCGCACCTCGTAGTGCAGATGGGTTCCGGTCGACCGGCCGGAATTTCCCATATCACCGATCCTGTCGCCGCGCGATACCCTTTCCCCGACCTTGACGCGAATTTGCGCCAGATGGCCGAAGCGGGTTTCGTAGCCGAAATCGTGGCGGATCGTGACCAGCCGGCCGTAGCCCGATTTCCAGCCGGCATGGGTGACGACGCCATCGGCCGTGGCCAGCACCGGCGAGCCGTAGGCGCCGGCGAGGTCGATCCCGGCATGCAGCCGGCCCCAGCGCATGCCGAAGCCCGAGGTGAACCGGTAAGAGGTTCTGAGCGGCAGCGCGAAGGGCGTCTTGTCGACCGCCATGCGGTAGAGATTGAGCTGGTCGAACCCCTCGAGGATGCGCGCGGCGCGGCGCGCCTCGGGCCCCAGCGCCGCGTCGCCCTTGGTCGAGATGCCCATCGGCGTCAGCGGCCCGCCGACGCCGGAATAGCTGCTGCGGATCTGGTCGAGAATGCGATCCGGGTCGAGCCCGGCGGCGCTGAACATCTTGTCGAGCGGTTCCATCGAGATCGTGACGGCATCCTCGAGCTGGTCGAACAGCCGGTTCGTCGCCTCCTGCCGGAGCCGCACGTCATGCGCGATACGCTCCGATTCCTCCTGCGCGGCGCGGGCCGAGGCGGCCAGTTCGTCGCGTTCCTCGGCGACCCGGCCCAGCGCGTCGGCGAGAAAGTCGAGCGTCGCGACGACCTCCTCGCTGTCCGGCCCGGTGGTCTCGGGCAGGTCGCCGTTCAGCGTGGCGGCCAACCGCTCGGCCTCGCCGCGCGCCGCGTCGCGCTCGTTCATCGTGCGGCGCAGCGTGGTCTGGATCACGCCGATGCCCTTTTCCAGTTCCCGGCGGCGTTCTTCCGACTCCAGAAGCTCGGACTGCATGGCCGAGATCTGGCCCAGCGCCGCGGCGAAGCGTTGCTGCGCGGCGCGGGCATCGGCCGCACGCTCGTCGCGCTCGCGCGCCAACTGGTCCAGCCGCGCCTCGTAGACGACGCGGTCGCGCAATGCCTGGTCGCGGCTCGACTCCGAGCCGATGGCATCCATGATCAGGATCGCCGTGGCGACGATCGTCCAGCCCAGCACAAGCGCGCTGGCGCCCATCACGGTGGCCAGCGTCGCCGAGGGGATTCGCAGGAAACGCGTTCCGGTGTCGGAGCGCAGGAACAGGCGTTGTTCGGGAAATCGCCGTGCCACGGCGACGTGAAGCCGGTGCAGGATCCGTTCGGTCGGGCGCACGTTTTGTCTCTCTTCCCCCAGGGCGGTGCCGGGCCGATCTCTGGCGGATCGTCTTGGCCGGCTGACCTCCGTTAACAAATTGAAAAGCGGGGCTGCAACGGACATGCGGCGGCGCAGCCGCCAGGACCGCCGCGGGCGGCCGTTTCGGCGGGATTCCGCCGATCAGGTGCCGGCCGGGCCGGGCCGGGCGGCGGCCGTTTCCTCGGCCAGCGGCCAGTAGAAATCCGGCGGCAGCCCGGCCTCGGCGCGCTTTTCCTCGTTGAACGGCGGTTTCAGCGCGCCGTGGAAATAGTGCCGCACGAGCGCGTGAAACGCGTCCTTCGGATCGCGGTTCTCGCGGCCGCAGAGGAAGTGGAACCATTTCGAGCCATAGGCGACATGGCCGACCTCCTCGCCGTAGATCAGTTCGAGCGCCGCGACGGCCTCCGCGTCGCCGGCCTTGCGGAAGATATCGATCATGCCGGGCGTGACGTCGAGCCCGCGCGCCTCCAGCACCATCGGCACAACGGCAAGGCGGCCCATCAGGTCGTCCTTCGTGTCCTCGGCCGCGCGCCACATGCCGGCATGGGCCGGCAGGGCGCCGTAATGGCTGCCCAGCCGTTCGAGGCAGTCGCAGACGAGGTTGAAATGCTTCGATTCCTCGTCGGCCGCCTTCACCCAGTCGTCGTAAAAGCCGATCGGCATCGGGACATGGCCGAAGCGCGCGACGATGTCCCAGTGCAGATCGACGGCGTTGAGTTCGATATGCGCCACGGCATGCAAAAGCGCGATCCGGCCCGCCGGCGTGCCGGGCCGGCGGCGCGGCACGTCCTTCGGCGCCAGAAGCTCCGGCCGGGCGGGCCGGGCCGGCCGGTCGGGCGGGCTGGCGGTGCCGACCGGGATCGGCGCGCCGGCCGCGCGCGCGGCGAACCAGGCCGCGGCATGGCGGCGCGAGAGCGCGGTCTTTTCCCGCCCGTCGGCGGTGGCCAGCACCTCTGCCGCCATCCCGGCCAGGCAGGTGGTCATTGTTCGCGGACCGCGGCCAGCACCTCGTCGGCATGGCCCTTGACCTTCACCTTGCGCCAGATCCGGCGCACGGTGCCGTCGCCGCCGATCAGCACGGTGGTGCGCTCGATTCCCATGTAGGTCTTGCCATACATGCTCTTTTCCACCCAGGTGCCGTAGCGTTCGCAGGTGTCGCCGTTCTCGTCGGAGGCGAGGATCACGCCCAGGCCGTGTTTCCTGCAGAACTTGTCATGCTTGGCGACGCTGTCCTTCGAGATGCCGACGACGATGGCGCCGGCCGCCTCGAAATCGGCCTTCAGCCGGGTGAAGTCCAGCGCCTCGGTGGTGCAGCCCGGCGTGTCGTCCTTGGGATAGAAATAAAGCACCACCGCCTTCGGAAGCAGGTCGTCGAGCGCGACGGTGCCGCCGCCGTCGCGGGGCAGGGTGAAATCGGGGGCGGTCTGGCCTTCGGTGATCATGGTCGCGCGATCCTTTGCTGTGGGCTTGCGTTTCGTGTTTTAATCCGCCCGAGGCAAAGATAAAGGGACCGGCCGCGCCGAACCGCGCGCGGGCGGCGGGCAGCGGATGACGACGACACCGGCGAGGGCGGGGCGGCTGGGCCGCCTTTTGCGGCGAACCATCGCCGTCGTCGTCGTCCTCGCCTCGCTTCTGATCCTCGCGGCCGTCCTGCTGGCCGGGCGGCCCCTGCCGGCGCCGGCCGGGCTGGTGGAGCGGATCGAGACGCGCGCCAACGCGGCCCTGGCCGGCCAGGCGCGGGCGACGATCGGCGGGGTCAGCCTGCAGGTCGGCACCGACCTCGTGCCGCGCGTGTTGCTGACCGAGGTCGGCATCGACACGGCCGAGGGCCTGCGGCTTCTGCGGCTGCCGCGGCTGCGGCTGGCACTGCATGCCGATGCGCTGCTCTCGGGGCGGCTGGAGCCGCGGCGCGTGGTGCTGGAACAGGGCGCGGTGAGCCTCGCCCGCGCCGAGGACGGCAGTTTCGGGCTGCGGATCGGCGGCGAGGCGGCCTTTGCCGCGGGCACGCCGGCCGAGGTGATCGACGCGATCGACCGGGCGTTCAGCGGCCCGGTGCTGGGCCGGATCGAACGGGTCGAGGCCAGCGACCTGCGGCTGACGCTGACCGATGCGCGCCGGCCCGGCGCGGGCATCGCCGGCACCGGCCGGATCGTGATGGCGCAGGACGCCGCGACGCTGACGCTGGGACTGGCGATGCAGCTGGCCGGGGCGGAACTGGGCGCGGCGACGACCGAGCTGACGTTTTCCAGCCGCAAGGGCAGCTCTGCGGCGGCTTTCGGCGCCACGGTGCGCAACCTGACCGCCGGCGAACTGGCGGTGCAGGTGCCGGCGCTGGCCTGGCTGGCGGCGCTGGAGGCGCCGATCTCGGGCTCGTTCCGGTCCACCATCGCCGAGGACGGATCGCTGGGCGTGCTGGGCGGCACGCTGGAAATCGGCCGCGGCGCGCTGCGTCCGACCGAGGCGGTGGCCCCGGTGCGGTTCGACGCGGCGCGGATGGCGTTTCGCTACGATCCCGCTGCCGGCCGCATGGAATTCGATGAAATCGCCTTCGACAGCCGGGCGCTCCGGCTGGCCGCGCAATCGAAGGTGTTCATCGAAACCGGGCCGGGCGGCCTGCCCACCGCCTTCGTCGGGCAGATGCGGATCGACGCGCTGGAAACCGATCCGGAGGGCGTGTTCGCCGATCCGGTGGTGTTCTCGGGCGGGGCGGTGGACCTCAAGCTGTCGCTCGATCCCTTCGCGGTGCGGATCGGGCAGGCGGTGCTGCTGGACGGCGAGCGCCGGATCGCGGCCACGGGTCGCGCAGCGGCCGAGGCGGCGGGCTGGGCGCTGGCGCTGGACCTCGACGTGCCGCGGATCGGCGCCGACCGGCTGATCCAGTTGTGGCCCGTCGCGCTGGTGCCGAAAACCCGCGACTGGCTCGACAAGAACGTGACGACGGGGGAACTGCTCGACCTCAAGGCGGCGCTGCGGATCATCCCCGGACAGGAGCCGCGGCTGGCGCTGGGCTACGATTTCGAGGGTGCGAATGTTCGCGTCGTGCGCAGCCTGCCGCCGGTCGAGCAGGCCGCGGGCTATGCGACGATCGACGGGCAGGTCTACACGCTGGTGCTGGAACGCGGCCAAACCGTCACCGAACGCGGCGGCCCGGTCACGCTGGACGGGTCGGTGCTGAAGGTGCCCGACATCACCCGCAAGCCGGCGATCGGCGAGGTCACGCTGCGCACCGACAGCACGATTCCCGCGGCGCTGGCGCTGCTCGACGAGCCGCCGTTCCGGTTCTTGCAGAAGGCCGGGCGACCGGTCGACCTGGCCGAGGGCCGGGCCCGGGCCGAGGCGGTGATCACCCTGCCGCTGATCGACCGGGTGCCGGAGGAGGAGATCGGCTACGCGGTGCGCGCCGAGTTGCTCGACCTGCGCTCCGAGGTGCTGGTGCCGGGCCATCTGCTGACGGCCGAGCGGCTGGTCGCCACCGCCACGCCCGACGGCGGGCTGGCGATCGCCGGGCCGGGCAACCTGTCGGGCGTGGGGTTCGAGGCGCGCTGGCACCAGCCCTTCGGCCCGGATGCGCCCGGCTCGGTCCTCGAGGGCAGCGTCGACCTGTCGCCGGACTTCGTGCGCGCCTTCCGGCTCGGCCTGCCGGACGCGGCGGTCGCGGGCCGCGGCCGCGGCGACATCCGCATCGACCTGCCGCGGGACGGCCCGCCGCGGTTGCTGCTGACCTCGGATCTGAACCGGGTCACCCTGTCGCTGCCGGAAATCGGCTGGGCCAAGCCCGCCGCGACGCCGGGGCGGCTTGTCGTCGAGGGCCGGCTTGGCGCGCCGGCGCAGCTCGACCGGATCGAGATCGAGGCGCCGGGGCTGGCGGCCAGCGGCACACTCGGCCTGAACGAGGACGGCACGCTCGACCGGCTGGCCTTCGACGCCGTCGACCTGGGCTGGTTCACCGGCCGCGCGGCGCTGGTCGGGCAGGGCGGTGCGCCGCCGCGCTGGGAGATCGGCGGCGGCACCGCCGACCTGCGCCGCCTGCCCGATCTGGGCGGCGGCGCGCGGGCCGGAGGATCGGTGCCGGTGATCGACGTCCGGCTCGACCGGCTGCGGCTGGGCGAGACGCTGGCGCTGACCGGGTTTCGCGGCCGGTTCGGCGGCGCGGCGGCCTTCACCGGGCAGTTCGCCGGGGCGATCAACGGCGCGGAGGAGGTGCAGGGCAGCCTTGGCCCCGCCGCGAACGGCCGCAACGCCTACGCGATCCGTGCCGACGATGCCGGGGCGGTGTTCCGCGCCGCCGGCATCTTCTCGCGCGGCTACGGCGGCGCGCTCGATCTCAGGATCGTCGAGGAGGAGGGCCAGGGCCGCTATTCCGGCGAGGTCCGCGCCGGCGGCATGCGGGTGCGCGACGCGCCGATCCTGGCCGAGCTTCTGGGGCTGATCAGCGTGGTTGGCCTGTTGGAGCAGATGGGTGGCGAGGGCATCCTGTTCCAGCAGGTCGATGGCCGGTTCGAGATCCGGCCCGACCGGGTGATCCTGCGCGACGGCCGTGCCGTCGGCGCCTCGCTTGGCGTCAGCATCCAGGGTATCTACGACCGGCAGGCGGAGCTTCTGGACATGGAAGGCGTGATCTCTCCGGTCTATTTCGTCAACGCGCTGGGGCAGATCGTGTCGCGCCCCGGCGAGGGGCTTTTCGGCTTCACCTACCGGCTGACCGGGCCGGCGGCGGCGCCCAGGGTCGCGGTCAACCCGCTGTCGATCCTGACGCCGGGGCCGTTTCGGGAAATCTTTCGCGGCAATGCCGCGCGCGAGGCGGAATGAAACTGGACGATTTCGACTACGACCTGCCCGAGGATCTGATCGCGACGCGGCCGGTCAAGCCGCGCAGCGCCGCCCGGCTGCTGCTGGCCGAGGGCGACGGGATCGAGGATCGGCACGTGCGTGACCTTGTCGACATCCTGCGCCCCGGCGACCGGCTGATCCTGAACAACACCCGCGTGATCCCGGCGCGGCTGACCGGCACGCGGACCCGCGCGACCGGGCAGGGCGAGGCGGTGGCGCGGATCGAGGTGACGCTGCTGGAGCCGCAGGCCGATGGCACGTGGTCGGCGCTCGTCAAGCCGCTGCGCAAGCTGAAACCCGGCGAGACGATCGTGTTTTCACCGGCGCTGTCGGCCGAGGTCGCGGCGATCGGGGCCGGGCAGGCGCGGCTGGCCTTCAACCTGACCGGCGAGGATTTCGACGCCGCGCTGGCCGAGGCCGGGGCGATGCCGCTGCCGCCCTACATCGCCGCGCTCCGGGCCCCCGATGCGGCCGACAGGGAGGATTACCAGCCGGTCTTCGCGCGCACCGCCGGCGCGGTCGCGGCCCCCACCGCCTCGCTGCATTTCGACGCCCCGCTGCTCGCGGCGCTCACGGCCCGCGGCGTGGCCATGACAGAGGTGACGCTGCATGTCGGCGCCGGCACCTTCCTGCCGGTCAAGGTCGAGGACGTGACGCGGCACCGGATGCATGCCGAATGGGGCGAGGTGACGGAACGGGCGGCGGCCGAGATCAACGCCACCCGCGATGCCGGCGGGCGGATCATCGCGGTGGGCACCACGGCGCTGCGGCTGGTCGAAAGCGCGGCCGACGATGCGGGCCGGGTGCATGCCTTTCGCGGCACGACCGAGATCTTCATCTATCCCGGCTACCGGTTCCGGGCGATCGACGGGCTGATGACCAATTTCCACCTGCCGAAATCGACCCTGATGATGCTGGTCTCGGCCCTGATGGGGGCCGAACGGATCCGCGCGATCTATGCCCATGCCATCGCCACGCGCTACCGGTTCTTTTCCTATGGCGACGCCTCGCTGCTGATCCCGGAGCGACGCTCGTAGCGCCGGATTTGTCGCGCATTGTCGCGCGGGTGCCATGCCGCGCCGGCACACTGGCCGGACCTGGTTCGGAGACACGCCCATGCTGATCGTCCTGCGCACCTCCTGGCCGCTGCTTCTGGGCATGATGTTGCTGATGGTCGGCAACGGCATGCAGGGCACGCTGCTGGGTATCCGCGGCGGGCTGGAGGGGTTCAGCGCCTCGCAGATGTCGGTCGTGACCTCGGCCTATTTCCTGGGGTTCCTGTTCGGCAGCCGGCTGACGCCCGGCCTGATCCGGTCGGTCGGGCATGTGCGGGTCTTCGCCGCGCTCGGCTCGCTGATCTCGGCGGTGCTGATCCTTTACGCCGCCGCGCCCGACTGGCTGGTCTGGACGGCGATGCGGGTGTTCATGGGCTTCGCCTTCGCCGGGGTCTACATCACCGCCGAAAGCTGGCTCAACGACGCGTCGAGCAACGAAACGCGGGGCCAGGCGCTGTCGCTTTACATGATCACGCAGATGATCGGGATCGTCACCGCGCAGGGGATGATGAACCTCGGCGATCCGTCGGGCTTCATCCTGTTCATCATCCCCTCGGTCCTGGTGTCGCTGTCGTTCACGCCGATCCTGCTGACGGCGGGGCGGGTGCCCGCCTTCGAACTGACCAAGCCGCTGAGCTTCGTCGATCTCTACCGCGCCTCGCCGCTGGGCATCATCGGGATGTTCCTGCTGGGCGGCGTGTTCTCGGCGCAGTTCGGCATGGCCGCGGTCTGGGGCAGCGAGGCGGGGCTGTCGGTGCGCGACATCTCGATCTTCATCGCCGCGATCTACGTCGGCGGAATGCTGCTGCAATATCCGATCGGCTGGGCCTCGGACCGGATGGACCGGCGCCAGCTGATCCTCGCGCTGGCGGTCCTGGGCGCGGCCACGATGGTCGTGCCGGTGCTCGCTGAACCGGGGTTCACCCTGCTGGTCGTGATCGGCTTCGTCCTCGGCGGCGTCACCAACCCGATGTATTCGCTGGTCCTGGCCTATGTGAACGACTATCTCGATCCATCCGACATGCCAGCGGCTTCCGCGGGGCTCGTGTTCATCAACGGGCTGGGTGCGATCGGCGGCCCGCTGATCACCGGCTGGATTATGGGGCAGATCGGGCCCGCGGGGTTCTTCCTGTACATCGGGGTACTATACGTCCTTCTGGCGGGCTATGCCGGCTGGCGGATGACGCAGCGCGCCGCGCCCAGCCCCGACGAGACCGGCGGCTACGCGATGGTCATGCCCTCGGCCTCGGTCGTGGCGGTCGAGGCGGTCATCGAGGCCAGCCACGAGGAGGCCGAGGACGAGCCCGCGCTGGGCTGGGCCGACCGCGACGCGGCCGATCCCGAGGCGGAGGCGGAGCGCGAAGAAAGACCCTAGCCAGCGGCGGCCCGACCTGCGAGCCTGCGCGGAACGAAGCGACAAGCGGAGGCGCGGATGACGGTCACGCCGGCGATGGTTGTGGAATACTGGCTGGGGCTCGGCCCGGCGGCCTGGTATGCTGTCGATCCCGAGGTCGATGCCGAGATTGCCGCCCGGTTCGGTCCCGCCTGGGAGTCGGCGGCGGCCGGCGGGTTGCGCGACTGGTGCGCCGACGCGCCCGGAACGCTGGGATACCTGATCCTGACCGACCAGTTCCCCCGCAACATGTTCCGCGGCGAGGCGCGGGCCTTCGCCACCGATGCGCGGGCGCTGGCCGCGGCCGAGGCGGCGGTGGCCGCCAGTCTCGACCGTGACATCCCCGAACCGCAGCGGCAGTTCTTCTACCTGCCCTACATGCATGCCGAGGATCTGGCGGCGCAGGATCGCGGCGTCGCGCTCATTGCCGAGAGGATGCCGGAAGGCGGCGCGGGCAACCTTCTGCATGCCCGCGCGCATCGCGAGGTGATCCGCCGGTTCGGCCGGTTCCCCTACCGCAACGCGGCGCTGGGGCGCGACAGCACGGCGGCGGAACAGGCGTTCATGGCGGAAGGCGGCTATGGCGCGGTGGTGCGCGAGATGGGCGGCGAGGGCGGCGCGGAGGCGCCATGAGCCCGGCGCAGGGCGCCACGGCGCCACCCGCATTGCCGTCGTGCGAAAAATAGTTTAATGGCAAACCATCTTGCGGCAGAGGAGGGCGCGATGGCGGGCAAGGCCTTTGACATGATCGTGGTGGGCGCCGGGCCGGGCGGCTACGTGGCCGCGATCCGCGGCGCGCAGCTTGGGCTGAAGGTCGCGGTGGTGGAGCGCGAACACCTCGGCGGCATCTGCCTGAACTGGGGCTGCATCCCGACCAAGGCGATGCTGCGCTCGGCCGAGGTGTTCCACCTGATGCATCGCGCGACGGAGTTCGGGCTCAGGGCCGAGGGGCTGGGCTACGATCTCGACGCGGTCGTGCAGCGCTCGCGCGCGGTGGCCAAGCAGCTCACCGGCGGCGTCGGTCACCTGCTGAAGAAGAACAAGGTGACGGTGGTGATGGGCGAGGCGACGCTGCCCGCCCCCGGCAAGGTCGCCGTCAGGACCGACAAGGGCAACGAGGAGCTGACCGCCCCGGCGATCGTGCTGGCCACCGGCGCGCGGGCGCGCGAACTGCCGGGGCTGGAGGCCGATGGCAAGCGGGTCTGGACCTACCGGCACGCGCTGGTGCCCGGCCACATGCCCAGGGAGCTTCTGGTCATCGGATCGGGGGCCATCGGGATCGAATTCGCGAGTTTCTACAACACGCTCGGCGCGAAGACGACGGTGGTGGAGGTGATGGACCGGATCCTGCCGGTCGAGGATGCCGAGATCGCCGGTTTCGCGAAGAAGCAGTTCGTCAAGCAGGGGATGACGATCCTCGAAAAGGCGACCGTCACGAAGCTCGACCGCGCCGCCGACAGCGTGACCGCCCATATCGAGCAGGGCGGCAAGACCGAGGCGCGCAAGTTCGACACGGTGATCTCGGCCGTCGGGATCGTCGGCAATGTCGAGGGGCTGGGGCTGGACAAGCTCGGCGTCACGGTCGACCGCAGCCATGTCGTCACCGACGCATACTGCCGCACCGGCGTCGCGGGGCTCTACGCGATCGGCGATATCGCCGGCGCGCCCTGGCTGGCGCACAAGGCCAGCCACGAGGGCGTGATGGTCGCCGAACTGGTGGCCGGCGGCGATCCGCACCCGATCAAGCCGAATTCCATCGCCGGCTGCACCTATTGCCATCCGCAGGTCGCCAGCGTCGGGCTGACCGAGGCGAAGGCGAAGGAGGCCGGGCACGAGGTCAGGGTCGGCCGGTTCCCGTTCATCGGCAACGGCAAGGCCATCGCGCTGGGCGAATCCGAGGGGATGATCAAGACCGTGTTCGACGCGAAGACCGGCGAGCTTCTGGGCGCGCACATGGTCGGCGCCGAGGTGACGGAGCTGATCCAGGGCTATGTCGTCGGCCGGACGCTGGAGACCACGGAAACCGAACTGATGGAGACGGTGTTCCCGCATCCGACGCTGAGCGAGATGATGCACGAGGCGGTGCTGGACGCCTACGGCCGGGCCCTGCACTTCTGATGCCGCCCGCCCGCGCGGCGGCGATCGTCGCGGCGATCTGGCTCGCCGGACTCGGCGCGGCGGCGCAGTTCGGCAAGGCCAGCCTTCTCTTCGACGATCTCGGGGCGCGCTACGGCGCCGTGGCCGGGCCCGCCGGCGTCGGGCTGATCGTCTCGGTCGTCGGCCTCGTCGGCCTCGTCTTCGGCACCACTGCCGGCATCGCCGTCAGCCGCGCCGGCCTGTCGCGGGTGCTGATCGGCGCGTTGTGGCTGGCGGCGGCCGTGTCCGTCGTGCAGGTTTCGCTGCCGTCCTATCCCTGGATGATCGCGCTGCGCATCGCCGAGGGCGTGAGCCACCTTGCCATCGTCGTGGCCGGGCCGACGCTGATCGCGGCGGTCACGCCCGCGCCGCGGCTCGGCGCCGCGATGACGCTGTGGTCGAGCTTCTTCGGCGTGTCCTATGCCGCGCTCGCCCTGATCGCGCCGCCGGTCGTCGCGGCCTTCGGGGCCGGGGGGCTGTTTCTCGGCCATGCCGCGTGGTTCGCGGCCTGCGCGCTGGCGCTCGGCCCGCTTCTTCGCGGGATCGCGCCGCCGGGGCCCCGGTCGGCGGGGCAGGGCGGGTTGTGGCGGCGCCATCTCGACATCTACCGCTCGCCCCGGATCGCGGCGCCGGCGCTGGGCTTCGTGTTCTACACGCTGCTCTACGTGGCGCTGCTGACGCTCCTGCCGCCGCTTCTGCCCGCTGCCGCGGGCCGGACGGCGGCGGTGGCGATGCCGGCGGTCTCGATCCTCGTCTCGCTCACGCTCGGGGTCTGGCTGCTGGGCCGGATCGGGCCGGTGCGGCTGGTGCAATGGGGCTTCGCGCTGGCGATCCTCGCGGCGCCGCCGCTGGCGCTTGCGGCCAGCCTGCCGGGGCCCGCGCTGGCCGCCGCGCTCGTCGTCTCCGCCGCGCTGGGGCTGGTGCAGGGCGCCTCCTTCGCGGCGATCCCGGCGCTCAATCCCGACCCGGCCGACCGGGCGCTGGCGGCCGGCGCGGTGGCGCAGCTGGGCAATGTCGGCACGACGCTGGGCACCCCGCTGCTGGCCGCGCTGATCGCCGGAACCGGACCGGTGGCGGCGGTGCTGTTCACCGTGCCGCTCTGCGCGGCCGGCATCGCGATGCATGGCTGGCAGGCCCGCCGCCGCGCGCGGGCGCGCTGATCCGGTTTTGGTCCGGAAATATCCCGGGGGTGCGGGGGCAGCGCCCCCGCCGCGCCGGCTACCGCAGCACCTGCCCGCCGCCGGCATGCCAGTCGTGCAGGCCGCCGAGGTTGTAGACCTCGCCATAGCCCATCTCGACCAGCATCCGCCCGGCCATCTGGCTGCGCGCGCCGGAGGCGCAGTAAAGCGCAACGGGACGATCCGGGCCGAGCCCGGCCAGCCGTTCCGGGCTGGCGGGATCGCATTTCATCCGCAGCGTCATCAGCGGCACGTGCAGCGCGCCCTCGGCGCGGCCCGTCGCAAGTTCGCCGGCGTCGCGCACGTCGATCACGGTGATCTCGTCGGCCGCGGCGCGGCGCACCGCCTCGCGCGGGTCGATGCGCTGCACGCGGGCGGCGGCGGGGGAACGCAGGAAGGACAGCATCTGGCAATCTCCATCGGGACGATCCCGGCGCGGCCGCGCCGGGCCCGGTTTCGGGCGCGGCGACAGGCCGGTGCGACCGGTCATCGCCGTTTGATATTCATGATAACGAATATGTCGGCGGAGTTTCAAGGGCCTGCCGGCATGTTCGCCCAATGTTCCGTTTTTCCGGTTGGAGACTCGGGCGGATTGGCCTATGTCTCGGCCGGTGGGTGAGGGTGGTCGGATGGCGGAACAGAAGTTCATCGAGATCCGCGGC
>CAYUXM010000072.1:0-13348 GCA_964448765.1 uncultured Rhodobacterales bacterium
CCCGTTCTCGAACTGCGGCGGCAGGCCCCATTCGGAACTGACCATGTAGTTGCGCGGCAGGTTCCACCAGAAATCGTACTGCTTGTCCTGCGGGCCGCGGTCCATCTCGTAGCGGCCGATCACGTCGAAGGTTTCGCAATCCATGATGAAGATGCCCGGCGGGCCGTCGGTGCCGTCAGGGCCGCCGCCGCCCAGCGTGCTGACATAGATGCCCTCGGGGCCGCAGTGGATGGTGTGCGGGCGCGAATAGCCGGTCTTTGCGAAGACCTCTTCGGGCTCGATGATCTTGTGGATCTTCGCTTCCAGCGGTTCCTTCACGTCGATCACGTAGATCCGCGAGGACCGGATGCCGGGAATGATCAGGTAGCGACGTTCGAGGAAGGCATGCCCGGTCAGCGGCGACAGCGCCGAGGAACAGGCGTTCCAGCCGAAATGGTGAAACTCGTCGCCGGTGTTGGGCATGATCACCTGGTGCACGATCTGGCCGTAGGTGGTGGATTTCGGATCCACGTCGACCACGGCCAGGCCATCGGGCTTCGACCCGTCCGGACTCAGCATCAGCGTGAAGGCCAGCGTTTCCGCCGGCGCCTCCATCGCGAGCTTGGGTGTTGCGTGAAATGTCGGATCGGGCCTCAGGTTCATCTGCAATTCCTCCCAAAGAACTGGCGCTGTGATATTGTGTCATGGGTGCGCGCGTTGCGAAGGCTGTCACAGATTCCGGTTTCAGGCAAACGCGGAGCGGCACCGCGACGCCGGTCCGGGCAGGCCTTCGATCCGCTCCCCGGCCCCCCGGGCCGACACGGGGCGCGGCATGGCCGGGGCTTGGCAAGCCGAAGCGATTTCGCGAGAGTTCCGGGATCGGCGTCGGCCGGTCCGGAACGCGGGGAGAGGGGCGGCCTTGAACGCATGTCAGGATAACGGGGAAGCGCCGCGCCGGGGCGGCGCGGCGGCCCTGGGCGCCCGCGCCCGAGGCGGCGGCCCACCATGGCGGTGACGCGGATCGCCATGCCGGACCTCGTGCGGCGGCCGGCGGCGCTGCTGCCCCTTGTCCGGCAACGTCCACTCGCCGACCGGCGGCGGCTGCTGGCCATCGCCGGCCCCCCGGCCTCGGGCAAGTCGACGCTGGCGGCGGCGCTGGCAGGGGCGCTGACCCGCGAGGGCTGCATCGCCGAAACCGTGCCGATGGACGGGTTTCACCTCGACAACCGCCTGCTCGACAGCCGCGGCCTGCGCGCCCGCAAGGGTGCGCCCGAAACCTTCGACGCGGCGGGGTTCATCGCGCTGGTCCGGCGGTTGCGCAGCGAGGCGGAGGTATGTTTCCCGATCTTCGATCGCGGGCAGGACCAGGCCATCGCGGGCGCCGGCGTGGTGACGCCGGATTGCGAGATCGCCATCGTCGAGGGCAATTACCTGCTGTTCGACGAACCGCCATGGGACGGGCTCGCGCAGGCATGGGATCTGTCGATCTGGATCGAGACGCCGCGGGAAATGCTGTTGCAACGCTGCGTCGAGCGCTGGCTGGACCACGGCCATTCCCCGGAGGCGGCGCGGGCGAGGGCCGAGGCCAACGATCTTGCCAATGCCGCCCGGATCCGCGCGGCGCGGCGTGTGCCCGACATGACGGTCGTCGAGCAGGCCGGACCCGGGGGCTGACGGCGGGGCGGGGCCGGGGCGACGATCGCGATGGATCGGCGGCCGGCGATGCACTAACACTGGGATCCGGACGGGCCGGAACCGGCCGTCCGGCGGCCGGCGGGACCGGGCCGGAGAACAAGCCGCGAAGGCCGCGCGCGCCGCGGCACCGCAGGGAACGAGCCACGGACAATGCCGACCATCGAAACAGGTTCCGGAGGCCGGATCGAGATCGCGGCGGATGCCACGGCGTTCCGGGCGGTCCTGACGGGCCGCTTCGCGGTGCGCGAGGTCATGGACGTCCGCGCCGCGCTGGCCGGGGCGCCCGAGGGCCGGGACTGCGTGGTCGACCTTGGCGCGGCGGACTGGATCGACACCTCCATCGCCTGGGCGATCGAAGAGCGGCGGCGCCAGCTTGCGGGCAGGGGCGGCCGGCTCGATGTCGTCGGCGCCGGGGCCAAGGCGCGGCAACTGCTGGAAACCGTCGCCGGCGCGATGCCGACGCCCGAGGCCCGGGTCGCCCGCCCGGCCACCGTCGTCACGCTGCTGGAGACGGTCGGGCGGCGCGTTGCCGATGCGCTCGCCACCTTCGCCGAGACGCTGGGCACCTTCGGCCTGTTCCTTGCGCGGCTGGCGCGGTCGCTGGTGCATCTGCGCGAGTTCCGGTTCACCTCGCTCGTCCATCATTGCGAGGATGCCGGCCTGCGCGCGGTGCCGATCGTGGCGCTGATGGCCTTCCTGATCGGCGTGGTGCTGGCCTTCCAGGGCTCCACCCAGCTGCGCCAGTTCGGGGCCGAGGTCTTCGTCGTCGACCTGATCGCGATTTCGATCCTGCGCGAGCTTGGCGTGCTGCTGACCGCGATCATCGTGGCGGGGCGCACCGCCTCGGCCTACACGGCGGCCGTGGGGTCGATGAAGATGCGCGAGGAGATCGACGCGATGCGCACGCTGGGCATCGATCCGGCGGCGGCGCTGATCGTGCCGCGGGTGCTGGCGCTGGTGCTGATGCTGCCGATCCTGACGCTGATCGCCAATCTCGCGGGGCTGTTCGGCGGGGCGCTGATGTCGTGGATCGAGCTTGGCATCTCGCCGGCGATGTTCCGCACCCGGCTTCTCGACGGCACCGACGTCTCGCATGTGCTCGTCGGCCTGTCGAAGGCCCCGGTCTTCGCCGCGGTGATCGGCATCATCGGCTGCCAGGCGGGGTTGCGGGTGCGCGGCACCGCCGAATCGCTGGGCCGGATGACCTCGTCGGCCGTCGTCGCCGCGATCTTCGCCGTGATCGTGATCGACGCGCTGTTCTCGATCTTCTATGCCGAGATCGGGGTCTGACATGGCCGATCCGGTGATCCGCGTCGAGGGCCTGCGCACCCGGTTCGGGACGAACGTGGTGCATGACGGGCTCGACCTGACGGTGTTCCGGGGCGAGGTGCTGGGCGTGGTCGGCGGGTCGGGCACCGGCAAGTCGGTGCTGCTGCGCAGCATCGCCGGGCTGCTGACCCCGGCCGCCGGGCGGATCGAGGTGCTGGGCACCGATATCCTCGCCGGCCGGGCCGAGGCGCTGGCGGCGCTCAGGCAGCGCATGGGCGTGATGTTCCAGGACGGGGCGCTGTTTTCCTCGCTGAGCGTGCGCGAGAACGTCGAGGTGCCGCTGCGCGCCGTTCCCGGCCTCGATCCGGGTGTGCGCGAGGCGTTGGCGCGGCTCAAGATCTCGATGTCCGGCCTGCCGTGGAACGCGGGCGACAAGTATCCCGCCGAACTGTCGGGCGGGATGCGCAAGCGCGCCGGGCTGGCCCGCGCCCTTGCGCTCGACCCCGAGATCGTGTTTCTCGACGAACCGACCGCGGGGCTCGATCCGATCGGCGCCGCGGCCTTCGACGATCTCATCGGGGATCTGAGCCGCACCCTTGGCCTGACCGTCTTTCTGGTAACGCACGATCTCGATACCCTGTATTCGGTCTGCGACAGGGTGGCGGTTCTTGCCGAAAGGCGCGTTCTGGTCACCGGCAAGGTGGAAGAGATGGCAAAGATCGATCATCCCTGGGTGCGCGAGTATTTCCTCGGGCCGAGGGCGCGCGCCGCGCAGGGCAAGCCCCCTGGCGCGGGCGATGGCGGTTGAGCCATGGAAACGCGTGCCAACTACGTCCTGATCGGGGCCTTCGCGGTGCTGGGCTTCCTTGGTCTGCTTGGCTTCGTGCTGTGGTTCGCGCGGGTGGAGCTTGACCGGCAATACGCCTATTTCGATGTCGATTTCCCCACCGTCGCGGGCCTTGCCAGCGCTTCCGAGGTGCGTTTCTCCGGCCTGCCGGTGGGCCAGGTCGTCGAGGTGCGGCTGGCGCCCGACGCCAGCGGGCTGGTCCGCGTCCGGCTGGAGGTGGCCGCCGACACGCCGGTGCGCACCGGCACCGTCGCGACGATCGAATCGCAGGGCCTGACCGGCGTGGCCTATGTCGGCCTCAGCGCCGGAGATCCTGACGAACCGCTGCTGGCCGCGGTGTCGGAACAAGACGTGCCGGTGATCGCCTCCGGCCGATCCGTGTTGCAGACCCTGACCGAGGACGCGCCCACGGTGGTCGAGGAACTGCTGGCCGTGGCGCGGCAGATCCGCGAGATCCTCGGCGAGGAAAACCAGTCCCGCGTGGGATCGATCCTTGCCAATCTCGAAGCCTCCTCGGGCGATATCGGGCAGGCGCTGGACGATTTCTCGGCCGTCACCGGCACGATCGCGACGGCGAGCGAGGAGATCGCCGCGTTCTCCTCCCGGCTTGACACGATCTCGGCCGCGGCGACGCAGGCGCTCGAGACGGCGGACACGACGCTGCAACAGATGACGTCGCTGGCAAAGCGTGCCGAGCAAAGCCTGACCTATGGCGACGAAGCCCTGCAAAGCGGCCGGCGCGCGCTGGATTCGGTCGATGCCTTCATGACCGCGGACGTGCCGCGGCTGATCAACGACCTGTCCGAGACGACCGCGCGGCTCCGGGTGCAGCTCGATCTCGTCGGCCGCGACGCGCGCGAGATGATCGGCGAGTTGCGGACAACCGGCGGGCTGGCCACCGCGCGCCTGACCGAGGCCGAGGCGACGCTGGCGGCGACCGACGCCATGCTGGCGCAGATGACCGAGTCGCTGGGCACCTTCGACAGCGCCTCGCAAAGCTTCGAGGCGCTGGTGCGGGGCGATGGCGCGGCGCTGGTCGCCGACAGCCGCGCGCTGGTGGCGGATGCCCGCAAGGTCGTTGCCTCGGCCGCCGCCGTCGCCGAAACCGACCTGCCCGCGATCCTCGAGGATGTCCGCGCCGCCAGTGCAACCGCCTCGCGGGTGATCGAACAGGTCGGGGCCGACCTGTCCTCGGCCGCCGGCCGGGTCGACGGGCTGTCGCGGGATGCCACCGCCGCGCTGCAGACCGTGACCGACACGTTCACGCGGGCCAACGAGACGCTGACCCGGCTCAACGGCGCCATCGACACCGGCGACCGCGCGCTGGCGGCGGCGGACAGCGCCTTCGGGTCGGCCGACCGGCTGATCCGCGAGGAGGCCTGGGCCATCGCCGCCGACCTGCGCGCCACGCTCGACCGGATGGACGGCGCCATCGCGCGGGTGTCGGACGACCTGCCCGAGATCACCGCCAACCTGCGGCAGACCGCCGAGGGCGCGCGATCCGCCTTCGCCGAGATCGAACGCGCGGTCGGCGCGGCCTCGCCGACGTTCCAGGCCTTCGCGCGCGAAGGCCTGCCGCAATACACGCGGCTGGCGCGCGAGACCCGGACGCTGGTCGACAATCTCGATTCGCTCGTCCGGCGGGTCGAGCGCGATCCGGCCCGGTATTTCCTTGGCCGCGACGCGCCGGAGTTCAGGAGGTAGAGATGCCCATCGGTTCGAGACGCCTTGCAGGGATCGCGCTGGTCGGTGTGCTGGCCGGCTGCTCCACGCTTGGCGCGCTGGGCGATGCCGGCGCGGCGCTCGATGCCTACGAGTTGCGCGCCCCGGCGGACGGGCCGGTGGCCGCCGGCGGGCCGCGGCCCATCGACCTTGTCGTGGAACTGCCGGTCGCCGGCGGGGCGATCAACACCGACAGGATCCTGATCCGCCCGCAATCGACGCAGGTGCAGTACCTGCCCGACGCGCGCTGGATCGAACCCGCGCCCGAGATGCTGCAATCGGCGCTGGTGGCGGGGCTGGAACGATCCGGCGGGTTCCGGTTCGTCGGCCGCCGCCCGCTGGGGGCGTCGGGCGATGTCGCGCTGGTGTCGAACCTGACCCGTTTCGAGGCGGAACTGGCGCCGGGGGCCGAGGGTGCGCTGGTCACCGTGCGGTTCACGGCGCGGTTGGTGCGCGAGGAGGATGCCGCGGTCCTGCGGACCCGGAGCTTCGAGGCATCGGCCGCGGCGCCCGATACCGGCACGGCCACGCTCGTGGACGCCTTCGACCGCGCCACCGCATCGGTCCTGCGGGAGGCGCTGGACTGGGTGCTGCGCGCCCAGGGGCTTCGCCCGCGCCAGATCTAGGGCCCGACCGGGCTGTCCCGATCCGGGCATCGCCGCGGCCGTCGATTGCGGATCGGCGCATCAAGTCATCCGGAAATTATGCAGTCACCGTGCCGTCGCGCGGCGGGGATTGCACGGGGATTTGCAGGTTTCTCGCACCGTTTCGGGGTATCTTGGCCTTGATTTCACACCGCTGAACTGCATAGCTGTCGAAAGCGCGGAAATTTTGCACAGGGAGGACGCGGTGCAGAACCTCGGCGACGCCTTCGGACTTGCCGTCGCGCTGGTTGTGTCCGGCGATGCCGATCTGCTGGAGATCGTCGCCCTGTCGCTGCGCGTCAGCCTGACGGCGACGGCCATCGCCTGCCTGATCGGCCTGCCGCTGGGCGCGCTGGTGGCCATCGGCCGGTTTCCGGGGCGCAACGCCGTGCTGATCGTGATGAACGCGCTGATGGGCCTGCCGCCGGTGGTGGTGGGCCTTCTGGTCTACCTGCACCTGTCCCGCTCCGGCCCGCTGGGCTTTCTGGGGCTGCTCTATACCCCCACGGCGATGATCATCGCGCAGACGATCCTGATCGCGCCGATCGTCGCGGCGCTGTCGCGGCAGGTTCTGGAAGACCTGCATGCGGAATATGCCGAACAGTTCCGCTCGCTTTGCCTGACGCGTCTGCAGACGGTGCGGGCGCTGATCTGGGACGCGCGCTATTCGCTGCTGACCGTGGGGCTGGCCGGGTTCGGCCGCGCGGTGGCCGAGGTCGGTGCGGTGATCATCGTCGGCGGCAACATCGACCACCTGACCCGGGTGATGACCACCGCCATCGCGCTGGAAACCTCGAAGGGCGACCTTGCGCTGGCGCTGGCGCTGGGCATCGTGCTTCTGGTCATCGCGCTGGGCGTGAACGCCGCCGTGCATTCGGTTCGGGTGACGGCGGCGCGGCAGGCCTATGCGTGACACGCTGGCCATGACCTCCGCGCTCACCGGCCGCGCGCCCGGCAGCCCGATCCTGCCGCTTGCGGTGCGCGACCTCGTGCTGCGCTTCGGCGACACGGCGGTTCTGGACGGTGTGACCCTCGATCTTGGCCCGGCCGGCTGCACGGTGGTCATGGGCCCCAACGGATCGGGCAAGAGCCTTCTGCTGAAGCTTCTGCACGGGCTGATGCGGCCGACCTCGGGCACCATCGACTGGGCCGGCCGCGCGCCGGCGGAGGTGACCGCGCGGCAGGCGCTGGTGTTCCAGAAGCCGGTTCTGCTGCGCCGGTCGGTCGCGGCGAACATCGATTTCGTGCTGAAGGCGCGCGGCGGGGATCGCGCGCGCCGCGCCGCGCTGCTCGACCATGTCGGCCTTGCCCACAAGGCCGGCCAGCCCGCCCGGCTTCTGTCGGGCGGCGAGGCGCAGCGGCTGGCGCTGGCCCGCGCGCTGGCGACCGATCCCGAGGTGCTGTTTCTCGACGAGCCCACCGCAAGCCTCGATCCCGCCTCGGTGCTGGCGATCGAGGCGATCGTGGGCGCGGCGCGCGCCCGCGGCACGCGGATCGTCTTCGTCACCCATGACATCGGGCAGGCGCGGCGGATGGCCGACGATGTCGTGTTCCTGCATCGCGGCCGCGTGGCCGAACACGGCCCCGCGGCCGGTTTCTTCCCCGAACCGCAAAGTGCCGCGGCGCGGGATTACCTGAACGGCAGGATTGTCGTCTGACACAAACCAAGGGAGGATTCATCATGCCAGGGAAACACATTGCGGCAACCGTTGCCGCCCTGCTCGTCGCCGGCGCGGCGGTGGCGCAGGAGCAATCGATCATCGTGCAATCGACCACCTCGACGGCGAATTCGGGGCTCTACGACCACCTCTTGCCGATCTTCCAGGACAAGACCGGCATACAGGTCAACGTCGTCGCCGTGGGCACCGGTCAGGCGATCAGGAATGCCGAGAACTGCGACGGCGACGTTCTGCTGGTGCATGCCAGGCCGTCGGAGGAGAAATTCGTCGCCGCCGGCTTCGGCACCGAACGGACGGACCTGATGTACAACGATTTCGTCATCGTCGGCCCCGCCGCCGACCCGGCCGGCGTCGGCGGCATGGATGACGTCGAGGGCGCGCTGGCGAAGATCGCGGAGACCGGCGCGCTGTTCGCCTCGCGCGGAGATGACAGCGGCACCCACAAGAAGGAAATGGCGCTTTGGGCCGCCAGCGGCGTCGATCCGACGGCGGCCTCGGGCCAGTGGTATCGCGAAACCGGCTCGGGCATGGGGGCCACGCTGAACGCCGGGATCGGCATGGGCGCCTATGTGATGACCGACCGGGCGACCTGGATCAGCTTTGCCAACAAGCAGGACTACGCGATCCGGGTCGAGGGCGATGCGGACATGTTCAACCAGTACGGCGTGATCCCGGTGAACCCGGAAAAATGCCCCAGCGTGAAGGTCGAGGCGGCGCAGGCCTTCGCCGATTGGCTGGTCTCGTCCGAGGGGCAGGCGGCGATCGCCGCTTACCGGGTTGCCGATCAGCAGCTGTTCTTCCCGAACGCGCCGGGCAACTGAGCCCGCCCGGCGGGGCGGCCGCTCCGGGCGCCCCGCCGATCCCGCTGCGGCGCGTCAGGCCGCGCCGCGCCGGGCCGGGCCCAGCACCAGAAGCGCCGGCGTCACCACGAGGGTGAGCAGGGTCGACACGGTCAGCCCGCCGACGACGGCCGCCGAAAGCTCCGTCCACCACTGGGTCGAGGGTGCGCCATGGACGATCTCGCGGTTGTAGAAATCCACCGTCAGCGCCAGCACCATCGGCATCAGCCCCAGCCCCGTCGTCACCGAGGTCAGGATCACCGGCCGCATCCTCAGAACACCGGTGCGCAGCGCCGCCTCGCGCGCGCTCTGGCCGGCGGCGCGCAGCCGGTTGTAGGTGTCGATCAGCACGATGTTGTCGTTCACCACCACGCCGGCCAGCGCGATCATCCCGATCCCGCCCATCACCACGCCGAAGGGCCGGCCGGTGACCAGCAGGCCCAGAAGCACCCCGGTGATCGAGAACACGATGGCGGTGAACACGACGATCGCCTGGTAGTAGCTGTTGAACTGCAACAGCAGGATACCGAACATCAGCGCGATCGCGGCGACGAAGGCCGCGGCGAGGAATTCCATCGCGTCCTGCTGTTCCTCGGCCTCGCCCTTGAACGACCAGTCCGCGCCGCCGGGCAGGCCCTCGGCCTCCAGCGCGGCGGCGAGCGCGGCGACCTGGTCGTTGACCAGCAGGCCGGCGGCCACGTTGGCCTCGATCACCGCGGCGCGGGTCTGGTCGACGCGGCGGATCGTACCGCTGCGCGGCGCCGGTTCCAGCCGCACGAAGTTCTCGATCGGCACCAGCCCCGCCGAGGTCGGCACCCTGAGCCCGCCCAGTTCCGCCAGCGTTCGTTCCTCGGCCGGAAAGCGCACCCGGATCGGCACCGGTTCGTCGGCATCCGCGGGCCGGTATTCCGCGATCTCGACGCCCTGGGTAAGCAGTTGCACCGCCTGCCCCAGCAGGCTGACATCGGCGCCGAAGCGCGAGGCCTCGGACCGGTCGACATCGATGCGCCATTCCACGCCGGGCAGGGGCCGCGTGTCGGTCACGTCGGTGAAGCCGCCCAGCCTCGCCATCATCGCCTGCACCGCCGCGACCCCGGCATCGAGCACCGCGGGATCGTCCGAGCGCAGTTCGAGGTTCACCGGCTTGCCCGGCGTCGGCCCCATGCTGGGCATCCGGACCTGAAGCTCGATCCCCGCGATATCGGCCATGTCGGCGCGGATATCCTCGCCGATCGCCTTGGCCGGCGCGCGCCTGTCCCAGTCCGCCAGTTCCAGCGTCAACCGGCCGATCACCTCGGCATCGCCGTCACCCAGCATGGTGCGGGCATACACGCTTTCCACGTCGGGCCGGGCCGCCAGCCGCCGTTCGACCCGGCGCACAAGGTCGTCGCGCTCGTAGACCGAGGAATTGTCGCGCGAATGCAGCTCCACGATCAGCGTGTCGGGTTCGATCTCGGGAAAGAAGGCCAGCCCGGTGCCGTGCTGGGCATAGGTCATGAGCGCCGCCAGAAGCGCGGCCACGGACACCAGCACCACCGTCAGGGGCCGGGCCAGCGCGCGGTTCAGGAACCGGGCATAAAGCCCCGCCAGACCCGGCAGCCGGCGCGGATCGCCGCGCTCGGATTCGTGCAACAGCCGCTTCGCCGCCGCCGTCTGCGGGCGCCGCCGGCCCATCGCGCCGCCGACCACCGGCACGAAGATCAGCGCCATCAGCAGCGAGGCCGACAGCGTGAGCAGGACCGTGATCGGCAGGTATTTCATGAACTCGCCCACCACGCCGGACCAGAACAGAAGCGGCACGAAGACCGACAGCGTGGTGGCGACCGAGGCGATGATCGGCCAGGCCATGCGCTTGGCGGCGGCGGCATAGGCCTCTGGCGGGGTCGCGCCGGCCTCGAGCTTGCGGTCGGCATATTCGACGACGACGATCGCGCCATCGACCAGCATCCCCACCACCAGGATCAGCGAGAACAGCACGATGATGTTCATCGTGTGCCCCATCGCCCACAGCGCCGCCACCCCGGCGAGGAACGCGCCGGGAATCGCCAGCCCGACCAACAGCGCCGAGCGCACGCCAAGCGCCCAGATGATCACGATCATCACCAGCAGGATCGCCGCGATGACGTTCGATTCCAGCTCGCTCAGCGTGTCCTTGACCTCGGTGCTCTGGTCCTGCGGATAGTCGATCTGCACCGTGTCGGGCCAGCCGGCGGCGGCCGCCGCCGCCTCGGCGCGGACGGCATCGACGGTTTCGATGATGTTCGCGCCCGACCGCTTGGTGACCTCCAGCACCAGCGCGGGCTGGCCGTCGTAGCGGGCGAATTCCTGCGGATCCTCGAAGGCGCGGCGCAGCACCGCGACATCGCCGAAGGTGACGACGGCGTCGCCGCGCACTTTCAGCGGCATCTCCATCACGTCGCCGATATCCTCGACAAGGCCGGGCACCTTCAGCACCACGCGGCCCGCGCGCGTGTCGATCGCGCCGGCGGCGATCAGCCGGTTGTTGCGGGTGACCTGGGCGATGAGTTCCTCGAAGGATATCCCGTAGGTCTCGAACACCGTGGGATCGATCAGCACCTCCAGCACCTCGGTGCGCTCGCCGGCGATCTCGACCTCCAGCACGCCTTCCAGCGCCTCCAGCCGCGCCTTCAGGTCGTCTGCGATGCCGTTCAGCGTGCGTTCCGGCACCGGGCCTGACAGCACCGCGGTCAGCACCGGAAACAGCGCGGTGTTGATCTCTTGCACGGCGGGCGTGCGGGCATCCGCGGGCAGTTCGCCCTGCGCCCGGTCCACCGCCTCGCGCACCCGGTCCAGTGCGGCCTCGGCATCCGAACCGGGTTCGAATTCCAGCACGATCGAGGCGAAGCCCTCGCCGGCCTGCGCTGTCATCTCGTCGAGGCCGGCCAGCGCGGCCAGCTCGGTTTCCAGCGGCCGCACCAGCAGCCTTTCGCTGTCCTCGGGCGTGATCCCCTCGAGCGAGGTGGTGACGATCGCGACCGGGATCTGCACCTCGGGCGCCGATTCCTTGGGGATCGCGCGATAGGCCACCGCCCCCGTCGCCAGCAGGAGCACCAGCGCCAGCAGAACCGCGCGGCTGCGGGAAAAGGCGGCATCGATGATCGCGTTCATTGCAGGCCGCCGGCGCCGTTCGGCAGGGCGCGATCGTCGGGCCGGGGATCGACCGTTTCGCCGGTGCGCACGAAGCCCTGCCCGATGGTGATGATCTGTGCCGTTTCCGGCAGGCCGGTGACCCAGACGCCGTCGGATTCCGCCTTGACGACGGCGACCTCGTAGAAGGCCACGCGGTTCGCGTCGTCCACGGTCTTGAGGCCGAGCGCGCCGCGTTCGTCCAGCGCCAGCAGCGCGGGCGACAGGAAATGCGCCGTCGTCTCGCCGGTCTCGATGCGGATCTCGGCGCTGATGCCCGAGGGGATCGCGCCATCCGCGTTCGGGATCTCGACCTCCATCAGGAAGGTCCGGGTCTGCGGATCGGCATTGGTGCCGACGAAGGCCACCGCGCCGGACCGGCGCTCGCCGGTGATGAAGGCGACCTCGGCCGCCTGCCCGGCCGCGACCCGCGCGACAGATTGCTGGGCGACGCGGGCGCGCACCGTCAGCGGCACGTTGTCGACGATCCGCGCGACCGGCGTACCGGCCGACACGAACTCGCCCGCGTTGATCGCAAGCTCTTCCAGCCGCCCGGTGAAGGGCGCGCGGATCACGGTGTCCGAGAGCGCCTCGCGCGCGTTTTCCAGCTGCGCCTCGGCCGCGGCGCGGTTGGCGCGGGTAAGCGCCACGCGGTCGAGCGTGCCGACGCCGCGTTCCAGCAGCACCAGCGCGTTGTCGTGGTCGCGCGACGCGCGGTCCAGTTCCGCCTCGGCCCGGCGCAGATCGGCCTCGCGCCCGGTGCCGTCGAGCCGCGCGATGATGTCGCCGGCCGCGAGCATCGCGCCCTTCGGCGCCACGAGGTCGACGATCTGGCCGGAGGTCTCGGCAACCACCCCGGTCTCGCGGTCGGGCATGGCCTGGCCCTCGAGGATCAGCACGTCACCCACCCGCTGCGCCGTCGATGCGGCGACGGCCACCCGGACGGGCGCCGCCGCCCCGTCGCCAGACGGCAGGCGCGGTGCATCCCCGGCCGTCAGCATCCCGCTTGCGAACCAACCGGCGACCAGCGCCAAGAGCCCCGCAGCCAGCCATGCCGACCGCGACGCGCCGGGATCGTCGCGGAAGCGCAGCGGCTGGGCCCCGTCTGCCCCGTCGGCGTCTTCGTCCCCCGACATGCGACCTCCCAGGCGGTTCTCGCCAGAGTTCTTGCCAATCGCGGCCGGATGCCACCCGGCCATTCGGATGGGCCCGGTCAGGACGCGGCGCTGCCGCCGACCTGCCGGCCTCACCGCCACAGTTCGCGGCTGCCGACCGGCCGCGTCAACCCTTGATCTGCCCTGCCGGCCGGGTCGAATCGCGCGCGGCGCCGGCCCGGCCGGCGCCGCGATCAGGCTGGTGCGCGGGCGGCCCGTGGCGCCCGGCGCCGGGCTACATCACGGTGCGGAAGTAATCGACCTCGAAATTGTCCTCCATGCCGGTGCCGCAAAAGCCCATGGTCATGTTCGAGGTGCCCGAAATCTCGCCGCCGGAGATGATCGAGGCGCCGGCGAGGCCATCGGCATTGGC
>CAYUXM010000073.1:0-13182 GCA_964448765.1 uncultured Rhodobacterales bacterium
TGTTCCAGATGGAGGCCGCGGGCCAGTCCGTCGACAGCGTGCGCCGGGAATTCGAGACCCATCGCTTCGGCGCGATCTACGAGGATGACGAGATGGCCGAGGGCGATACCGGCCTCTTTCGCCGGCTGATCGAGGAGGCGGTGAACAACCAGGCCCGGATCGACCAGATGACCGACCGCGCGCTGGTCGCCGCCTGGCCGATCGACCGGATCGACCCGGTGCTGCGGGCGCTGTTCCGCGCCGCGGGGGCCGAACTGATGGGCCCCGACACGCCGCCCAGGGTGGTGATCACCGAATTCGTCGATGTCGCCCGCGCCTTCTTCCCCGAGGGGCGCGAGCCGAAATTCGTCAATGCCGTGCTCGATCACATGGCGCGCGATGCCCGGCCCGAGGCGTTCGGCGGATAGGCGGGGCGCGACGGATCGCCCGCTTGGATTTCCCGCGGGTGGGGTTACATTCACAGCTGACCCCGGCCGAAAGGATAAGCCATGCCCGAACTCGTCCGCCTCTACATCCGCCACGCGCTGATCGGCCTCGTCATCGCGCTGGCCTTCGTCGCGATGCTGCTGTGGTTCAACGTCGCGAACCTGTGGCACCTCGTCACCGCGACCCAGGGCGGCACGATCGCCGTGATCATGCTGGTCGTGGCCAATGCGCTGGTCTTCGGCGGCGTCCAGTTCGCGATCGCCGTGATGCGGATGGCCGAACCCGAGGACAGGGACGATGGCGGCCGGCGTGACGCGATCCCGCTCGGGGCCGAACCGGCGCTGGCGCGGGTCACGGCCCACAGCCGCCGCCGCTGAGGCCGCGCCCGCACGGGGTTTTGGTCCGGAAATATCCTCGGGGGGTGCGGGGGGCAGACAGCCCCCCGAGGCTCGCGTGTGCCGTGGGCCGGAGGTGGCGGGAACCGCAGCGACCGTGAAGGCGTGTTTTCCCGAGAGCCTGGTCTAACCAGGTGGGAACCAGGTACCGGGGCCACGACCCCGGCAGAGCCAGCCCCCTCGGAATGAATTATCGGCCACTGGAAAAGGGCCTTTCACGAGAAGAGCAGAAGCCCGCCACGCCAAGAGATAGGCCGCGGCCGGGCCCGGCGCAAGGGCCGCTTCGGGGCGGGGGCTTGCCCGGTGTTCGCGCTTCGTTCATGATGGGCGCATGCAGACCGTCCTGCCATCCGACCTGATGCCCGGCCAGCGCCTCGCCCGCGGCGTGGCGCGGATGTTCCGCGACCTCGGGTTCGTCACCGTCGAGGAAATGGTGCCCGCCGCCGGGCTCAGGGTCGATGTCTGCGCGCTGGGCCCGAAGGGCGAGATCCGGGTGGTGGAATGCAAGTCCGGCCGCGCCGATTTCCGCGCCGACCGCAAGTGGCAGGGCTATCTCGGGTTCGCCGACCGGTTCTACTGGGCGGTGGATGCCGATTTCCCGACCGAGCTTCTGCCCGGCGACACCGGGCTGATCCTCGCCGACGGCTACGGGGCCGAGATCCTGCGCGAGGCGCCGGAGGTGCCGCTGGCGCCGGCGCGGCGCAAGAAGATGCTGCTGCTCTTCGCCCGGCACGCGGCGCTCCGGCTGCAGGCGCTGCGCGACCCGGCCGGGGTCAGCGGCCCCTAGGGCCGCGGCCGCCCTTCGGCGCGGCCATGCCGCGCGCCGCCTCGGCGGCGCCGCGCAGTTCCTCGGCGATCTCCTCGGCCTCGTCGGGATCGAAATCCAGCGGCAGGTCGATGCCGTCGCCCTCGATATAGATCCGCACCATGCCCAGCGTCGTCGGGCCGATCTGGATATTCGCCCCGATCTCGCTTTCGCTGTCGATGCCCATGCCCGCCTCCCGCGGTTGCCGATCCCAGCCTGCTAGCCCGATGCCGCAGCGCTGGCAAGGCCCCCGCCGCCGCGCCGGACCTCTTGCAATCGAGGGGTTGCGGGGGTAAATGGCCGGTCAGTGCCGCCTTAGCTCAGTTGGTTAGAGCACCAGATTGTGGATCTGGGGGTCCCCCGTTCGAGCCGGGGAGGCGGTACCATCCCGACCCTCGCGACAGCGGATGCGCGCGCCTCGCGCCGGCCGGACGGGCGCCCGCCACCGCCCGGCGACCGCCTTGCGGACATCGCCGCGATTCCCTGTTACCACTGATCGAATCGTCACGATACGCCGGCCCGGCCCGGCGCGGCGCGCGCGGGGAGATGGGCACTTGGGCGATCACCTGAAGGGACTGGCCATCACGATGCTGGGCGTGCTGCTGGTCGTGCCGGATTCGCTCTTCGTCCGGCTGATCGAGGCCGAACCGATGGTGACGGCGTTCTGGCGGGGGCTGACGGCCGGGCTGTTCGTCCTCGCGGTTCTGCTGGCGTTTCAGGGGCTTCGCGGGTTCCGGGCGGTTTTGGGAACCGGCCGGCCGGGGCTGATCTACACCGTTCTGATCGGCACGACGGCACCGGCCTTCGTGCTGGCCGTGACCAACACGAGCGTGGCCAACGTTGTGTTCATCTTCGCCTCGATGCCGGTCTTCGCGGCGGTCTTCAGCCGCCTGTTCCTGGGCGAGCCGATCCGCCTGCGCATGGTCGTCACCATGGCCGCCGTGATCCTCGGGCTGGCGATCATCGCCTACGGGTCCGGCGAGTCGCAGCTGGCGTCATGGAAGGGCGACATCTGGGCGCTTTACGTCTCCGCCGCCTTCGCCGCCGCCCTGACGGCCGTGCGCTCGGTCAGGGCGACGTCGATGATCCCGGCCATTCCCTGCGCCTATATCGGCGCGGCGCTTGTCGTCGCGCCGTTCGTCGCGCCGTTCGAGGCGTTCGAGACGCAATGGCTGCTGTTTCTCGGCCACGGGGCCTTCATCGGCGCGGCGTCCTGCCTGCTGGCCATCGGGCCGCGCTACATCAGTTCCGCCGAGGTTTCGCTCCTGATCTTGCTGGAGTCGGTGCTGGCACCGGCCCTCGTGTGGGTCGTGGTGGGCGAGGATCCGGGCGGATGGGCGCTGGCCGGTGGCGCGGTCGTGGTCGGTGCGCTCCTGATATCCAACCTCTACCTGCTGGCGAAACAAAGGTCCGCCGGCGCCTAGCCGACGCCGGTGGCCGGCCGGTCGCGCCGCGCGCGCCTGACCGGGCCGTTGCCTTGCGGGCCGTTGCCGGGCCATGCTGCGCCGGGGGCCGGGATGGAGGGCGGAATGCGACTGGCGATCATCGGAACCGGGATGCTGGGCGGGGCGATCGCGCGGCGGCTGGCGGCCACGGCCGCGCCGGGCGCGGAGGCGATCATGGTGGCCGGGCGCGGCCGGCCGCCGGGCCGGCTGGCCGGGGTGGCCGGCCTGCGCGAGGCGGACGGACCGCGCGCCGCGGTCGCCGGGGCGGACGTGGTGCTGCTGGCCGTCCCGCCGGCCGAGGCGGGGGCGCTGGGCCTCGATTGCCCCGGCGCGCTGGTCGTGTCGGTCATGGCCGGCGTACCGCTGGCGCGCCTGACGCGGATCACGGGCGCGGTTCGCGCGGTGCGGGCGATGTGCAGCCCGGCGGCGGAGCAGGGGCTGGCCTACACGCCCTGGATCGCCACGGAATTCGTGACCGCCGAGGACCGGGCGGCGCTTGCCGGGGTCTTCGCGCGGCTCGGGCAGGCCGACGAGGTGTTCGACGAGGCGCTGATCGACCTGTTCACCGCGCTCACCGGCCCGGTGCCGGGGCTGCTGGCCGAGGTTGCGCGGGTTCTGATCGCCGAGGCGGAGGCCCGCGGCGCGCCGCCCGCGGTCGCCGACCGCGCGGTGCGGCAGCTGTTCCTCGCCTCCGGCGAGGTGCTCGGCCGTGGCCCGGACAGCGCCGCGCAGCATGTCCGCGCGATGATCGACTATGCCGGCACGACGGCGGCGGCGCTGGAACGCCTGCAGGCCGCGCCGCTCGACCGCGCGCTGTCGGAGGCGCTGGACGCCGCGATCCGCCGCGCCGCGACGATCGCGGGCTGACCGGGGCCGGGCCGCCGGAAACTCTGGACAGGCCTGTCCACGCGCTGCTAGCCTTTCCCGAGTGATGGAGCGGGGAGGGCTGGGCCGATGAAATCGCAGTACAGGGTCGTGGTGATCGGGGGCGGCGTGGTGGGGGCCTCGGTGCTTTATCACCTTGCCAAGCTGGGCTGGACCGATGTCTGCCTGCTGGAACGCTCGGTGCTCACGGCCGGGTCGTCGTGGCACGCGGCGGGCGGCATTCATGCGCTGAACGCCGATCCGAACATGGCCGCGCTGCAGGCCTACACGATCGACCTTCTCGCCGAGATCGAGAAGGAATCGGGCCAGTCGATCGGCCTGCACATGACCGGCGGGCTGACGATGGCGGGTACGCCCGACCGCTGGGAATGGCTGCAATCGGCCTATCGCGTGTTCCAGTCGATCGGCATCGAGGATTGCCGGCTGGTCAGCGTGGAAGAGGCCTGCGCGCTCAACCCGATCATGTCCCCCGACGGGCTGCTGGGCGGCATGTGGGCCGACCGCGAGGGCTATGTCGACACCACCGGCACCGTCCATGCCTATGCGATCGCGGCGAAAAAGCGGGGCGCGGCGTATTTCGAACACACCAGGGTCGAGGCGCTGGAACAGACCGCCGAAGGCTGGAGGGTGGTGACCGACAAGGGCACGATCCTGTGCGAACACGTGGTCAATGCCGCCGGGCTCTGGGCCAAGCAGGTCGGCCGGATGGCGGGGATCGAACTGCCGCTGTCGCCGCTCAAGCATCACTACCTGATCTCCGACACGATCCCCGCGCTGGAAGAGATGCCGGGCGAGGTGCCGATGACCGTGGACCTCGAAGGCTTCACCTATCTCAGGCAGGACCAGAAGGGCGTGCTCTTGGGCATCTACGAGATCGAGCACGAACACTGGGCGATGGACGGCGCGCCGTGGAGCTACGGGATGGAACTGTTCCAGGAACAGACCGACCGGATCGAGAAGGAGCTGATCTGCGGTTTCGAACGCTACCCGGTGTTGCAGGATGTCGGCGTCAAGACATGGGTGAACGGGGCCTTCACCTTCTCGCCCGACGGCAACCCGCTGGTCGGCCCGGTGCCGGGCAAGCGTGGCTACTGGTCGGCCTGCGCGGTGATGGCGGGCTTTCTGCAGGGCGGCGGGGTCGGCAAGACCCTCGCCGAGTGGATGATCCACGGCGAACCGGAGGCCGACGCCTGGTGCATGGATGTCGCGCGTTACGGCGAGTTCGCGCAGAACCGGCGCTACATCCGTGAAACCACCGGGCAGTTCTACTCCCGCCGCTTCGTGATGACATATCCGAACGAACAATTGCCCGCGGGCCGGCCGCTGAAGACCGCGCCGGCGCATGACGCGATGACGGCGGCGGGCTGCCGCTGGGGCGTCAGCTGGGATCTGGAAGTGCCGCTTTACTTCGCGCCGTCGCCCGATTTCGTGGAAACGCCCACGCTGAAACGCTCCAACGCCTTCGATATCGTCGGGGCGGAATGCCGCGCGGTGCGCGGTGGCGTCGGGCTTTTGGATATCTCCGGCTTCTCGCGCTACGAGGTGACGGGGCCGAATGCCGCGGCCTGGCTCGACCGGATCATGGCCTGCAAGCTGCCCGGGCCAGGCCGGGCGCGGCTGGCGCCGATGCTGGGCCATGACGGGCGGCTGAAGGGCGACCTGACCGTGTTCAACTGGGGCGATGGAACCTGGTGGATCATGGGGTCGTACTACCTGCGGGCCTGGCACATGCGCTGGTTCCACGATCATCTGGACGAAGGTGTCCGGATTCGCGACCTCGGCGAAGAGGTCTGCGGCTTTTCGCTGTCGGGCCCGAAGTCCCGCGCGGTGATCGAGCGTGTCGCCGAAGGCCCGGCGGGCGATCTGCCGTTCATGGGCTGCGGCCGGTTCGACATCGGGATGATCCGCGCCCATGTCGCGCGAATGTCGGTGACCGGCGAGTTGGGATACGAGATCAACTGCCGGATGGGCGATCACACCGTGCTGCGCCGGATGCTGCTGGAGGCCGGCGCGGAGGAGGGGATCCGCGAAGTCGGGTTCAACGCGCTGCTGTCGCTCAGGCTGGAAAAATCCTTCGGGATCTGGAGCCGCGAGTTCACCCAGGCCTATACCCCCGGCATGACCGGGATGGATCGCTGGATCGCCTGGGACAAGGGCGCGTTCACCGGCCGCGACGCGGCGCTGGCCGAACGCGACGGCAACGGCCCGGCGCAGAAACTCGTGACGCTGGAGGTTGACGCGGCGGATGCCGATGCCTCGGGCTACGAGCCGGTCTGGAAGGATGGCCGGCGCGTCGGCTTCGTCACCTCGGGCGGCTACGGGCACACGCTGGGCAAATCCTATGCGCTGGCGCTGGTCGACACGGCGCAGGCCGGGGAGGGCAACGAGATGTCCGTCCATGTCGTCGGCGTCGAACGCGGGGCAAGGGTGGTCGCGCCCGCGCCCTACGATCCCGAGGGCAAGGCGATGCGCGGATGACCGGCACGGCCGAGGCCGGCGGGCGGCGCCGGGCGCGGCGCGGCGGCGCGCGCGAGCCCGCGCCCGCCCGCGCGGTGAATTACACGCGCCTGCGCAACCCGTTCCCGCCGATGGCGGTGTTTTCCGACGACCGCATCGCGGCGATGCACGACACCGCGCTGCGGGTGCTGGAAGACCTGGGCGTGCGGGTTCTGCTGCCCGAGGGCCGGGCGCTCCTGCGCGCCGCCGGCGCGATCGTCGACGAGGACAGCCAGACGGTGCGGATCGGCCGCGAGATCGTGGCCGCCGCGCTGGCCTCCGCGCCGCGCTCGATCACCGTGCGGGCGGCGCGGCCGGACCGCGACGTGATCCTCGAACTCGGCGCGCTGAACTTCCAGCCCGGCGCCGGTTGCCCGCATGCCACCGACCTTGACCGCGGCCGCCGTCCCGGCAGCGCGCGGGATTTCCGCGAACTGATCCAGATCACCCAGGCCTTCGACGTGCTGCACCTCGTCCCGCCGCTGGTGGAACCGCAGGACGTGGCGCCCGAGATCCGGCATTATTTCACGATGCAGACGCAGCTTCTGCAGACCGACAAGGTGCCCTTCGTCTATGCGCGCGGCACCCCGCAGGTCGAGGAAAGCTTCGAGATCCTGCGCGATTTCCGGGGTCTGGGCGACGCCGATTTCCACGCCGCGCCGCATTGCTACACGATCATCAACACCAATTCGCCGCGCCAGATCGACATCCCGATGGCGCAGGGGCTGATCGATTTCGCCCGCGCCGGGCAGGTGGCGATCGTCACGCCGTTCACGCTGATGGGGGCGATGGCGCCGATCACGGTGGCCGGTGCGATCACGCTCAGCCATGCCGAGGCGCTGGCGGCGATCACGCTGAACCAGCTGGCGCGGCCCGGCGCGCCGGTGCTCTACGGCACCTTCACCTCGAACGTGCACATGAAATCCGGCGCGCCGGCGCTGGGCACGCCGGAGCATTTCAAGGCCTCGCTGGCCGCAGGGCAACTCGCGCGGCTCATTGGCCTGCCATGGCGCAGCGCCACAGGATCGGCCGCCAACACCAATGACGCGCAGGCGGCGCACGAAACGCAATTCGCGCTCTGGGGCTGCCTGCTGGCCGGCGCGACGACCGTGATCCACGCCGCCGGCTGGCTGGAGGGCGGGTTGTCGATCTCATACGAAAAGCTCATCACCGATCTGGAGGCGCTTCAGATGGTGGCGGAGCTTTGCGCCGCAACACCCTGCGAAGACGAGGATATCGGATTCGACGCGATCGCAGAGGTGGCGCCGGGCGGGCATTTCTTCGCCGCCGGGCAGACGATGGCGCGCTACCAGACGGAGTTTTACGAACCGCTCGTCGCGGACTGGTCGAACTACGGCACCTGGGCCGAGCGCGGCGCCCGCGACGCCTCGGACCGGGCGACCGACATCTGGAAACGGATCGTCGCGGAGGACTGGCGTGCCCCGGCCGATCCGGCGCGGATCGGCGCGATGGCCGAGGACATCGCGCGCCGCACCGCCGCCGGCGGCGCCCCGCCGGAAAGCTGACGCGGATGGGAGAGGTCACGCCACCGACGGAACCCGATGCCGCGCCGGCGCTGCCGCAGGGCCAGCGCGTCACCCGGCAGGACTGGCTCGACAGCGCCCGCGAGGTGCTGATTTCCGAGGGCGAGGGCGGTGTCAAGGTGCTGGCGATCGGCGAACGCCTGCAGGTCGCGCGATCCAGTTTCTACTGGTATTTCAAGGATCGGCAGGATCTTCTCGATGCGCTGCTGGAGGATTGGGAACGCACCAACACCGCGTTTCTCGTGCGTCATTGCGAACTCCCGGCGGATACGATCACCGGCGCGGTCTGCAACTTCTTTCGCTGCTTCATCGACCCCGGCCTGTTCGACCAGCGGCTCGATTTCGCGGTGCGGGAATGGGCGCGACGCGACGCCACCGTGCGGCGCGAGATCGACCGGGCCGACGATACCCGGCTGGCCGCCGTCGCGGCGATGTTCCGCCGGCACGGCTATACCGACGAAGAGGCCGACATCCGCGCGCGGATCCTCTATTTCCAGCAGCTCGGCTACCACGCGCTCGACCAGAACGAGCCGATCCGGCTGCGGATGAAACGGCTTGCGGGCTACCTTTACGGCTTCACCGGCCAGTGGCCGCGCCCCGACGAGGTCGCGGCGCTGAACGCCTTCGCGCTGGAAAAGGCCGGCGGCTGAGCCCGGTCAGACCTCTTCCCAGGGAAAGCTGTCCAGCCGCTCGGCGCCGGTTTCCGTCACCAGAACCTGGGTTTCCAGCTTGATCGATTCCGATCCGGCCTCCGCCACCAGGCTTTCGACGCAGACCACCATGCCCGGTTCGAACCGGCCCGCCATCGCGCGGTCGTCGAAATCGACATGCAGCGGGATCACCGGCCATTCGTCGGCCATGCCGACGCCGTGGATCGCCAGCGAATAGCGGTAATCGACATGGGCCGCGGGGATCCGCCAGCTTTTTGCGTTGAACTCGGCGAAGCTGGTGCCGGGCCGGACGAGGGCGAGGTTCGTTTCGATCTGGTCGCGCGCGGTGGCGTAGAGCCGGCGCTGGGTCTCGGTCATCACCACCTCGCCGCAGGTCCAGGACCGGCTGAGGTCGGCGCAATAGCCGTAGGGGCCGATCATATCGGTGTCGAAGCTGATCATCTCGCCGGCCCGCACCGGCCGGTCGGAACATTCCCGGTACCACGGGTTGGTGTTCGGCCCGGCCGTCAGAAGCTTGGTTTCCAGCCAGTCGCCGCCGGAGCGGGCGTTTTCGAAATGCAGTTCCGCCCAAAGTTCGCGTTCCGTCACGCCGGGGGCGGAGCGGGTGTAGATCCGCGCCATCCCGGCCTCGCAGACCCGGATCGTCCAGCGCATCAGCGCGATTTCCTCGGGTGACTTGATCGCGCGGGCGGTTTCGGTCAGCACCGTGCCGTCATGCACGGACAGGCCACGCGCCTCCAGCGCATGCACCGCGTGCCCGTCCAGCTTGTCGACCGCCAGCCGCCGGTTGCCGCCGCCGTGGTCGCGCAGCAGGGCGGCGATCTCGTCGGCCCAGTCCTCGACGAAGCCCGCCGCCTTGTCGCCGCGGTTCATGAACATGTAGGTGATCGCCGGGCGGACCTCGTCGATGCCGGGCAACCCGTCGTTCAGATGCTCGCAGCCCTTGAACTCGAACATGATCGCCGGGCCGCCGGCCAGGATCAGCGCGTAGCGCATCGGGTTGTGCGCGGTCCAGACCTGCATGTTCGAACAGTCGAAGGCATAGCGGATGTTGACCGGATCGTAGAGCAGCAGCGCCGCCACATCGGCCCGCGCCATCGCGTCGCGCAACCGGCCCAGCCGGTAGCCGCGGGCGGCGTCCAGCACCTCGGCCGGGATCGGGCTTTTCAGCGGCCGGTCGGCGCCCTCGGCGTTCAGATAGGTGAGCTTGCGCTCATCGCGAAACGGCGTCCTGGCGTCCATTCTCGGGCTCCGGTTGCAGGGCGGCGGCGTAGCGGGCGGCGAAGCGCGCATAGCCTGTCTCGGTGGTCTTCAGATGCGGGCGGGTCAGGCGGTGCAGGTCGGGCAGGCGGTGGAACGGCACCGCGGGAAAGGCGTGGTGTTCGGCGTGATAGGGCATGTTCCAGGCGATCCAGCGCACCGCCGCGGTGGTGAAGGTGGTGCGGGAATTGGCGAACATGTCGGCCACCATCGGGCAGCGCCCGTGTTCGGCCAGAAGGTAAAGCCGCAGGACCGGCTGACCAAGCAGCGCCGGCACGATCCAGACCCAGATCAGCAGGCCGGACCCGGCCGCGACGGAGCCGGCGGCCATCAGCGCGTAAAGCGCCAGCATCGCCCGCGCCTCGGCCCGGATCCGGGGCAGGGCGCGCGGCGGCACGAAGCGGTCGGCCGCGGTGCCGGTGGCGTTGCGCCACAAGACCCGTGCCGATCCGGCCCAGACCGGCAGGCCGGTCAGGTGCCACAGGAACGCCGGCCAGGTTTCCGGCTTGCCGCCGCCGGCGAGTTCGGGGTCATGCTCGGGATCCTGGGTGTGGCGGTGATGGGCGAAATGGAAGGCGCGGAACCATTCCGGCCCGATCAGCAGCGCCGCCCCCGCGATCCCGGCCAGCGCGTCGTTCAGACGGCGGGTCGCGAAGGCGGTGCGGTGGATCGCCTCGTGCAGCGCGGTGAACAGGAACACGATCAGCACGCCCTGCGGGACCAGCAGCGCGGGCCAGTAGGGCACCCGCGCCGCGATCGCCCAGCCCAGCGCGAGGATCAGGCCAAGATGCACGGCAGCGCGCCGCAGCGCCGGCCCGTCGGCGGTGCGGCACAGCGCGGCGCGGGTTTCCGCCGGCAGCGCGGCGAGGACGGCGCGGTGATCGCCGCTCATGCCGCGCGCCCGTAGAACCCCTGCCGGTCCTCGGCCGAGAACCGGACGCCGGGCCGGTCGTAGAAGGAAAAGACCGCGATGATCCGCGCCCTGTCACCGTCGACCGGGGTGACGCGATGCGCGGTGTTCTTGCCGCGAAAAACGTTCAGCGTGCCGGGCGCGAGGCTCAGGCGGCGCAATTCCGGGTCTTCCCCTGCCAGAAGCCGCGCGACGCCCGCGTAGTTCGGATCGTCGTCGCTGCGCAGGTTGCGGCGATACTCGAAATCGCCGCCCGCTTCGGGCGCCTGCAACAGCAGCGTGGTGGTGAACTCCGACCGGTCGAAATGCCAGTTCAGCGCCTCCTCTGGCCCGTAGGCCATCGCGTTCACCCGCGCCAGCGGATCGTCCATCGTGAAAAGCGCGGGCTTGTCCATCACCCGGGCGAGGAAGGCCGCGAAGGCGGGCCAGTCGTAAAGCCGCATCAGCGCCGTGCCGGCCAACTGGTCGGCGCAGAGCGTGCGGTTGACCGTCTCGAACTCGGCCAGCGCGGGATGGTCGGGGGCCAGCCCCTCGATCTCGCGGCGGAAGTAGATGTTGTGGCGCCGGGCATGGCGGAACGCCTCGGTCCGAAACCGCGGCGCGATCCGCGCGACATCGGCGCCGATCGCCTCGGGCCGCAGGAAGCCGGGCAGGTTGAACATCCCGGTCGCGGCCAGGTCGGCGCGGCAGGCGGCCACCAGATCGGCGAAGCCCTGGCCGTCCGGCGCATCCAGCGGGTAGCGGGACAGGTCGATGATGTCATGCATGGCGCGCTCTCCTTGCTGATCCCATGAAGCCGGGTGCGGGCGGGGCTTGCAACGGGAAAAATTTTTGCCCAGCATAAGGAAAACTATCGATGGGCTGCCAGTCGTCATGCACCGCTTGCCCCCGCTCAACGCGCTGCGCGCCTTCGAGGCCGCCGCCCGCACCGGCAGCTTTGCCCAGGCCGGGCAGGAACTGGGCGTCACCGCGGCGGCGGTCAGCCAGCAGGTCCGGCACCTTGAGGACTGGATCGGCAAGCGGCTGTTCCTGCGCTCAGGCAACCGGATCGTGCTGTCGGATGCCGGGCGCGCGGCCTATCCGGGGATCGAGCAGGCGTTTTCCGATATCGCCGCCGTCAGCGCGGCGCTGGGCGAGGGCCGGCCGCGCGCGCGGCTTGTCGTGTCGGTTCTGCCCGCCCTGTCGGAACGCTGGCTGATGCCGGCGCTGGCCGAGTGGCGGGCCGGGCCGGGGGCCGAGACGGTGCTGGACATGCGGGTCGAGCTTGACCCGGTCGCCTTCGCCAGGGACCGGATCGACCTGCGGGTGACCTACGGCGCGACGCTCTATCCCGAATACCGGGCCGAGCCGCTGTGGCAGGACCATGCCATCGCGGTGGCGACGCCCGGTTTCGCCGCACGCTGGCTGCCCGATCCCGGCCGGATCGCCGACGTGCCGGACGCGGCGTTCATCCACAGCCACTGGGGCAGCGACAGCGCGACGGAACCGAGCTGGGCGAATTTCATGGCCGCGGCGCGGATCGCGCGGTTTCCCGATCCGTCGCGCGGCCTGCATGTGGACCTGACCGGCCTTGCCATCGCCGCGGCGGAGGCCGGGCTGGGCCTGGCGCTGGCCCCGGCGGGGCTGGCCGCGCCGGCGATCGCCGCCGGCCGGCTGGTGCGCGCCCTGCCGCAGGAGATGCCGTTGGCCAAGCCCTACGCGATGATCCTGCCGCATGCGCTGGCCCGGCGCGCCGAACTGGCCGGGCTGATGGCGCATCTCGCGCGCGCCGCGGCCTGAGGGCCGCGCGGCCCGCTCAGGCGCTGCGGCGCGAGGCGAAGGCCGGTGCCGCGCCGGTCTCGGCCGGCGTCACGGCCCCGGTGCCCGGATCCAGCCGGAAGGCCGCGACGGACCCGGAAAGCGCGCCGGCCTCCGCCTGCAGGGTGCGCACGGCGGCGTTGGTTTCCTCGAAGACGGCGGCGTTTTGCTGGGTCGTGCGGTCCAGCTCGTTGGTGGCGTTGGAAATCTCGCCGATCCCGGTCGCGGTTTCCTTCGCCGCCGTGACGATCTCGTGGATCTTGGTCGCCACGTCGCCGACGCCTTCGACGATCTCCTGCAGCGCCCGGCCCGAATCATGCACAAGCGCCACGCCGTTCTGGACATTGCTGCCCGAGGTCTCGATCAGCCCGGCGATCTCGCGCGCGGCCTCCGACGACCGGCCCGCCAGCGCCCGCACCTCGGAGGCGACGACGGCAAAGCCGCGCCCGGCCTCGCCGGCGCGCGCCGCCTCGACCCCGGCGTTGAGCGCCAGCAGGTTGGTCTGGAAGGCGATGTCGTCGATCACCTGAAGGATCTTGCCGATCGCC
>CAYUXM010000074.1:0-12951 GCA_964448765.1 uncultured Rhodobacterales bacterium
GCCAGCCGCCCCGGTCGGCGAGCGGCGCGGGCAATTCCCAGTGATAGAGCGTGGCCGCCGGTTTCAGCCCGCGCGCCAGCATCCCGTCGACCAGCCGGTCGTAGAAATCCAGCCCCTCGGGATTGGCCGCGCCGCGGCCCTCGGGCTGCACCCGGGCCCAGGAGGTCGAGAACCGGTAAAGGTCGAGCCCCGCGCCGGCGACGAGGTCGAGATCGGCCTCCCAGCGATGGTAGTGGTCGCAGGCGCGCGCGCCGGTCTCGCCGCGCACCACGTTGCCCGGTGTCGCGGCGAAGCTGTCCCAATGCGTCGGGCCGGCGCCGCCGAAGGCGTGGCCCTCGATCTGGTAGGCCGAGGTGGCGGTGCCGAAGACGAAACCCTCGGGAAACTCCGAACGGGTGTGCGAAAGCTCCATGTCAGTCCTCCGTCGGGGCCGGGCCGGTCGATCCGCCGATCACCAGCTGCGCCTCCATCAGATCCTGCGCCGGGCCGGAGTCGGGCGCCTCGATCAGCCCGATCAGCGCGGTCGCGGCGCGGCGCCCGGCCTCGCGCACCGAGGATCGCGTGGCGGTGAAGATCGGCACTTCCTCGCCATTGGCGAGATAGCTGAGTTCGTCGTCATGGGTCACGACCGAGACATCGCGGCCCATCCGCAGCCCGGCCTCCTCGATCGCGCGGCGCAGGCCGATCGCGGTGATCAGCGACGAGGCGAGGAAGGCGGTGGGCCGCGGCCCGGCCTGCGCCAGCATCGCCCGCGCGCTGCGGTAGCCATAGGCCTCGGTCATCTCCTCGGAACGCATCAGCGCGGGATCGGCGGCCAGCCCGCGCGCCGCCAGCGCCGCCTCGTAGCCGTGGCGGCGGCGCACGGCGAAATCCATCGTCTCCAGCCCGTTGAGGAACGCGATCCGGCGATGGCCGAGGTCGAGCAGCAGTTCGGTGGCGCGCTGGAAGGCGCGGCGGTTGTTCACGTCGACCCAGGAATAGGGGGCATCGGTTCCGGTGGCGCGGCCGTGGACGACATGCGGCAGGTCGAGCCCGGCCAGCAGCGGAATTCGCGGATCGGCGAGTTTCGGGCCGTGCACGATCACGCCGTCGACGCTGCCCTTGGCGCGCAATTCCCGGTAGGCGCGTTCCTCGGCCGCGTCGGACACGACCGACAGCAGCATGTCGTAGCCGGCGCGGGCATAGACCTCGCCGGCGCCGGCGATGAAATCGGAGAACACCGGGTTGACGATCTCGTGCCGGGTGGAGAGCGGGATGATGTGGCCGATCGCCATCGCCCGGCCGGTCGCCAGGCTCTTCGCGCGGGTGTTGGGCCGGTAGTGGTAGCGCCGCGCCGCGTCCAGCACCCGCGCCCGCGTCGCCTCGTTGACCTCCGGGTAGCCGTTCAGGGCGCGGCTGACCGTCGTCTGCGACAGGCCGAGTTTCTGCGAGAGTTCCTTGAGGTTCATGGCCGGCATTCAAAGCGCTTTCAAAACCGAAGTGTTAGGCGGCGGGGGCAGGGCCGTCAATCGCAAGCCCGTCTTTCTGCACCTGCGAAGGGAACGACTTTGATTTTGTTGGCACCGCGGCGGGAGGGACGGTTGACAGCCTGACCGGCATGGCCCACGGTTCCCGGGTCCAAAGCGCTTTGGCACAAAGTCCGGGCGCGGATCACGGCGGGCGCGAGCGGCCCGCAGCCATGGGAGGATGACATGAGTTCGAGACTTCTTTCGGGCGTCGCGATGCTGGCGCTCCTTGCGGGTGCCGCCACGGCGCAGGATCTGAAATTCGCGCCGGGCGAGGATGACCGCTTCGCCTGGGACAGCTACGAGGCCTTCGCGGCGGCCCATGACCTGTCGGGCGAGCAGGTCACGGTGTTCGGCCCGTGGCTCGGCCCCGATCAGGAACTGGTCGAAAGCGTGCTGGCCTATTTCGCCGCCGCCACCGGCGCGGATGTGCGCTACACCGGGTCGGACAGTTTCGAACAGCAGATCGTCGTCGATCTGGAGGCCGGATCGGCCCCGAACATCGCGGTGTTCCCGCAGCCCGGCCTTGCCGCCGACATGGCCGCGCGCGGCTTCCTGACGCCGCTGGGCGCGGAGGCCGAGGCCTGGATGACCGAGGCCTACGCCGCCGGCCCGTCGTGGGTGGCGCTTGGCGTCTATCCGGGCGCGGACGGGTCCGAGGCGTTCTATGCCTTCCCCTACAAGGCCGACGTGAAATCGCTGGTCTGGTATTCGCCGGAGAACTTCGAAGATGCGGGCTACGATATTCCGCAGACGATGGAGGAGCTGAAGGCGCTGACCGACCAGATCGTCGCGGATGGCGAAACGCCGTGGTGCATCGGCCTTGGCTCTGGCGGCGCGACCGGCTGGCCCGCGACCGACTGGGTCGAGGACATGCTGCTGCGCACCCAGACGCCCGAGGTCTATGACGGCTGGGTGACGAACGAGATCGCCTTCGACGATCCGCGCATCGTCGCCGCGATCGAGGAATTCGGCTGGTTCGCCCGCAACGATGCCTATGTCGCCGGCGGCGCCGGCGTCGTCGCCTCGACCGATTTCCGCGACAGCCCCAAGGGGCTCTTCGACAGCCCGCCGCAATGCTACATGCATCGCCAGGCCTCGTTCATCCCGGCCTTCTTCCCGGAAGGCACCGAGGTCGGCGTGGATGTCGATTTCTTCTACTTCCCGGCCTATGCCGAGAAGGATCTCGGCTCGCCGGTGCTGGGTGCCGGCACGCTGTTCACGATCACCAACGACAGCCCGGCGGCGCAGGCGCTGATCGGCTTCCTGCAAACCCCGATCGCGCATGAGGTCTGGATGGCGCAGGGCGGGTTCCTGACGCCCTATACCGACGCGAATTCCGAGGTCTATGCCAACGACGTTCTCAAGGGGCTGGGCGAGATCCTGACCAACGCCACCACCTTCCGCTTCGACGGCTCCGACCTGATGCCGGGCGGCGTGGGCGCGGGCAGCTTCTGGACCGGGATGGTCGACTATGCCGGCGGCAAGCCGGCGGCCGATGTCGCCGCCGAGATCCAGGCAAGCTGGGACGCGCTGAAGTAACGGCGCGGGCGACAAGCAGGTCGCGGGCCGCGCCGGCCCGCGACCGCCAGGACACGCCGCCGCGGGGGAACGGCGCGCGCCAGGGGGGAGAGGGCGATGAACCCGGCCTTGCAGGGTCTTTTGACGATCGTGATCGGGGTGGGCGGCTGTATCGGCTATTTCTGGCTGTCCAACCAGGTGCTCGACAAGGTGATCTTTCCGCCCAGGGGCGCCAATCCGGGGCGCAACATCACGCGCGCCAACATGGTCCGGCCCTGGCTTTTCCTGTTTCCCGCGATCTTCGCGCTGGGGCTTTACCTGGCCTATCCGGTGATCGAGACGCTGCGCCTGTCGCTGACCGACCGCGACCAGGGCGGCGCCTTCGTCGGCCTTGCCAACTACCGGCAGATGATGAGCGAGGAGAAGTTCTGGGAAGCGATGCGCAACAACATGCTGTGGCTGATCGTGGTGCCCGCGGCCTCGACCGCGCTGGGGCTTCTGGTCGCGCAGCTGACCGACCGCATCCGCTGGGGCAGCCTCGCCAAGTCGCTGATCTTCATGCCGATGGCGATCTCCTTCGTCGGCGCCTCGGTGATCTTCAAGCTGATCTACGACGTGCGGCCGGTGGACCAGGCGCAGATCGGTGTGATGAACGCGATCTGGCTGCAGTTCGAAGGCGGCATCGGTTCGGTCCTGTTCCTGAAACTTCTGCCCGCGGTGATCCTTGCCGGATTCGCGGCGGCGGTGGGCTATGTCGGCTGGCTGCTGGCCTGGCCGGTCTTCGGCGCCCATCCGCCGGGGTTCCGCGCGCTCAGGCTGCTGGCCGGGGCCGGGGCGGCCTGGCTCGTGGTCCTGTCGCTGCGCTCGATCCTCGCGCTGGTCACGGTCGACCTGGCCTATGGCGAGCCGCAGGCCTGGCTGGCGATCCCGTTCTGGAACAACTTCCTTCTGATGGTCGTGCTGATCTGGATCCAGACCGGTTTCGCCATGGTGATCCTGTCGGCGGCGCTGCGCGGCATCCCCGAGGAAACGGTGGAGGCCGCGATCGTCGACGGCGCCAACCCGTTCCAGGTGTTCTTCCAGATCAAGGTGCCGCAGATCATGGGCACGATCGTCGTGGTCTGGACGACGATCACGCTGGTGGTGCTGAAGGTCTTCGACATCGTCTTCGCCATGACCAACGGCCAGTGGGAAACGCAGGTTCTGGCCAACTACATGTTCGACAAGCTGTTTCGCGCCAACGACTGGGGCGTCGGCTCGGCCGCGGCGATCGTGATCATGATCCTCGTGACGCCGATCCTGGCCTGGAACGTCTGGAACGCGCGCAAGGAAATGCGCTGAGGGGGCGGCAATGGACAACATCGCGGGATCGAAATCCGGCCTGAGCTGGGCGGTGCAGATCAGCACCCTGCTGATCGTGCTGCTGTGGCTGTTCCCGACCGTCGGGCTTCTCGTCTCGTCGTTCCGCACGGCCGACCAGATCTCCGCCTCCGGCTGGTGGGCGGCGCTGTTCCCGCAGGAACAGAACGAGGTGATCCGGCTCGCCGATCCCGACGAGTTCCGCCGGCCCGACGGCGCGATGTTCGTGGTCGAGGGCAACCTGTTCGACGGGGCCGAACGGCAGATCACCGCCTGGGGCACCTCGTCGCGCCGGATCTCGGAATTCGCGCCGGGCGAGACCGCCGATCTCGGCGAGGGCGAAACCCTGACCATCGCCGCCAACGGCGACTACCTGTGGCGCGGCACCGACGACCAGATTTCCGGCCGCGCGCAGCGCAGCTTCGTCACCGTCGTCTCGCAGCCGGAATTCACGCTGGCCAACTACGACAACATGCTCTTCGATCCGGGCAATTCCGAGGGCATGGCGCGGGCCTTCTTCAACACGCTGACGGTGACGATCCCGGCCACGGTGATCCCGATCGTGATCGCCGCCTTCGCGGCCTATGCGCTGGCCTGGATGCAGTTTCCCGGCCGCGCGCTGTTGATCGCCTGTGTCGTGGGGCTTTTGGTGGTGCCGCTGCAACTGGCGCTGATCCCGCTGTTGCGGCTGCATCTGGGGATCGGGATCGGCAAGGGGTACCTTGGCGTCTGGCTGGCGCATACCGGTTTCGGCCTGCCGCTGGCGATCTACCTGCTGCGCAACTACATGGCCAGCCTGCCGCGCGACATCATCGAGAACGCCAAGGTCGACGGCGCGACGGATTTCCAGATCTTCACCCGGATCATCCTGCCGCTGAGCTTCCCGGCGCTGGCCAGTTTCGCGATCTTCCAGTTTCTCTGGACATGGAACGACCTGCTGGTGGCCAAGGTGTTCCTGATCGACGCGACCGGCGACACCACGGTGATGACCAACCAGATCGTCGAACTGCTGGGCACCCGCGGCGGCAACTGGGAGATTCTCGCCACCGCCGCCTTCGTCTCGATCGCCGTGCCGCTCGCGGTGTTCTTCGCCATGCAACGCTACCTTGTTCGCGGGCTCCTCGCCGGGTCCGTCAAGTAATGGGAAAGACACGACATTGAACCAGGAAACCCAAGTTCTTCCGGCCCGTGACGGGCTTGACCGCGACTGGTGGCGCGGCGCGGTGATCTACCAGATCTATCCCCGCAGCTTCCAGGATTCCGATGGCGACGGCGTCGGCGACCTTGCCGGCATCGCGCGCCGGCTCGACCATGTCGCGGCGCTTGGCGCCGACGCGGTCTGGATCAGCCCGTTCTTCACCTCGCCGATGAAGGATTTCGGCTACGACGTGTCGGATTACTGCGATGTCGACCCGATGTTCGGCACACTGGCCGATTTCGACAGGGTGGTGGCGCGGGCGCATGAACTGGGCCTGCGGGTGATGATCGACCTCGTGCTCAGCCACACCTCCGACCGGCATCCCTGGTTCGTCGAAAGCCGGGCGAGCCGCGACAACCCGAAGGCCGACTGGTACGTCTGGGCCGATCCAAGGCCCGATGGCACGCCGCCGAACAACTGGCTGTCGATCTTCGGCGGGCCGGCCTGGCAATGGGACGGGCGGCGCCGCCAGTACTACCTGCACAACTTCCTCAAGGAACAGCCCGACCTGAACCTGCACAGCCCGGCGGTGCAGGACGCGCTTTTGGATGTCGCGCGTTTCTGGCTCGACCGCGGGGTTGACGGGTTCCGGCTGGATACGATCAATTTCTACTTCGCCGACAAGGAATTGCGGAACAATCCTCCACTGCCCGAGGCGCTGCGCAACGATTCCATCGCGCCGATGGTCAACCCCTACAACCACCAGGAACATCTGTACGACAAGAACCAGCCGGAGAACCTCGATTTCCTGCGCCGGCTGCGCGCGGTGATGGAGCCCTACAACGCCGCCGCGGTCGGCGAGGTCGGCGACGCCCAGCGCGGGCTGGAGATCATGGCGCAATACACCGCCGGCGACGACCTGATGCAGATGTGCTACTCGTTCGACCTGCTGTCGAAGCAGCGGCTGACGGCGGCGCGGCTGGTCGAGGTGATGGCCGCTTTCGAGGCCGCCGCGCCCGATGGCTGGGCCTGCTGGGCCTATTCCAACCACGATGTCGAACGCCACATCAGCCGCTGGGGGCTTTGCGACGCCGCCGCGCGGGCCTATGCCACGCTCCTGGTGTGTCTGCGCGGCTCGATCTGCCTTTACCAGGGCGAGGAGCTTGGGCTGCCGGAGGCGGAGATCGCCTTCGAGGATTTGCAGGATCCCTACGGGATCGAGTTCTGGCCCGAGTTCAAGGGCCGCGACGGCTGCCGCACCCCGATGGTCTGGCAGGCCGACAACGCCACCGGCGGCTTCACCACCGGCAAGCCCTGGCTGCCCGTGCCGGGCGAGCACCTGGCCTGCGCCGCCGCGGTGCAGGCGGCCGATCCGCGGGGCCTGTTGCAGCACTACCGCCACGCGCTGGCGCTGCGCCGCGCGTATCGGGCGCTGGCGAAGGGCGGCCAGATCGGCATGGCGGCCGCCGGCGACGTCGTCACCTTCCGCCGCCATTTCGGCGGCGAGACGGTGTTCGTCGCCGCCAATCTCGGGCCTCATCGTGCCGAGGTGGAGGCCCCGCGCGGCGAGGACTGGCGCGCGATCGGGGCCGATCTTGGCGCGGTGGCGCCGGGGCCGGGCGGGCGGATCGCGCTGGACCCGTGGCAGGTTTCGCTGCTTCTGAGCCGCGATTGAGGGAGGACGGAATGGCCGATCTGAAGCTCACCGATGTCGCCAAGTCCTATGGCGAGGTGCATGTGCTCAAGCATATCGACCTCGACATCGAGACGGGCGAACTGATCGTCTTCGTCGGGCCCTCGGGCTGCGGCAAGTCCACGCTCTTGCGGATGATCGCGGGGCTGGAGAAGATCACCGGCGGCACGCTGGAGATCGGCGGGCAGGTGATGAACGACGTGCCGCCCGCCCAGCGCGGCATCGCGATGGTGTTCCAGTCCTACGCGCTTTATCCGCACATGACGGTGCGCGAGAACATGGAATTCGCGCTGAAGATCGCGCGGAAAAGCCGGGCGGAGATCGACGCGGCGGTCGACAAGGCGGCCGGCATCCTGCAACTCACCCCCTATCTCGACCGGCTGCCCAAGGCGCTGTCGGGCGGCCAGCGCCAGCGCGTTGCCATCGGCCGGGCGATCGTGCGCGACCCGAAGGTCTATCTGTTCGATGAGCCGCTGTCGAACCTCGACGCCGCGCTGAGGGTGGCGACGCGGATCGAGATCGCGCAACTGAAAGAGGCGATGCCGAATTCCACGATGATCTACGTCACCCACGACCAGGTCGAGGCGATGACCCTGGCCGACCGGATCGTGGTGCTGGCCGGCGGCGGCATCGCCCAGGTCGGCGCGCCGCTGGAGCTGTACGAGCGGCCGGAATCCGAATTCGTCGCGCGGTTCATCGGCTCGCCGGCGATGAACCTCGTGCCCGGCGAGATCGTCGAGACCGGCGAACGCACGGTTGTCCGGCTCGAGGGCGAGGGCACCGCCACCTCCGCCGTGCCCTCGCGGCCCGAGGACCGGGGCAAGCGCGTCAACATCGGCGTCCGGCCCGAGGATCTGGAGATCACCGAGGGCGCGGCGATGATCGACGGCAAGGTCGATTTCGTCGAAGCCCTGGGCGAGGTCACGCTGCTCTACTTCGTGCCGGAACATGGCCGCGACCCGGTGATCGCCAAGCTGCCCGGTGTTCATCCGGATCTGCGCGGCCGGCAGGTGCGCCTGACTGCCGCGCCCGAAAAGGTCCATGTCTTCATGGACGGCCGGTCGCTGCTGTATCGCTGAACCCTAGAAGAACACCCGCCAAAGCCCCAGCCCCGCAAGGAAAACCAGGCTGAGCAGGGTGGCTGCGATCAACGCCGCCCAGGGCGTCAGCCTGGGCGCGGGGGCGTGGATGCCGTGAACCGGCGCGGGGGGAGTGCGGGGGCGCATGGCGCCATTAAGCCCGCGTTAGGTAAGCCATGCGTTAACGGGCGCGATGAGGATCGTCTGGAACCGTCTCGACACCGCGACGTGGAGCCGCGCCCTGGCCCCGCATGGCGCGCCGATGCCGCAGCACGGCACCTATGGCGCGGTGGCCGAGGCCGCCGGGCGGCGCGTGGCGCGGGCCGAGATCGAGGCCGGGGGCCGGGTGATCGGCTATGCCCAGATCCTGCGCCGCGGCCCCCTTGCGCTCTTGTCGCGCGGGCCGGTCTGGGCGGGCGATCCCGGTCCGGCGACACGCCGGGCCGCGCTGCGCGCGCTTGGCGCGGCACAACCGCTGCTGATCGCGACGACCGAGGCGGCGGACCCCGGCGCCGGTCTGCCGCTGGTCACCCCGCGGCACGTGGCCGGGATCGACCTGACGCGCCCCGCGGCGGACTTGCGCGCCGCGATGAAGGCCAAGTGGCGCAACCGCCTTGTCGCCGCCGAGGCCGAACCGCTCGACATCCGGGCCGAACCGGTGGCGCGGGACACGCTCGATTGGCTGTTCGCGGCCGAGGCCGGCCAGCGCCGCGCCCGCGGCTACCGCGCGCTGCCGCCGGGCTTCGTGGCCGCCTGGGGCCTCGTCGATCCTGATGGGCTGCGGCTCTGGACCGCGTGGCGAAACGGCGAACGGGTGGCCGCGATGCTGTTCCTGCTGCACCGGCCCTGGGCCAGCTACCACGTCGGCTGGTCGGGGCCGGAGGGGCGGGCGGCGCATGCCCATCCGCTGCTGCTGTGGACCGCGATGCAGGCGCTGGCGGCCGAGGGCATCGCCCGGCTCGACCTTGGCGACGTCAACACCGAGGACGCGCCGGGGCTTGCCCGGTTCAAGATCGGGGCAGGGGCGACGGTGCGGCCGCTGGGGGCCACGATCCTGTTGCCGCCGGTCAGCCTGCCGCGCTTCGGGCGTGGAAGATGAAGCCGAGGGCATTCAGCAGCACCTGCGCGGCGAGGATCGCGGTCGATCCGGTCGGGTCGTAATCCGGCGCGACCTCGACCAGATCGAGGCCGACCACCTCGTGCCGCCGCGCCGCCGCCTGCAATATCTCCAGCACCTCGTAATACAGGAACCCGCCGTGGCTTGGCGTGCCGGTGCCCGGCGCGATCGAGGGGCAGAACCCGTCGATGTCGATCGTCACGTAAAGCCGCGCCCCGGCGGGAATCCGCGCCATCACGCCCTCCAGCCCCAGTTTGCGCACCTGCCGCACCGACAGGTAGTCGCCGCCCATCGCGCGGGCCGCCGCATAGCCCTCCCGCGCGGTCGACGAGACGTTGCGGATGCCCAGCGCGGTGATCCCGGTCACGTGGTCCCGCTCCGCCGCGCGGCGCATCGGGTTGCCGTGTCCGTGCCGCACGCCGTGGCGTTCGTCGACGAAATCGAGATGCGCGTCGATCTGCAGGATGTGGATCGGCCCGGCGGCATCGAAGGCGCGGATGCAGGGAATGTTGACCGAATGGTCGCCGCCGATCACCACCGGCAGCGCCCCCGCGGCGAGGATCGCGCGCACGCCCGTCTCGATATTGGCGTGGCTCGCCTCGGTATCGGTATGGACGATGTCGGCATCGCCGAGATCGACGATCCGAACGTCGGGGCCGAGGTAGACCGCGTCATCCTCGTGGTCATAGGCCCCGGCATGGCCGAAGGAGAACAGCGTCGAGGCCTCGCGCACCGCGCGCGGGCCGAACCGCGCCCCGGCGCGGAACTGGGTGCCGAAATCGAAGGGCGCGCCCAGCACCGCGACCTCGGCCTCGATCGCGGCCCAGTCGGAGACATGGGGCCGTTTGCCGAAGGTGGAAATGCCGACGAAGGGCAGGTTCAGCCGCCCGGTTTCATACCCGTGTCCCGCCATCCGGCCCCCCTTGCCGCCGCTGTTGCCGCCCGCTGCGAGGAAACCGCGCCCGGCCCGCCGCCGCAAGCCCCGCGACGTCGCGCCCCTTGCCTTTCGGCAGCAGCCCCGGCACCAAGGCGCGTGACGATCGTGAAGGAGCCCCGATGGCCTTCAAGCCGCCACCGCCCCGCCCCGCGCTGTTTCGCGGCACGCCGCCGGCGATCTTCCCGGCGATCCTGGGGCTGTTCGGCCTTGGCCTGGGCTGGCGGCGCGGGGCCGATGCCTTCGGCCTGCCGGCGGAACTGGGCGACGTGATCCTCGGCGCGGTCACCGCGCTTTACCTTTTCGCGCTGGCCGCCTACCTGCGCAAGCTTGCCGCCCGGCCCGGCGTTCTGGCCGAGGACCTGCGGATCCTGCCGGGCCGCGCCGGGGTTGGCGCGATGGTGCTGTGCCTTTACCTGCTGGCGGCGGCCTGGCTGCCCTTCGGCGCCGGCATCGCGGCGGCGATCCTCTGGGCCGGGCTGGCCGCGCATGCGGCCTTCCTTGCCGTGCTGATCCGGGTGCTGCTGACCGGGCCGGCCGAACAGCGCCGCGTCACCCCGGTCTGGCATCTGAACTTCGTGGGTTTCATCCTGGCCGGTGTGACCGCGCCGGCGCTGGGGCTTGCCGGGCTGGGCACCGTGATCCTCTGGGCGACGGGGGCGATGGCCGCGGCGATCTGGGCGGAAAGCGCGCGGCAGTTCCTGGCCGCCTCGGTGCCGGCGCCGCTGCGGCCGCTGCTGGCCATTCACCTTGCCCCGGCGGCGATGCTGGGCCTGGTCGCCGCGGGCCTTGGCCTCGCGCCGGTCGCGCAGGCCTTCGCGGTGCTCGCCGCGATCCTGCTTGGCGCGCTGGTCGCCTCGGCCCGCTGGCTTCTGGCGGCGGGGTTTTCGCCGTTCTGGGGGGCTTTCACCTTCCCGCTGGCGGCCACCGCCTCGCTGTGGCTGACGTTGGGCGGGGACTGGCGCATCCCCGGCGGGCTCGCGCTGGTCGCGGCGACGCTGATCGTGCCCTGGATCGCCTTCAGGGTGCTGCAGCTCTGGGCCAGGGGCCAGCTTGGCCCAAGGACCAACGCCGCCGTCGCCTGAGCCGGGCCGCGCGCCGCCGCCGCGGCCGGTGGCGGGCCGCGGTTTCGGCCTTGCCTTCCGCTCCCCTCCGTGAAATGGGGAAGCGCCAAACGAAGGCTCCCGAGGAGACACCCCATGGAGATTCGCGAGGCGCTCACCTTCGACGACGTGCTTCTGGTTCCGGCCGCTTCCAGCGTGCTGCCGAACATGGCCGACACGTCCACCCGGGCCACCCGGTCGATCCGGATGAACATTCCCCTGCTGTCTTCGGCGATGGACACGGTGACGGAATCGCGCATGGCGATCGCGATGGCGCAGTCCGGCGGGATCGGGGTGATCCACCGCAATCTCGACGTGGAACAGCAATCGCGCGAGGTCCGGCGGGTGAAGCGGTTCGAAAGCGGGATCGTCTACAACCCGATCACGCTCCGCCCCGACCAGACGCTGGCCGACGCCAAGGCCCTGCAGGAACGCTACAACGTCACCGGCTTCCCGGTGGTGGACGACCGCGGCCATGTCGTGGGCATCGTCACGAACCGCGACATGCGCTTCGCCACGTCCGACGACACGCCGGTGCGGGTGATGATGACGGCCGAGAACCTCGCGGTGCTGACCGAACCGGCGGAACTGGAAGAGGCGAAGAGCCTGATGAAGGCACGCCGGATCGAGAAGCTGCTGGTCACCGACAAGGCCGGCCGCCTGACCGGCCTCTTGACGCTGAAGGATACCGAGAAGGCGGTGCTGAACCCCAATGCCTGCAAGGACGAACTGGGCCGGCTGCGCGTCGCCGCCGCCTCGACCGTCGGCGATGCGGGGTTCGAGCGCAGCCAGGCGCTGATCGACGCGGGTGTCGATATCGTGGTGATCGACACCGCGCATGGCCATTCCGAAGGCGTGGCCCGCGCCGTCGAACGGATCAAGGCGCTGTCGAACGCGGTGCAGGTGATCGCCGGCAACGTCGCCACCGCCGAGGCGACGCGGGCGCTGATCGACGCCGGCGCGGATGCCGTCAAGGTCGGGATCGGGCCGGGCTCGATCTGCACGACGCGGGTGGTGGCCGGCGTCGGCGTGCCGCAGCTGACGGCGATCATGGACAGTGCCGCGGCCGCCGGCGACACCCCGGTGATCGCCGATGGCGGGATCAAGTATTCCGGCGATTTCGCCAAGGCGATCGCCGCCGGCGCGTCCTGCGCGATGGTCGGTTCGGCGATCGCGGGCACCGACGAAAGCCCCGGCGAAGTGATCCTCTACCAGGGCCGCAGCTTCAAGACCTACCGCGGCATGGGCAGCCTCGGCGCGATGGCGCGCGGCTCCGCCGACCGGTATTTCCAGAAGGACGCGGCCAGCGACAAGCTGGTGCCCGAGGGGATCGAGGGGCAGGTGCCCTACAAGGGATCGGCGACGACGGTGATCCACCAGCTCGTCGGCGGGCTGCGCGCCGCGATGGGCTATACCGGCAATGCCACGGTCGAACAGATGCGGCACAACTGCCGTTTCGTCCGGATCACCGGGGCCGGGCTGAAGGAAAGCCATGTCCACGA
>CAYUXM010000075.1:0-1476 GCA_964448765.1 uncultured Rhodobacterales bacterium
CGGTCGGCGGGCCGCGAGCGGCGCAGCGCCACCAGCCGTTCGACACGGCCCGCCAGCGCCTCCACCCGTTCGGCGCAGGCGGCCATCGCGCGGCTGCCCTGCCCGGTGCAGCCCCGGTCGCAGCCGGCGCAGATGCCGGCGCCGTGCCGGCCGGCGAAGACGGTGGGGTTGGTCGCGCCGTCGAGTTCCGGCAGCGCGATCAGCATCGTCGTCTCGATCGGCCCCAGACCCTGGGCCGAGCCCGACCACTGGTCCAGCGTCTGGAATTCCAGCGGATGCGCGGCGACATAGGGCACGTCGAGCGCGCTCAGCACCTCGACCGCGGCGGCGCTGTCGTTATAGGCCGGCCCGCCGATCAGCGAGAACCCGGTCAGCGACACCAGCCCGTCGATCCGCACCTTGCCCCCGGGGGCGAAGAACGCCTCGATCGCCGGGCGCCCGTCCAGCCCGCCGGCAAAGGCCGGGATCACCCGAAGCCCCCGCGCCTCCAGCCCGCGGATCGCGGCGTCGTAATGCGCGGTATCGCCGCTGAGCACGTAGGAGCGCATCATCAGAAGGCCCACGGTGCCCTTGGCGCCGTGCCGGGCCGGCAGATCGGCCACCGAGGTGACGATCCGGCCGGGAAGATCGGGATGGTAAAGCCCGACATCCGGATGCTCGATCGGCGCCGGCGCCTCGGTGCCGCGCCACGCGTCGCGGCGGGCGTAGCGCGAGATCAGGAACCGCACCATCGCCTCGATATTCGCGTCCGAGGCGCCCAGCCAGTATTGCATGCACAAAAACCAGGCGCGCAGGTCCTGCGCCTTGCCGGGGATGTATTTCAGGATCTTCGGCAACCGGCGCAGCAGCCGCATCTTCTTCTCGCCGGTCTCCGACGAGGGTTTCGACGAACCGCGCAGCCGCTTCAGCCAGGCCAGCGCGCCCGTGGCCGGCTGGCTCATGTCCAGCGTGCCCATCCGGGTCTGCCGCACGATCTGCGCGTCCGAGATGATGCCGACGACGGCGTCGCACTCGGCCCGCCGCGCCTCGATCGCCGGCAGGATCGCGCGGATATGCTCGTCGAGGAACAGCAGGTTCGCCACGATCACGTCGGCCCGGCCGACCGCCTCGCGCGCCGCGTCCAGCCGGTCGGGCGCCTCGCCCCATTCGGCGGCGGCGAAGACCTCGACCGACAGGCCGGGGAAATCGGCCTGCAGGCGGCCGGTGACCTGCGCGCAGGGTTCGGCGGCATGGGCATCCAGCGTGACGACCACGATGCGGTAGGCCGGCGCGGCCCGGTATGTCACGTCATCGCGCATAATGGGCCTTCGCCTCGTAAAGGGTTTCGACATCGATCCGCGCCTGGCCGCGGGCGGCGGCATAGGCCTCGGTGTTGCGCCGGGCCTTGGCGCGCACGAAGAACGGCACCTTGCGCAGTTCCGCCTCGGCCTCGGCCAGCCAGATCACCTTGCCGCCGTTGTCGTTGGCCGCCGGTTC